>JANOBS010000132.1:0-31394 GCA_031411755.1 Luteolibacter sp. | reverse complement strand
TCGGGATGAGTCTGGATCCAGGCGTGCTCGATTTGCAGAACAAGGTCGTCTCCCAGTTTGGGCAGTGTGCGGGCCATGCACGAAGACTCCAGTAATCCACCCTGATATTAAAGTCAAAAAGCTAGAAATCTTTGGTATCAGTCGGGAGCTTCATCCTGAGTAAAACCCTGACCCTCGGCCAGATCGTCCAGCTCACCGGCGGCAAGCCCAGCACGCTCAAGCTCCGTCTCCGGGAACTCGTCGCAAGCGGCCACCTCCTCCCGAAAGGCCAGGGCCGAGGGGCCTACTACCTCAGAGCCCGGCGGCCCCAGCGCGGTGGAAGCAAGAACGTGTCCCAACTGTCTCAGTTGGCAGCTTCATCCTACCTCGGAAGGCCCCAACACTCGGTTTTCACAGTCGTCAGGGAAGGTTTCGAGACACCATCCTGATGCATCATTTGCAATGTCCCAATCCATCGCCGCCCTCGTTCTTGCCCTCTTCTGTGCCCTGCCGATCCGCGCGGCGGAGAACCACGAAGACAAGCTCCGCCTCGTGGCCGACGGCATTCTCAAGCAGACCACGCGGCGTCTGATTGACCATTCCAACGGCCAGACCTACGAGAACAGCGAGTCCCTCGCGCCCCGGCCGGAGATCAGCATCGAGAGCAAGTTCAACGCCTGGTTCTATCAGACCTGGCTGCTGACCGTCGGCATGCGCCGCACCGCCGAGGCGCTGCACGAGCCGCGTTACGAGGGTTACGGCGAGGCCAACCTCGCGTTCATCTACCGTCACCTTTCCTATTTCGAAAAACAGCAGGCCGCCAAGATGAAGGCCGCGCCGGTCGGGGATGGCTCGCTTTCCCCCATCGCGTTCCACTTCCAGCTTTCCTCCCTCTGGCACACCGGCCTGGCTCCCCTGGTGCTTGAGCGGAAAGCCGCCGCCGGCGACACGCGCTACGACCCCTTCCTCGCCCGGATGGATCGCTTTCTCGCCGCCAACCCGCGTTTCTCCGATGGCGCCTGCTACCGTCCGGGAAAAGGCCTCATGACGGACGATCCGTTCATGACGATTCCCTATCTGGTGCGACGTTTCCAACTGCTGGGAGACAAGGCTTCCCTCGATGCCGCCATCGCCCAGATCAAGGGGACTCAGGCCCGCCTCTTCGATTCCAAGGCTGGCCTCTACCGCCATGTCTGGGACCTGAAAACCTCCCGACCCGCCGGAGAGTTTTGGGGTCGGGGCAACGGCTGGATGGTGCTCGCCCACGCCGAGCTACTCGCCTTCCTCCCCGCCGACCACCCCGAACGCCCCGCGCTCCTTGCCTCCTATCTCGCCCACATGGAAGGACTCCGGAAGCACCAGGATCCGGCCGGCGGCTGGCACCAGGTCGTGGATCATCCGGAATCGTGGCTGGAAACCTCCTGCACCGGCATGTTCACCTACGGACTCGCGCGCGGCGTCAACGAAGGCTGGCTCGACGCCTCCTTCGCTGCCGACGCCCGCAAGGGTTGGAACGCCCTCCAGGCCAAGGTCACCCCCGAGGGCGACCTCCTCGACGTCTGCGCCTCCACCGATGTCGGTGACCTCGCCTACTACCTCAAGCGCCCCCGTCTCAAAGGCGACCTCCACGGTTTCGGCAGCTACCTCCTGGCCGGTGCCGAAGTCATGAAACTCAAATTCTGAAACTGCCGCTCCCTCGCTCCCCAGTTTCTAAAAAGGGAGCGAGGTCGAAGACTGGATGATCGGTACCCCATTCACAAACACTGACCCCTTCCAGACCCCTTTCACGGGCTAACGGATCTCCTTGCTTCTGATTTGCTTGCGTAGGTTTTGCCAGTGCCCGCGCAGCTGATGCCGAATCTCAATCGACTCGAACGCTTGAGCAGCTCGGATACCGTAGGTGATGAAGTTCGTTCTTCTTATTCGATAGCGATTTCCGTCTTTTTCTCGGATTGCAACCCCACCCCGCTGGGATTGGGCGAGATGAGAAAACTTCAAGAACAGCTTTCGGGACTTTAATGGAACACCTTGAATTTTTCTGCATTGTTTCCTCTGACACTGGACTGCCGACCGGACACCCTTTCGCATTTTTCCGTAATACCGGTCGAGTGAACTTTGCCTCAGGCGAACGAGGTTTCCGTCGAAGACGAACCCAAGATAGGGTAGGGATTTTCCATCTTGAGCAACAGATTTAGTGGCGGCATCAAATACGACGCGCTCGGTTTTGCTCTCATTCAACGTCAGCTCGCTTTCGTGCATGAGAGCGTGGACGACAAACTCTGTAGTTTGGGCTCGCTCCGGCGGAACAACCAATACGATATCATCGCAATAGCGTCGATACAGCCCTCCATTTTGGAGAGCCCATGCATTCAGAACCTCATCGATTTTCAGCATATAGAGGTTCGAAAGGATCGTACTCATTGGTGATCCCTGCGGGATTCCCCTGTTTTGATCGGGGTTGTGCTGAAGGAGTCCATTGCCACGTACCCGACTCCGGAATACCTCTTCCGAACAAAAACGATTACGGGGGTTGTCGGAGTTCTCCATCTTCGGATTGAAAATGCTGATACCAAATTCCGAAAACACGTGCTTCCGATCCACCCATGAGAAACGTGTGAGGGAACGATACACTCGATAGTGATCCGCCGGGAGCCGATCTAACCCAAGAATGCCTGCCCACGCGCTACGCAGGCGGATATGGGAAAGGCGGTCAAAAAACTTCTCCACGTCGAATCCCAGCGCGACGCATGGCCGATTTGCATTGATGAAATCAAATACCTCTTTTGCGTGATCGATATTGCATCGGCCTCTTCCAACCTTCCGAAACGCAGTGGGGACCAACTCTAGTCCAAGCGCATGGAGGCGTTCTTCATACAGTTCTCCGAGGATCATCCCGTAGTATGAGTAAACAGCCGCATCACGATGAGACGCGATTTTAATGAGTCGATGTTTCGGTTTGAGAACCAACCTTCGGAGGCGGCGGGGAACCGTTGTTCCCTTTTCAGGTACCTCCCGCTTCACGCGAATTGAGGTGAGAGTAAAACCGAGAAACGGCAGGAAGCCATGATCGGCTCCTTCGCGGAATCTATTGATATGCGACCACGCAGCGCCTGGATTCGGAAGCGCGGTGTCGAAATGCAAATACCCACGTTGTTTGTAGGCTTGGATGAACTGTTCGCGGGTCATTTTGAGGAGTTGCCTGGCTCAACTGAAGGGGGAGCTCTCGAAAGAGCCGGAAATCTGGTTTAGCAAACCGAATGTCTCCTCCCCCCTCAGCTTTTCCTGCCCAGCGTCACCGAAGTGACCTGAGTAGCATAGCCTAGGCGCTGATTAAGCATGATGTGCTACACTGTAACAATGATTACGATCTCACGAATGAAACCGACCATCGCGGTCCAGATCGCGGCCTCCGCACTCCTCAAGATTGAGGCGAACTTCGTCCTTGACCTGTTCAGTCAATCCAACAGCCGTATTGCCGAAGCTCAAGCTGTGCACCGCAGTGCTGGAAAACACTTTTGGCTGCCGGGAAGTTGTCCTTTGGGCACCCGTCACGCAAGCTCTATCTAACTTGCTTCAACATTGCTCAAGGCTCCGAATGGGTCGGTCCCGATTTTCAAGTATTCGGCCTTCCGTAAACTTTTCAGCAGGCTGGCAGTGGGAAGGCGGCAGCAGGATGCACGGAGTTCAATGGGTTGTTGCCCTCTTCGGGGCCTAGGCTCGTGCCGTAGGGGTGCTCAAGGCCTTGAATGGTCCGCCTGCCACCTCGATCCTGACCCCGACCCTCAGAAGGGTGGCAATTCCGAGCTCGCCATCCATAGATGATGCCCATTACTTGCTTGGTTTCCTGAATTTTCACTCCATCCTAACTTCAAATTTGAGAGGGTTGACATCGCCCACAAAAACTGTTCAAAAGAACTCCTGAGCACGCATCTTCCAACCTTCGTGGATTTCTTTGCTGGCAGTGGCCTTGTCACTCAGGGGGCCAAGCATGCCTGTTCCCCAGTCTGGTCGAACGACATCTGCCCCAAGAAGGCCTCGATCTACACTGCGAACCACGGTGACGGGCATTTCCACCTTGGTTCGATCGAGGACGTTAAGGGTGGCTCGATCCCCCAAGGCGACATTGTCTGGGCTAGCTTCCCCTGCCAGGATCTCTCCCTCGCCGGTAAAATGGGGGGCCTCGCCGCCTCGCGCAGTGGGCTTTTCTGGGAATGGATTCGCGTTCTCGACGAGATGCCGATCAAGCCCTCCGTGATTGCCCTTGAAAACGTCGTCGGGCTTCTATCCGCCAACAATGGCGAGGATTTCCGTCTGCTTTACCAAGCTCTGCGGGATCGCTGCTACAAGGTCGGCCCGATGCTGCTGGACGCTCGTCTCTGGGTCCCACAATCGCGGCCCCGTGTCTTCATCGTGGCGGTTCAGGATCATCTGGAGACCTCCGCACTCGAAGATCACGGTCCGAACTGGCTTCACCCCGATCCGGTCCTCAAAGCCATCGCGCCGCTCGACGACATCGTTTTTTGGGCCATGCCCCGCCCTACCAAGCGCCCTAAGAGCCTGACAGATCTCATCGAGTGGGACGCCCCGATCTTCAACGAGGAGCGTGCGGAAGCCCTGTTCTCGCTCATCGCGCCAAAGCACCGCGAGATGCTGAACAAGCTTCCACTAAATAAGCGGGCCGTGTTTCCCGGCTACCGCCGTACCCGCCAGGGCAAGCAGGTTCTTGAGCTTCGCTTCGACGATCTCTCTGGATGCCTCCGCACTGCCGAGGGAGGAAGCAGTTGCCAGTTCCTGCTTCTTCATGACGCCGGGGTATGGAGGGCCCGGAAGATCACCCCTCGTGAGGCTGCTTTGCTCATGGGTGCCCCACGCTCCTACAAGCTCTCCTCCTCCTATAACGAGTCCTACAACGCCATGGGAGATGCCGTCGTCGTCCCGGTCGTGAAGCACCTCGTCGATCACTTGCTCGTTCCACTATCTCTTCGCGAGGGAATGGCTGCTTCCGAAGCTGGAGCTGGAGGCCTATCGAAGCTTTGGTTGTGACTCAAAGTCCGTAGACTCTAAATCATCGTGCGTGGCATTCTTCGTTCCCTAAATGGACGAAGCAAAATTGCTGGAAAGCTTTGGAGACGGCGTGAGGTCTACCCGACTCGCAATAGGGCTTTCGCAGGAGAAGCTGGCAATGGAGTGTGGGCTGGATCGGACCTACATCAGTGGAATTGAGCGAGGCAAACGCAATGTCAGCCTCATCAATATTCACAAGCTAGCTGAAGCGCTCGGAACTTCTGCTGCGGAGCTCCTTGCCGCGAAAGGAGGTTCCAAGTGACCAAGCTCCGATTCCGTGCTGCCTTTGATTTCTATCAAACGCACATCAACCGATCAGATTTCTTCCAGCTCCTGAAAGAGCACAACCTCAAGACCAGCGGCTCTGTCCCCTCGATCACTTGGGAACTATTCGGCTCCATCCTAACGGGTAGAATGGGCAAGGGAGGATACGGTGCAGATCTCGAAGGCATCGAAATCAAATCCGCAATCGCCGGGAGTTCTTTTGAATACCAGTATCACCTCAATACCGGCCTTGATAAGCTCAAGGAAGATCAGGTCGTGGATCACTTCTTTTGTTCATATTCGGCAGATTACCAGTCGTTCCAGGTCTTCTACGCGGACGGAAAATCGCTGACCCCCTTTTTCAGCAAATGGATTCCCGAATACATCAAGAACTACAGAAAGGCTGATGATCCCAAAGCTCTCGAAGCTAGTGAACGCCGCCAGCGATTTCGACGATCCATTCCCTTCGGCTGGGTTTCCAAAAATGGCCAGCTTGTCATGGAGGTAGCCGACGGTATGCTGGTATTTCCCTCAAAGTGAGCAAGTTTGGAGTGTAGTTGGTCTTCTTGGCCCCTGAAAGGGGTCTGAAAGGGGTTGGTCCCGAAAATTCAGCGTTCGAACCTTCTCCGCCCGAGGGAACTGCCGACTGAGACAGTCGGGACACGTTCCATCAGCTACGGATCACCGGCTTGTCCTTGGCCCTAGGTTGGCGGCGTTCGGCGAAGAGCTGCTCTTTCACTTGTGGATCAAGGCCGTCGTAAACGACGCCGGTGAGGTCGCGGAGGCGGGTGGCGAGGCGGGATTTGGGGTTCCAGAGATAGATCAGGGTGCGCCCCTGACGCTTGCAGACCAGCACGCCGGACCGCTCGAAGCGGTCGAGTTGGCGCTGGACGGCATCGAGGGAGACCCCAAAATCCCGAGCCACGGCCCGTCCATAGGCTTCGCCTTGATGGAAAAGCGCCAGAAGCACGGCTTCGGCAGCCTTTCCGCCAAACAGGTCCTGGAGCGCGGTTGAAATCATGACCGGAATATCCGGTCATATGACCGATCATTCAAGTCAAAAGCCACCATGCAGGAACCGGATTTGAAGAATTGCAGCGAGGAGGAACTGTGGCGCTACGTGGCTTGGCATCTTGAGGGAGCGGGGATCCGTTCGGTGCTTGTCGGTGGAGCGGTTGTGGCGATTCACACCGAGGGGCTCTATCGCTCCGGAGATCTGGACCTGGTGCCTGATGACGCGGGACGGACGAGATTGGCCGAGGTGCTTTCACAAATCGGGTTCGTTCCCTCGCGAAGCCGGTATTTCAAGCATCCCTCGTGTCAGCATCTATTCCTCGAGTTTCCGCGTGGTCCGGTCGAGATCGGCGAGCAGTTTCCTGTCGTGCCGATGGAGATCGAGGTCGATGGGAGAATCCTGCGTCTGCTCTCGCCCACAGACAGTGTGAAGGACCGCCTGGCAGGCTACATCCACTGGAAGTCACGGGCGAACTTCGACCAAGCGGTGCTGATCTGCCGTCGGCAGGTGGAAAAGTCGGATCTCGATGCCGTCCGTCGATGGTGTGAGCGTGAAGGTGGAGAAAGTGCCTATCAGGAGTTGCTTGCGATCTTGGCGGATGATCCTTGAAGAGCGGCGATTTGAACGGGGACTGGGAAGCGGTTTGTCGTGCGCTGGAGGAACAAGGGAGATCGGTGGTTTGAGACGGACTGATTGTTTATCGAATGATGAACGTCATCCTCGCATCTGAAAGCGGTGTCGCTCTGCGTTTGCCACCGCAGTCCAAGGGGGCTTCGCGGGGCAAATCAAAAATCCAAAATCAACAATCGTCAGTCATCAATCCATCTGCAGGGCACGGCCGATTGGATTGACGATTGAGGAGTGACGATTGTGGATGTTTGATTTGAAGAGGTCTTCCCTCTCAACTCCTCTTCCGGACCCTTGGCCCCGTTCTTTCGTTGCTTGCAGGATCATGAAAAAATGGGAATATGCTTTTGTGCGCACGACGATTGAACTTCCTGACTCCCTGTTCCGCGAGGTGAAAGCCACTGCCGCACGGCAGGGCATGCGTCTCAAGGACTACGTCACCGAGGCGCTGCAGGACAAGCTGGCCAAGCGGCCGACTCATGCGGAGAAGCCGTGGATGAAGTTCGCAGGGATCGCCGCCAATGACCCGGAGATGGTGGCGGAACTCAGGCGAATCGAGCAAATCGTGAATGAAAACTTCGGGCAGATCGAAGAGGAGGAGTGGAAATGATCGTTGATACCAACGGGCTTTCCGCCTGGTGGCTCAATGAACCGTCCTTCATCCGGCACAACGAGCAGGCGGACCGCCTGTGTGTGCCGGTTCCGGCGCTGGCGGAATTCCGCTTTGGCATTCTGAAATCCCGGTTCCGGGAAAAAATGACGGCATGGTTGGAGGATGCGCTCGCCACCACCACGGTTCTGGCGGCAGATGAAACCACCACCCGCCACTATGCGGAGATCCGGCTTCAACTCACGTCGGCTGGCACGCCCATTCCGATGAATGATCTGTGGATCGCCGCCATCGCCCGCCAACACAAACTGCCGGTCATCAGCCGCGATGCCCATTTCGACCATGTCACCGGTCTGACCCGGATCGGGTGGTGAAACGGCTTGTCCCCGCCCGGGGCCAATCAAAAATCCAAAATCAACAATCGTCAGTCATCAATCCATCTGCAGGGCACGGCCGATTGGATTGACGATTGTGGATGTTTGATTTGATTTCAGCTCTTCCCTCTCAACTCCTCGTCCTGACCCCTGGATCCTGGCCCCTGACCCCTCAGTCTTTCGCCAGCTGATGGCATCTCCACAGTGCTCGGGGGTGATGGAAGAAGGATTTCCAGAGAGAGCCCTTGAGGGTGTTGGTGGGGGTGCCGTCGCGGCGGAGGTAGCCGAACCATTCGCCGTGATCGGGATCGGCGAATTTTTCGAATGACCACTTCCGGCATTGCTCGTGCCATTCCAAATAGCGGGGCTCGCCGGTCATGCGCCAGGCCATGAGGGTGGCGATGAGGGCCTCGTCGTGGGGCCACCAGAATTTCATGTCGTGCCAGTATTCCTGCACCGGCTTGTCGAAGACATCGCGGAAGTAGAAAAGCCCGCCGAACTCGTGGTCCCAGCCGCGGGCCCACATCCAGTCGAGCATCTCGCAGCCGAGCTTTTTCAGGGACTCGTCCTGGCGGTGGTTCGCCTCCTCGAGGATGAACCAGGCGGCCTCGATGGCGTGGCCGGGGTTGAGCATGCGACCGTCGAAGTGATCAACGATCGAGCCATCGGGCGCGACGGCTTCCATGACGACCTTCAGCTCCGGCTTCACGAAGAGGCGGACGATGTCGTCGAGGCAGCGGTCGATCCACGCGGTGATCTGCGGGTCCTCGCCGAGGTGCTTGCGCAGTTCCTGGGCGGTGACGAGGGTGATCATGCGGGTGCCGATGCCTTCCATCGGTCGCGCGCCGGTGAACTTCGGCGGGATGTTTCCCGGGGTGAAGTTCCAGTCGGTGAAGCGGTCGAACCAATGCCGCGCCCGCTCGGCGGAGCCGGCATTTCCCGTGGCTCCGGCATGGGCCGCGTGGGCGATGGCGGCGAAGCTCTCGCTGTAGGCGTAGCGGCGCTTGCGGATCGGGGTGCCATCGCGCGCGACGTGGAAGAACATCCGTCCGTCGGTCGGATCGACGCATTTTTCCTCCAGGAAACGCAGCCCGCTCTCGGCCCAGGCGAGCCACTCGGGTCGGGCCTCGTGCTCCTGGAAAAGCGTCAGCAGCATCCAGCTCATGCGGCCTTGGGCCCAGACCGACTTGTCGTCATCGACCACCGAGCCATCGCGATCGAGACAATGCAGGAAGCCGCCGTGGACCTCATCGACCGCACGCGGAAACCAGAACGGCAGGCAGTCGTCGAAGAGCTGCGAGCGATAGAACTCGGCGAGCATGATCAGGCGGTGGCGAGGGCTGGCTGCTGGAGCGGCTTTGCGCCCCACTCGGCGAATCCAAGCTCGCCGAGGCGGATCATCAGCGCGTCCATCTGCGGCTCGCTGGGATTTCCAAGCGGGAGTCGCGCAGCCCCGACCGGCACGCCGAGACGAGCCATCAGGGCCTTGGCGGTGCCGAGGAAGCCGGTGGCGGCGATGGCATCGATCATCGCAATCGAGACCGATTGCAGGCGTCGGGCCTCGTCGAGGTCGCCGCGCTGGAAGGCGTCGATGAGATCGAGATAGAGTTTCGGAGCCCAGTTGTAGGTCGAGCCGACTCCGCCGCGCGCGCCGGTGGCGAGGGCGGCGACGAGCATTTCATCCACGCCCCAGGGCAGGTCGAGGCGGTTGCCCGCGACATCGAGGCTGCGGCGGTAGGAAACGAGGTCGGGGTTGGTGAACTTGATGCCGGCGAGGTTCGGGATGCGGGACGGCGCTTCTGTTAGAAATTTCTCCATCGGGAACGACACGCCGGTGAGCACGGGGATGTCGTAGTAGTAGAACGGCAGCGAGGGAGCCTCGGCGGCGATGGCGGCGCAGGTATCGATCAGCGCGGAAAGGCTGGCGGGCTTGAAGTAGGAGGGCGCAAGCGCGCTGATCGCCTGGAAGCCGAGCTCTCCGGCGCGGCGGGCGAGGGTCTTCGAGTCCTCGACGCAGTTGCTGCCGACGTGGGCGATCACCTTCAGCCCGCTGGCTTTCCCGGCAACGGCCCAGGCATCGTAGAGGGCGAGTTTCTCGGCGGTCGTCATCGAGTGGGACTCACCGGTCGAACCGGTCATGAAGATCGTGCGGATGCCGTTCGCGGCGAGGAAGGCGGCCTGGGTGGCGACGACTTCGGGAGCGATCGAGCCGTCGGCATGGAAGGGCGAATGGGTGGCGACGACGAGTTCGTGGAGTTTCATGGATCGATACGGTTGAGGGTGGTGGGGCGGAGCATCAGCACGAGGGCGATGGCGAGGACGACGGGAACGGCGAGCCAGCCGATGCCCTGGGCGAGCTTGCCGGACTTGTCGAGCGAGCCGATGACCTCGGTGGAAAGCGCGCCGGCGGAGACGCCGATGAGGTTCATGAAGCCATAGGCTGCGGCGCGCAGCCGGGCGGGCACGAACTGGCAGAGGACCGGCATGTTGTTGGCATCGAAGAGCCCGAAGCCAATGCCATAGACCACGGCGGCCCCGAAGGCGACGGCCGGGCTGTGGCCGAAGCCGAGCGCGAGCAGGGCGGGAATGGTGAGCGAAAGCCCGATGACGCCGGTGTAGATCCGGCCGCGAAGGTTTCGCCGTGACCAGCGGTCGGCCAGGATGCCGCCGGAGATCACGCCGACGAATCCGGCGACGGCGATGATGATGGTGGAGAGGGGTTTCGCGACCTTGCTGGCGATTTCCGCATCGCTGAAGCCGGAGGTGCCGGGCAGCAGGCTGCGGATCGTGGCGGCGTCCATCTTGGCGAAGAGGGTTGGCAGCCAGTTTTTCACGACCCAGCCGGGCGCGCTGGGAGCGGCGAAGTAGAACAGGATCACGAAGAAGGCGCCGATGCCGAAGAGCGTGCGCAGGGATTTCCCCATCCCTAACAGCGCGGCGGGAAGACTTTCTGTCGTCGTGACCGCCTCCTTTTTCTCCCTCAGGAAAAGCGCCAGCACGAAGCTGTAGCCGACCCCGATGACGCCGAGCCATTGAAAGGTCGACCGCCAGGAAAGTTCCGCCGCCGCGAGGGCTCCGAAGCCGCCGAGGGCCTGGCCGAAATAGAGGCCGGTCATGTGGATGCCGACGGCGAGCGAACGAGTCGGGCCGCGATGGTGATCGACGATCAAGGCCAGCGCTGCCGGGATGTAGAGGGCCTCGCTGATACCCATCAGCGCCCGCATCCAGTAGAGGTGGGCGAAGCTGTCGGCATGTCCCATCAGCAGGGTGACGAGCGACCACACGCAGAGGCTGCCGACGATCAGGCGCTTGCGGTTGAAACGGTCCGCGACCAACCCGCTGACCGGGCTCATCAGGCCATAGACCCAAAGGAAAATGCCCATCAGGCGACCGAAATTCTGGCTGTCGAGGACCATCGGCAGATCCGCGCCGATCGCCGCTTGCAGGGTCGAGAGCACCTGGCGGTCGAGGTAGTTCAGCAGCGCCACCGGCCAGAGCAGGGCGACGGTCGCCCAGGCCTGTGCGCCTGCTTTCGATGGAGCGTCCTCACTCATGCGCCGGAAGGTGAAGCGAGAAGACCGAAGGAGTCCGCACACCGGGCCTGACCTCGCCATTGAAGAAGATGAACTCGCCGTTCCAGGAAGTGACCGCGACCGTCACTGGCGGCGGAACGTTCAACTCACCCTGCGTGGACCAGGTGTCTGTGGTGGTGTCGTAGCGGAGGATGTCCTTCGCGAACCCTTGATGTGCTTCCGGGGATTTCAATCCGACCTGGGTGCCATCGTCTCCGGACACGATGAAAAGCGAGCGAGCGACGACCGGGGCAGGCGAGGCCGAGGCCACGGCGGCGCGCGGCAGATCCGCCACACGGGTCCAGCGGCCTTCGGAGAATTTCCAGGCATCACGCAGATAGGTGCGGACGGGTTTGCCATTCGCGTCAGGGGCCAGCGAGCAACCGCCAATCAGGAAGAACGCATCATTGACCGCAGCAGCCGTGGCCAGAATGCGGCCGGCGGCTGGCAGTGCGGGCTGGGCCTGCCAGCCTTTGTCCAGCGCATTGAGATCGAGCATCCAGTGGGCATTCGACGCCGTGGTGGAATCCGGCTTTTCGATGCCCCCACTGAGATGCACGTGGCGACCCACGAGTGCGGCGCTCATGTTGGCGAGACCGACCGGGAGATCCGCCAGCTTGCGG
Source organism: Luteolibacter sp. (assembly GCA_031411755.1). Taxonomy (GTDB): domain Bacteria; phylum Verrucomicrobiota; class Verrucomicrobiia; order Verrucomicrobiales; family Akkermansiaceae; genus Luteolibacter. The sequence continues at coordinate 19,266 of JANOBS010000132.1, read as the reverse complement.
TAGATGGGTTTCCCGTCATAGCCGATCGCAAGAAGGAACGATTCTTTCGTATGAGCCGAGGCGTCGCCACCGCCGATCAGCAGGATCCCCTCGCGCACGGTTAGAGACACTCCATAGCCATTCACCTGCGGCAGTTCGCCAATGACCTTCCACCCGGATTGCGGAGCCTTCAGATCGAGTGAGTAAAGCGTGTCGTGCCAGACCTTTTTCCCGCCGTTCCAAGGCATTACGCCATCTGGAAAATTGGCGCCTCCGCCGGCGAGGAGTTGATGGCCGATGATTCCGGAGAACGCTCCGGCAAAGCCATGCTTATCCGGCACGGCAGGCAATGGGGCGATGGAAATTGCCTCCGCATGGACACCGGCGGACAAGGTCAGCGCAGCGGCGAACAGCGGTTGGGAAATGGAGACGGACATGGCGGAGCGGTTCAGGAACTATGCAATGGAACCCACAGGTGGCGACTCCTTCCTCGCTGGTTTTTCGAACAAACCAGTTGCTTCCGGCCCTCTGGCGCGGAAGGATTTGCGGCATGGGAGGCCAGCCATTGCCAGCGCGGGGAAACCTGGTCGTCGAATGCGCGCGGGTGATCCGCCTGCGGCTTGCGGACGGTGAGTGGCGCGGCGTGTTGCCCGGCGAGCGGAGGCTTGCGGAGCTGCTCCAGGTCGGCCGCGACACGGTGAGGGCGGCGCTCCTGCAACTGGAGCACGATCAGGTGCTCAGCCCGGCGGAAGCGGGCAGCAGGCGCAGCATTCTGCAAATGCCGGACCTGGCCGACACTTCACGACCGAGGCCCTTGCGGATCGGCATGCTGTCGCCGAGGCGACTGGAACAACTGAGCCAGCCGACGCTTTTCGAAGTCGACCACATTCGCCGAGCGCTTGCTGAAAAGGGAGGCTCGCTCGAAGTCTTCGCCCCGGCCTGGTATGAGCAGAAGGACCCCACCAAACGGCTCGCCAAATTGGTGGAGGACGAGCCTTGCAGCGCGTGGATCCTTTTCCGCTCCAGCGAGCAGATCCAACGCTGGTTCGCCAAATCCGGCGTGCCCTGCCTGATTCGTGGCTATCCGCATCCGAAGGTCGATTTGCCGCATCTCGATGTCGACTGGGAGGCCACCGCGCGTCATGCGGCAGGTAGGTTATGGCGGCTGGGCCACCGGCGGGTAGGCATTCTGGTGCCGGATGAATCGCTGGGCGGCGTGGCGGCAGCAGTGAAGGGCGCGACCGAGCTCGGTGAGCCGGATTTCAGCGTCTTTGAAATGCCCGAGGATGGCAGTGTCGAGAGTGTGGTCCGGGCGCTTTCACGGGCCCTGAACCTGAAGAATCCTCCGACAGCCCTGATCACGACACGCGCACGGCAGGTCGCGACGGCAATGACATGGCTGCCCTCACAAGGCATCCAGCTTCCGTCGAAATTCAGCGTGGTTTCGCTGGCCTATGAGCCCTTTCTTGATCACCTGACTCCCGCAGTGAGTTGCTATCGTGTCGATCCGGAATCGGTTTCCAAGCAGGCCATCCGGCGGATTGAAATGCTTCTAACAGGAAACGCGAACCCCGGGGGTAATTCCTGGATCACTCCCGAGGTCGTGAAAGGCGCATCGGCCGCGGCGCGCGGCTGAAGGTTCACGGCGTGCCGGTGACCTTCAGACGTGCGAACTTGGTGGTGGCGGAGTTTTTCGGAATCGTGACGGTGACGGTGTCCGGGTTGGCATCGCTGTCGTTGCTGATCACCACGCCCGCGCTGGAGCCGGCGGTGTCGTTGCCGATCGTGAAGACTTCCGGCCAATTGCTGAGATTGGTTCCGGCTTCGACGGTGACGACGATGCCGGAGTTGGCGGCCTTGGCGCGATCGTCACGCTCGAAGGTGAAGATCAGGTTCGCGCCGCTGGCGGTCGAGGTCGGGAGCTTGGTGCCGCCGGGGGTCTGGGGATTGCCGCCCTTGAGCAGGAACTCCAGGCCGTTGGCAACTCCGTCAGAGTCGGGATCCTGATTGATCGCCGTCTGGCCGCCGAGGGAGTATCCGTCAATCCAGTTGCTGAAGGCCGTGCCGGTGACCTTGCCGAGGATCAACTGACTGCCGCTTTGCTGAAGCGTGTAGCCGACGGGCGGCGTGAGTGTGCTGGTCAGGGTGCCGGAGCATTCAGCGATCACATAGGAGGCAGCGGTGAAGCCGGCTCCGGATTCGGTGACGGTGAAGGTGCCAGCCAGTGAGAGATTGCCGGTGACCGAAAGCTTGTCGGCGTTGGTGTTCACCTCGATCGCCAGGGTGCCGGTGACTGCGGTATTTCCTGAAACGGTTAGAGTGCCGACGCCGGTGCCGGGAGCGATCGTTCCGGCCGCCGTGACCGGAGCGGCGACGCTGCCGCTGCCGGAAAGGGTGGCGGTGGCCAACACTGAAACAGCGGATCCTCCCAGAGATCCACCCGTGTCCACCACGAGCGAGCCGTTGTTGAGCGTTGTCGTGCCAGCGTGAGTATCGGTGCCAGTGTAGGTAAGGACTTGGGTGGAGGTGTCACCGAATCCAGCCGCAGAAGGAATGCCGATCCGCAAGGCGCCGGTGCCGGAAATGGCGTTCGAAACGCTGTGGGCATTGTTGCGCGAGAAGGTCAGGGTGCCGTTGTTCACTACGGTGGCGGAGCCAAGTGAGCCGGCGATTCCCGCCTCACTCTGGCTGACGTCGGTGTTTCCGGGAACGCCGCCGACGCGGATGGGGACTCCGGTGGCGATGGTCAGCGTGCCGCTCATCGTGTTCGCCCCGGTGAGGATGAAGCCACGGTTCGGCTCGGTCATGGTCCCGGCAGGATCTTCAAGTGAAATCCCGCCTGATCCGGAAATGACGCCCTGGAGCTTGATGCTGCGCGGGGCCTGGTTGATCGAGCGGTTGAGAATTCTGTTAGAGGCTCCAGTAAGAACGATATTGTTCGTCCAGGTCCAGTTGCCCTCGATCTGGGAGAGGATGCCGCTGGTGGTGGCGTCACCGAGGATCACGCTGCCGCTTCCCATGGCGGTGGCGCCGTTGCGGATGGTGCGGAATTCCGAGCCGCCCTTGACGATGAGGTTTCCCGAGAAGCCGGACCAGGAGCCTCCTTCGCTGAAACCAGTGCCGGTGCCCGGGTAGTTGAAGAGGATCGCTCCACCGGTCAGCACGACGCTTCCTGCGCCGGAAACGTTGCGCAGCTTGGCGGTGGTCTTGTAGTCGAGGTCCGCTGTGCCGGGGGTGACGTTGCTGCGGTTGAGTTCGAGTGTGGCTCCCGAAGCCACCGAGACCGCACCGCTGCCGATGCTTCCGGTCGTGCTTCCGTTTCCGAAGGCCAGCTTGCCGGCGGTGACGGTCGTCGTGCCGGTGGTGGTGTTGTCGGTGAGCAGGGTCGCGGTCGCCGCGCCGTCCTTGATGATGCTGCCCGTGGTGATGGCCGATCCGGAGAGCGTGTAATCGAGGGTGGCGTTGTTGAAGGAGGTCGAGATCGGAGCGATCGTGCCGGTGAGGGTCACGGTGCCGGTCGTGGCGGTATCATTGAATACCACGGTGTCACCCTGGAGGTAGTTGGTGACCGAGCTGTCGGATTCGAGCAGCCAGTTGGCGGTGGTGTCGACATCCCAGACCGAACTGAGGTTACCCTTCCAGATCACGTTTCCGCCGGTGTACTGGAGGACGACGTTGGAGTTGTCGACGTCGTTGACGAGCTGGAACCGGGTGCCGGGAGCGAGCTGGAAATTGCTGAAGGATCCGCCGAGCGTGCCGTTGTAGTCGATGATATCACGCTGATCTCCGGGATTCAGGCCGCCTTGGTAAATGGGCGTGATGGTGTGGGTGCCGGACACGGTCGCGGCATCGGTGTCGTTGACCACGATGGTGTCCCAGGAGCTGCTGCTGATGCGGAAGGTCGATCCCGAGCCTGAGTCGAGGGTGAGTGCTTTCACATAGCCGACCCCATTCACCGCCTGGGTGCCGGTGGCGAGTTTCGCGCCGCTTTGGACGGTCAACGAGGTGCCATCCAGATGACCGCCGATGCGGAGGGTTCCCTGCTCGATGGTGGTGGTGCCGGTGTAGGGGCTGGTGCCAGTGAGGGTGGCGGTGCCTGCTCCCTGCTTGGTCACGGTGCCGGTGCCGTCGATGGCGTTGGCCAGGGTGACCGCTGCTCCGGTTCCATAGTTCAGGACCAGTGAGGAGCCGTTGGTGACGGCTCCGCTGCCGATGGTGCCGGTGGTACCTCCGTTTCCGATCTGCAGGGTTCCGGCATTGATCGTGGTGACGCCGGTGTAGGTGTTGGTTCCGGAAAGAACCATGGTGCCCGCACCGAGCTTGTTGATGCCTCCCGCTACGCCACCGGTTGTGCCTTGAGCTCCGAGGACCATGCTGACGACCAGGTCCGCCGCGCTGCTGCCGGTCACATCGGCGACATCGAATTTCTGCACGCCCTGAAGGTGGATGCCTCCGGTGCCGTTCATGGTGGCGGCCGCACTGCCACTGACGGTCACGGTCGCGGCCCCTGTGGTGGTGTCGGCGAGAAGGGCATCGTAGCTGGTGAAGGCGCGATTCGAGGTCCAGGTGGCCCCGTTGCTCAGGTTGACGTTTCCAAAGCGGGCTTCGAAGTTGGTGTTCATCACCAGTGTGCCGCCGTTGACGTTGATGGCGCGGGTGGCGGCCATGGCGGTGCCGTGCCCTGAGACGAAGACGTTGATGGCGCCAAACTCCAGGGTGGATCCGCTGCCGACGGTGAAGCTTGAGGAGTTGAGCAGTGTGCTGCTGACGAGGAGCTTGCCACCGTTGACCGTGGTGGCTCCCGAGTAGCTGTTGGCCGCGCTGAAGGTCAGGGTGCCGGCACCGGATTTCTGCACCGATCCCGCTCCGCTGATGGCGCCGGAGTAGGTCAGGGCGTCACTGCGGTTGAAGATCAGGGTTCCGGCGTTCGTCACGTTGCCGATCGTCCCGGCGGTGCTGCCGGTTCCGATTTGCAGGGTGGAGGTGGCTCCGACCGTGGCGGCGACGCTGTTGGTGCCGCCGAGGATCAGGGTTCCGCTGGCGAGCGTGTAGCTCAGTGCGCTGCCCGTGACATTTCCTCCGATCGTTCCCGACCCGGAAATCGTTCCGCCACCGAGCACGACGGCGTTGGGGATGGACTGGCCGTTGAGATCGAGGGTTCCTGCATTGAGGGCGACGCTTCCTGTTCCGAGCGCGGTTCCAGTGCCCAGCGTGATAGTTCCTCCACCGAGCGTGCTGCCGCCCGCGTAGCTGTTGGCGGTGTTGATGGTGAGGCTGCCGGCACCGGTCTTGAACAGGGTCCCGGCGGTGATGCCGTTGGTTCCCTGGATGGTGTAGCCCAGGGTCGCATTGGTGAAGAGCATGCTGCTCGGAGCCACGGATGCCACCGAGAGGTCCACGATCTGGCTGGTTGCCGAGTCGTCAAAAATCACAAGGTCTCCGGAAATGTAGTCGGTGGGGCTACCGTCGCCTTCCAGCTTCCAGTTCTTGGAGCCACTGATGGTGTTGGTGCTCCATTCCGTGCTGACGGCTCCAGTCCAGATCGGATTGGCCCCGCTGACGACCCAGTTCAGCGCGCTCCCGGTGTCGACCAGGGCCTGCGACTGTCGACCGCCGGTGGCCGGTTTCGTTCCGAGCACGAAAGCGGATGCACCGGTTCCAGCGATGCTGCCACCGGTGTAGGTGAGAAGCTGGTAGGTGCCGTTGGCGGCAGTCGCACCTGCAAGGTTGATGGTCACTGAACCCGCTGCACCGCTCGTCGTGAGTGCGCCAGCCGCGAGGGCAGGGGCCGAGCTGTATCCGCTGTAGGTGCCGAGAGTGATCGTGCTGGTGCCGGAAAAGGTGAGGTTGCCGGTGGCCAGCTTGCCCGCACCTGCCACACCCGGCGCCAGGATGCCACCGGTGGAAATCATGGTCGTGCCGACGGTTCCCGTGCCGCCGAGAGTGGCTCCACTCGCCACTGTCACCGCGCTCGCGGTCTGGCTGCCGGTCACGGAAAGGGTGCCGGTGGAGACCGTGGTGGCACCGCTTAAAGTGCCGCCCCCCGCGAGTGTCAGCGTGCCCGAGCCGGTTTTCGTGAGGCCGACCGTGCCGGTGCCATCATTGAGTTTGCCCGAATAGCTCGTCGAGGCATTGCTTGAGCCGACCGTCAACACGCTTGGGGTGGAACTGCCGTTGGTGATGATGGCCGTGGTGGCAGTGGCTCCGGCCAGACCGCCGATCGAGTTGCTGAAGCCGTTCAGGTCGAGCGTCCCGGTGCCGTCCACCGTGACAAGGTTCGCCAACACTCTCGCGGTACCCAAGGCGTTCGCATGATTGGAGATGAGCTTTCCGTCGGAAACCTTCAGGCCGGGAAGGTAGTTCTGCGCGGAGATCCGCATCGTGCCTGCACCTGATTTGACGAGGGTCAAGTTCTGGCCGTCGATCTGCCCGGTGTTGTTGATGCGCCCGGTGATGTCCAATTCGAGGTTGGTGAAGGTGCTGTCGCCGACCGAGACGGTCGTGCTGTTGACCGTCGAGGTTCCCACCGAAGCCCAGAAGGCTGAAATCGTCGCGGTGTCTCCATTGTTGGTGGCGCTGTAGGAAAGCGAGGTTCCAAAGCCGGGACCGACACCGAAGCCGACAGGATTGCTGGTGATCACACCGGTAGAGGTCAGGGCGCTGGTCGCACCGGCGGTTCCGCCGAGGGTGATGCTGCCATTCCGCAGTGCGAAATTGGTGATGTTGGCGGAATAGGTGCCTGTGTTGGCGTTGAACCCGAGTTCCAAGGTTCCTGACTTGATGGCGAGGGCCGGGCCATTGCTACCGGTGCTGCCACCGAGACTGCGTGCATCGGTGATTTTGAGGACACCACCGTCCACAGTCGTCACCAAACCGGTATTGGCACCGCCCAGCACGAGCGTTCCCGCACCGGACTTGGTGAGGGAAAAGGCTCCGGTGATGGCTCCGGTTGCCGTGAGATCCGCCGCGGATGATGCGCTGGCATCCGCGATGGACCAAGTTTGCGCGGAACCCAGCGGGATGTTGTTTGCGATGCTCACGGTCTTGCTCCCGGTAAGCGTGATCCCTGCCGACCCAAGGGTGATCGCGGAGCCCGTGGAGGTGAGGTTCGCGGTCGCGCCGGAGACATTGATACCTTGCCATGAAACCGCGGAGCCGACGGTGAGCGCGCCACCAAGCGAGGTTACTGACCAAGTGCCGACGTCACCCGTCCCGGGAGCCGTGGTGCCCACCCAGGTCGCACCCAGCGCCAAATCCGTTCCCGTGGCTTCCTTGGTGATCGGCGCAGCGGAGGCCGATGAACAAACGACGATCATGGAGACCATCCCCAGAGTCAGGAAGCGATTGAACGATTTCGGTTTCATGTGGCGTACTTAGTTTTCGGCCTGAAGGTTGCCGAAATCCCAAGTGATGCAAATGTCCGTGGCTGGTTGTCTGTCCAGACCAGTTGTGAGATCTTCGACCAGTAGAAATGAATATTCGGACAACTGGTTTCCGCATCCAACCAGCTGTTTCGGCCTGCCCACAGTGACCAGCCGTGCGTGATTGAGGAGTGCTCCCGTGTTGCCTGAATTTCCTCCGATCCGCCGCCTGGTTGGCCCTGCCCGTATTGGCCGGTGCCGCCGTGGTCGATCCGGCGGTCACCTATGCCTGGTATCAGGGAGGCACCGGCATCTCGGTCGGCAGTGACGGCTACGCGGTCTCCAGCTGGACAAACTCCGCCACCACAGGTACGCCATCGCTCAGAAACCTGACCTCCGTCAGCGGCGCGCCGATACGCTGGAACCTGCTGAAGGCCGACGGTTCGCCAGCGCAAGTGCTACGCTTCAACGGCAACTCCGACGGACTATTCGCCCCGGCCTCAAACTTCGGCACGATCAGCGGATCGCGCACGATCGTCGCCTGGATCCGCCCACGTGAAACCACCCGCGGATTCCTCTTCGATTCGTCCACCTTCGCCAGCGGCCTGACGCGCGCCCAGGTCAACAACGGCAACTGGCAGCTCAGCACCGAACCCGCCAACGGCAGCGCCACCAACGCCGGCGCGACCACCGGTCCGGTCACCACCAACACCTGGCAGGCCCACACATTCATCCTCACCACAGGCTCCCCTGCCACCTTCCAGCACTTCATCAATGGCACGCAGGCCGGCACGACCGTCAGCCTCGCCCAAGCCGCCGCCCTCAGCGGGCTGATCCTCGGCAACAACGTCGCCCCGGGCGGCGGGCTCGGCTTCGAAGTCGATGTCGCCGAGGTGCTCGTTTACAACTCCGCGCTGAACTCCACCGATCGCCAGGAGGTGGAAAGCTACCTCACCACGAAATGGTCGGGCTTCAGCGATGGCGTGAACAATCCGCCCGAACCCATCACCTCGACCAGCCAGCCCTTCGCCAGCGGCCTCGGCGGCTACAACACCTTCCGCATCCCCGCCATCGCCACCACCAACGCCGGCACCATGATCGTCGCGGCCGACGGACGGGTCAGCGGTTCGGGCGACATCCCCTCGAACATCGACAGCGTCATCCGCCGCAGCACCGACAACGGCAGCACCTGGGGACCGCTCATCGTCACCGCCAACTACGGCACCAACACCAGCGACACCGACAGCTACCCGATCACCGGCAGCAGCACGGCGCGCAACAGGACCTCCGCCAGCGATCCCGCCCTGCTGGTCGACCGCTCGAACGGCCGCATCTGGGTCTTCTACGACAATGGTAGTAACACCAGCTACAACGGCTACGGCCGCACCATCAAGCTGGAGATGCGCTACAGCGACGATGACGGCCTCACTTGGTCGGCCCGCAAGGACATCGAGGCGGAGAATCCCAACCTGCGCCCAAAGGAAACCGAGCAGTTCAGCTTCAACGGCAGCAGCTACACCTACGGCAAGGGCGAGTACATCGTCGGCCCCGGAAGCGGCATCCAGATCGAGCGCGGACCCCGCGCCGGACGCCTGGTGTTTCCGGTTTACTGGTATCGCACCAACAACAGCTCCTCCTTCATCTACAGCGACGACCACGGCGCCACCTGGCAGCGCGGCGGCACCTGCGGCACCGGAGTCGGGGAAGTCCAGATCACCGAGCTGGTCAACGGCGACCTGCTCGCCTCGATGCGCCCCTCCGGCGCGGGTTCCGGCTACCGCTGGTTCAGCAGGAGCAGCAACGGCGGCACCACCTGGAGCGCGATGTTCCGCTTCGATGCCACGGCGGCCTTTCCCGTTCCCGATCCCGCCTGCCAGGGAAATATCTTCCGCCTGACCACAACCGCCGACAGCGACCGCAACCGCCTCGTCCACGCCAACTGCGCCAGCACCGGCAGCCGCGTCGCGATGACGATCCGAACCAGCTACGACGAGGGCCTCACCTGGCCCGTGTCGCGTCTCGTTTACGGCAGCAGCAGCGCTTACTCTTCTCTAACCAAACTCTCCAACGGCGACGTCGGGCTGCTTTACGAGAAGGACAACTACACCGCCATCGACTTCGTGCGTGTGTCGGTCCCACAGGCCACGAACCAGACCGACACCCTGCCGCCCTACACACTCTGGGCGAACACGAAGTTCAGCTCCGCCCAGCTGATGAACGCCGCCATTTCCGGCCAGACGGCGGATCCGGATTACGAAGGCTTGGGCAACCTGATCGAGCATGCGCTGGATACCCGCCCCTTGAGTGCCACCACCAACCCGATCACTGTCGACATGGAATCAGTTTCCGGAACGCTCAAACTCCGAATGACAGTTCCGAGGAATCCTGCCGCGAGCCAGTTGAGCTACCTTGTCGAATTCTCCAACAATCTCACCACAGGAAGCTGGAGTTCAGCCGGAGTCGTCATCGAGGAAAGCACCGCGGCACGCTTGGTTGTTAGAGACGGCAGCAGTGGACAGCCTCGTCGATTCGTCAGGCTGCGGGTGGTGGCTCCATGACTCTCACCGTAGATGCCCGGTGAAGCCCTGTCGCCGCAGGTTTTCAAAGGCCTCCATCACCTCGGCGGGGACCGCCTGTTTGGAGGCAAATCCGAGCGCGGGATAGTCGAGGATTCGCTGGAAGTCCCCGACCATCGCTTCGATCACCAGTCGTTCAGAAATCTCCTCGGTGCAGTAGTCGGTGAACGAGAGGAGCGGCGACGTGACGCGGAGCGAAACCCCAGACCACTGCACCTCCATGGCGGCGAGGACACGTCGCTCCATGTAGGGCTTCTGCACGGCGAGGATGGAATTCGGAAAGAGGCCATTCTCTAACAGAATCTCGCGGCTGAACCGGATGTTTTCTCCGGTATTGGTCGAACGCTTCTCAATCAGGATCGCGTCATCGGGCACCCCGAGCTCGCGTGCCCGCGCAGCAAATTGCTCCGCCTCCGTTTCCGTCCATCCCTCGGTGAGACGACCGGTGCCGCCGGAGAAAAGGATCATCGGGGCGAGACCCTGATGGAAGAGCTCGGCAGCCCGGTCCGCGACCCGGAGGTCATTGCTGCCGAGGACGAAGATCAGATCCGACGCGACGGGCTCATGATGAACCTGGTGATAGTTCCAGAGGATCAGCGCCTCGGTGTTTTCCATGTAGAAAGGCTCCCTCAGAGACGGCGGCGGCGCAAGAGGCACATGACACCAAGCGAACCCAACAGGGCCGCATGCGTTTCCGGGACGTAGGTGATCACGCCGGTAGAGGCGAATGCCGAGGTGTCCCAGGCACCGTAGGCCTGGGTGCTGGCTCCGCTGAAATCGAAGATCGGCGTGCCCCCGGCGGTGCCACTGAAGGTCGCGAGATCGAAGCTGTCGTTGAAGGCAACCGTGTAGCCGCTGGTGTTGAAGGCGATCGTGCCCCCCGCGACGTTCAGCGACCCGGTGCCGAGATCGACGAAGTCGTTCACCCCGTTTCCAGTCGCGCCCACCTGCCAAAGTCCGTTCATCGTGAGGCCGCCGAGCTTCAGCGTGCCGATCGAGGAATCTGCCGTGGTGGCCCCCACACTGAGGGTTCCACTGCTGCCTATCGAAACGGAGCCGCCCACAATTCCATTTCCGCCGAGGGTGCCACCGGTGACCGAGGTCGCGGTGTTTCCAAGCGTGCCGGTGATCAGGAGAGTGCCCGCTGAGACGGAAGTACTACCGCTGTAGTTGCTGATGCCGCTCAAGGTCGTGGTGCCGCCGATTTGGCTGACCGTTCCGGTGCCACCGATGGCATTGCCGACATCGATCGAGTTGCTGCGGTTGAAAGTCAGGTTCGCGCTATTCGTGACCGCGCCGCCGCCGAGGGTTCCGGCTGATCCTGCGATCTGGAGGCTGCCGGAACTGATCGTGGTAGTGCCCGTATAGGACGAAGCCCCGGAGAGAACAAGGGTGCCGCTTCCTGCTTTCGTGAGGCCACGGGCCGATGCATCCTGCCCGAGTCCGCCCGATAGGGTCAGGGTTCCAGCGCTCACGGTGAGGGTCCGGTTCGAACCCGCCATCTGGCTGGCCCCGGAAAAGGTCATGTCGTTGGTGCCGGTGAAGGTCGGGCTTCCTCCGCTCAACGTCAGCCCGTTTGAAACCGTCAGCGAGCTTCCCGTGGCGTTGTCGAAGATGCCGTTGCCCGCGATGGTCAGGGCACCGGTGCCGAGGGCGGTCGCGCTTCCGACCTTGAGGGTCACCGCGCTCTGGAGCGTGGTGCCGCCGGAATGGCTGTTGTTTCCGGAAACGGTCACGATGTGGGTGGCGCTGCCGGTTGTAACGCCGATGCGCAGCACGCCGGTGCCGGATACGTCGTTCGAAAAGGTCCAGGTGTTGTCGCGGGAAAGGGTGAGCGTGCCGTTGTTGACGATGCTCGCGGTGCCGAGGTCACCGGTGGATCCGACCGTGGTGGTTGCGTCTGTTCCGCCGATCCCCCCGACACGGAGAAAGACGCCGGAATTGATCGTGACCTGGCCGCTGAGGCTGTTCGCATTCGTCAGGATGAATCCGTTGTCAGCGCTCATCGTGCCTGCCCCAGTGCTGGCGAAGGCAAGGTTGCTGGATCCGGAGAGAACGCCGTTGAGTTTCAGGTAGCGCGAACTCCCTGAAATGTTCTGGTTGTCGATGATCGAGGAGGCCGCGACGTTGATGTTGGTGTTCCAGGTCCAGTTGCCGACCGCTCCAGTGATGCCGCCGGTGGCGAGCGTGCCCCCGTTCAGCTTGATGGCATCCGATGCCGTGCTCGTGCCCCAGGCCGTCGCTCCATTCCGGATGCCGCGCAAGGTGGTGTTGGAATCGACGATCCACTTGCCGTTGAAACCGGCAAAACCCGCTGCATCGGTGAAGCCCGAAGCCCCTCCCTGGTTGGCATCCACCAAGCCACCCCCTGTGACGGTGATGACCGTGCCCGCCGTGCCGTCGAGATTTGCATTCGCACCGCCGGTGCCTGTGGTGCCGAATCGAAGATTGCGTCCCGAGGCGACGGTCCAGGTCTGGGTCGAGCCACTGAGGACGACGGTGGCGGCGTTGATCACGAGGCTCTGGTTGGCCGCACTCATGTCGATGCCGGAGGAGCCGATCGTGACCTGGCTTCCTGTAACGGCGGTACCGGTGCCACCAATCGACACCAGCCCTGCGGCGGTGCCGGAAAGACTGCCGATCTTGATCCCCTGCCAAGAGACCGGCGTGCTGGCCGTGAAGGCCGAGGAAAGGCTCCCTGCCGTGTTGTAGGTGCCCGACCAGGTGGCCACATCGCCAGTACTGGGTGCGGTGCCCAGTACCCAGCTAGTTCCAAGGTTGAGTACATTGGTGTTGTCACCCTTGATGACATCCAACGCAAATCCAGGAAGGGATCCAGCCGAGAACACGACAACTGCGGTGAGAAGATTTCTTGATTTCAGAGGTTTCATGCTGGCTTAAGGGGAAGTCCTGTGGAACCCGTGGCATTTGTGACGGCACGCCTCGGGGAGCAAAGCATCGGATCCTGGTTGGCTTTCAAAACCAGTTTGCGCGCAGTGGACACCAAGCCAGCCTTGGAAAAGGATCCCACATGCGTTCATGGATGCTCTGGCTGTCGTGGATCAGTCCCTTGCTGGCCGGAGAGCTCCAGCTGTCCCCACCCTTTGGCTCCCACATGGTGCTGCCGATGGACCGCGAGGTGCCGCTAAATGGCACGGCGGATCCGGGAAAGCCGGTTGCAGTCCACTTTCACGGCCGGGAGTTTCACACCAAGGCGGACGCGCGAGGCTACTGGCAGGTCATGCTGCCCGCCACACCCGCCTCGACGGAAGCAGCGGCGATTGAGGTGACTTCGGAGGGAAAGCGCGTGCTTTGTGACGACCTCCTCTTCGGCGAAATCTGGCTCTGCTCCGGGCAGTCGAACATGGATTTCCCGCTCTCGCGATCGACTGGAGGCGTTGACGAAATCAAGTCCGCAAAACTTCCCAAACTCCGCCTGCTGAACCTCACCGGCGCGCCAACCGATGCCCGGGCCTACGATGCGGCCACGCTCGTGAAGCTGACCGTGAAGGACCATTTCCAAGGAACATGGCAGCCCTGCACGCCCGCGTCGGCCAGCGGTTTCTCAGCGGTTGCCTACCACACCGGAAAGCTCCTCCAGGCCGCGAGGGGCGTGCCGATCGGTCTCATTGAGAATGCAGTCGGCGGATCGGGAACCGAGGCATGGCTGCCTTTGGAAACGCTCCAGTCACGTCCCGACTACCGCCCCCTGCTTTCGGAAACATGGCTCGATTCGGAACGTGTCAGCGCCTGGGCCCGGGGTCGCGCGAAACAGAATCTCGGGAGCCATCTCGACGCCAACCACCCCTTCAAGCCCGGCTTCCTGTTCGAGTCCGGCGTGCGACCCCTGGCAGGATTCCCGCTGACAGGCGTGATCTGGTATCAGGGCGAAACCAACGCCGAGATTCACGACGACGCCTGGAACGAACAACTGATCCGCGACCTCGTCACTGGCTGGCGATCCTCCCTGCATCAGAACAGCCTGCCATTCTTCCTCGTCCAGCTTCCAAGGATCGGCGGCAGCGATCCACTCCGGAAATTCTGGCCCGAGTATCGTGAGGTCCAAGCCCGTGCGGTGAAATCCCTGCCCGACACCCACCTCGTGATCACCCAGGACCTCGGCTGGGACAGCCCCGACGTCCATCCGCCTGACAAGCTGCCTGTCGCCAGACGGATCGCGGAGTCGATCCTGAAGAGGCCGGACTGAGCCCGACTGGTCGGATCAACCAACCGGAAAGCCCGGTGTCGCCACCACGTAGAAGTCCGTGATGATTCCGTTTGTGAGAAGTTTTTTGGGTTTCCTGTTGATGGGCGTGGCGACGGCGGCGGACACACCGACGTGGATTCCCATGCCGCGCGAGGTCGCGATGGCGGAGGGTCGTTTCACGCTTCCCAAAGACTGCGGCGTGCAGATTGAGCGGCCATCGGACGGCACCCGCCTGATCGGAATGCTGCGCGAGCAGGGCCTCAATCCGAAGCCCATCACCCAACGAGCCGCCATCGAGGTGAAACGCGGTGCGGTGAAGAATCCGACTGGCTTTCCCGGAGCCTACCGACTGGAGGTTTCCCCGGATCGGATCGTCATCACCACAAATGACGACCTCGGAGCCGTTCACGCGACCGAGACACTTCGGCAGGCGTTCGACAAAACTGGCAGCCTGCCCTGCGGCAAGATCGAGGACTGGCCGGCATTTCCTGTTAGAGGCTTCATGCTCGATACCGGGCGCAACTTCCAATCGGTCGCGCTGCTGAAGGAGCAGATCGAGGTGATGGCGCGCTACAAGCTCAACGTCTTCCATTTCCACTTCACCGACAACCCCGGCTGGCGTCTGGAGAGCAAGGTCCACCCGAAGGTCAACGACCCGGAATCGATGTCGCGATTGCCGGGAAAGATCTACTCCCAGCAGGACTTCCGCGAGCTCGTGAAGTTCTGTCGCGAGCGGGGCATCACGCTGATTCCGGAAATGGACATGCCCGGCCACAGCGAGGCCTTCCGCGAAGCCCTCGGCATCGCCTCGATGAATGCTCAGGAGACCCGCGATATCCTCAAGCACCTTCTAACAGAGATGGCCTCGCTCGCCACGCCTGAGGAGATGCCCTTCATCCATCTCGGCACCGATGAAGTTCGCGGCGCAGCCGAGAAGGTCGATGCCACCTTCCTGCCGGAAATGGCCGCCCACGTCCGCAGCCTGGGTCGCGAGGTGATCGGTTGGCGCGGTGGCATCGAAGATCCTGCCGACAAGAAGCGCATCACCCAGCTCTGGGCCCGCGCGAATCCGCTGAAGGAGAACCCGTTTATCGACTCTCGCTCGACCTACCTCAATCACATGGACGCCTTCGACGCGGTGAGCTGCCTGTTCTTCCAGCAGTCCTGCCGCCAGCCTCAAGGCGACGCCCTTGCCCGTGGCGGCATCCTCTGCTCGTGGCCGGACATCCGGATCGAGAACGAGCGCGACCAGCTCAAGCAGAACCCGATCTACCCCGGCATCGTCACCTTCGGCGAATCGCTCTGGCGCGGTGTCCCGGTGGACGACAAGGAGGCTTACTGGGGAAACCTCCCGGCACCGGACTCGACGGAGTTCGAACGCTTCAGGGAGTTCGAGCGACGCCTGCTCGACCACAAGCAGCGCTTCTTCGCCGACAAGGAGTTTCCGTACGTGAAGCAGTCCGATCAGCGCTGGAAGATCATCGGCCCGTTTCCGAACGGCGACGACGTGCTGAAGGAATTCCCCATCGAGGAAAAACTTGAAACGTCGTACTTGGTGGACGGCCGGACCTTTGAATGGATGAAGCGGGACATCGCCGGGGCCACGGTTCATCTGAAGCACTTCTTCGGCTTCGGCGGCCTGGTGAAGGAAAACGAAGGCACCTGCTACGCCCTGACCCACGTCTGGTCGCCGAAGGAGCAGGACATGCCGGCATGGATCGGCTTTTCAGCCACCTCCCGCTCCGACCGTCGTGGTGGTCCGACCGCCGCCCAGGGCGAGTGGCATCAGACGAAGCCCTGGATCCGCATGAACGGAAACTTCATCGCACCGCCCGTGTGGAAGAATCCGGGGCTTCCTCTCGCCAGCAGTGAGATCCCCTTCACCGATGAGGACTACTTTTTCCGACCACCTTCCACGATCCATCTCAAGCAGGGATGGAACGAAATCCTGCTGAAGATTCCGCATCGCAAGAGCGATTGGAAATGGATGTTCACCTTCGCCCCGGTCGGCGATACCACCGGACTGCGCTATTCCTCCTCACTCACGCCAACGCCATGAAACGCCTGCCTTTGATTCTTCTCCTCAGCGCTGGCCCCGTCTGCGCGGAGTCCTTTGAAGCCGCCTCCGGTACCGTCACCTCGCTGAAGACCAGCGTCGGCATCTGGTCGGCCGCGGCGGGCCAAGCGACCATCCAGACCAGTCGCGGTCATAGCGGAAACAGGTCGCTGCGTCTCGATGGAAAAGGCGATGGCACCATCTTGCTCGAATTGAAGGATGCTTCAGCCCCCGGCACCGGACTCAGGTTTTTCGCCGAACGCTGGACGAAACGGGAGCCGTTTGAGTTCACGGTCGAGGCCAAGGTTGGCAGTGCATGGAAGGAGATCCACCGCGCCGCCGCAGACGAGATCAAGGTCGGCGGCTTTCTGGCGAAACTCCAACTCAAGCTCCCCGCGAGCACCCAAACCCTGCGCTTCCACTGCAAGTCGGATGCCGATGGCGGCGTGCTGCTCGATGACGTGATGCTCACCGAACCCGGCCCGATGGTTGCGACGCTGGTGGAGACCACCCAGCCGGTCTGCCCCGCGATGGTGCGCGCCACCTTCAATCCCGTCCTCGGATTCAGGATCGATGTGAAAGGCAGCGAGGGTTCCACGAAATTGGAAGGCCTCGAGATCAATCTGGATGGCACGACCACGCCCGCAGACATCGAACAGCTCAAGGTCTTCTCAGGCAGCCCGGAACCGGACGAGGATGGCACCCAGGCCATCGCGGAGAGCACCCGGACCGATGGAAAGATTTCCCTGACCTGCAACCACGAGCTCCAGCCAGGCGAGAACTGGTTCTGGATTTCCCCGACCCTCAAGGCCACCGCTTCGATGGACGGCCGGATCGACGCATCGCTCTTCCGCATCAAGGTCGGTGGCAAGGAACTCGCTCCGAAGGTGGCCTCGCCGGAAGGCTCGCAGCGCATCGGTGTGGCGATCCGTCTACCCGGCGACGATGGCTCGAAGGCCTACCGCATTCCCGGACTGGTCCGCACGAAGAAGGGCAGCCTGCTCGCGGTCTATGACGTCCGCTACAAGAGCTCCGTCGATCTCCCGGCGGACATCGACGTCGGCGTATCGCGCTCCACCGATAGCGGCCGGAACTGGGAGCCGATGAAGATCGCCCTCGACATGGGAAAGGACCCGGCTTTCGGCTTCGATGGCGTCGGCGATCCCTGCACGCTGGTCGATGAAATCACCGGTCGTATCTGGATCGCAGGCTCGTGGAGCCATGGAAAGTTCGGCTGGCACGGCTCGGGCCCGGGCCTTTCCGAGAACGAGACCAGCCAGTTCATGATGACCTTCAGCGATGACGACGGCCTCACCTGGTCGAAGCCACGCAATCTAACAAAGGACCTCAAGGACCCCGCCTGGCGCCTGTTCTTCCAGGGACCCGGAGCCGGCATCACCCTGAAGGACGGCACGCTGGTCATGCCCGCGCAGTTCCGCTCCGCGAATGGCGGCGAGACCCAGGGCAAACCCTTCTCCACCCTGATCTGGTCAAAGGATCGCGGCGAGACCTGGACCGTCGGCACCGGCGTGAAGATCTCCACCACCGAGGCCCAGCTCATCCAGCTCGCCGATGGTTCGATCATGATCAACTGCCGCGACGACCGGGGCGGCTCGCGCACCATCGCCGTGACCAAGGACCTCGGGAAAACCTGGACCCTCCATCACACCGACCGCAAGGCCCTGCGCGAGCCGGTCTGCATGGCCAGCCTCTTCCGCTGGCAGCATCCGAAGCATGGCGACCTGATTTTTTTCTCGAACCCGGACGCCACCGACGGCCGCCACCAGATGACCGTGAAGCTTTCCCGCGATCAGGCGATGACCTGGCCGGAAAAGGAGCACCGCCTCTATGATTCGCGCGGCTGCTTCGGCTATTCCTGCCTTACCATCGCCGACGACGACCACCTCGGCCTGATCTACGAAGGCAGCGGCTCGATGCTGTTTTTACGACTGCCACTGAGCGAGTGGTTCAGGTAACCGCTTGCCTCGTGAGGGTTTCAAACCGCGAATGGACGCGAATCCACACGAATGGGATCTGATTTTCAGGAGTTCGGATTTCCGTTCCTCAAGACCCAATCGAAAAGTCGGCAGACTTCTGAAGATTCGTGTTCATTGGCGTCCATTCGCGGTTGGCATGCCTCTGCGCGGTGCCCCTTGTCGAAGTGATTCGGCAGCTGGACTCCGGTGTGGCACGGGTGTAGCTTGTCCATTGCATGCAATGGCAGGATCTCTTCACCGGGCTGACCCCGGAAATGTTCGTGCGCGTCGGGCTTGCGTTTGCGTCCGGCATGGTGCTCGGCATCGAACGTGAGCGCCATGGCCGGGCCGCCGGGCTGCGCACCACGCTGATGGTCTGCCTGGCCTCGTGCATCGCGATGATGATTTCGGATGTCTTCTACAAGGGCAGCTTCGTCAACGGAGGTCAAAACTGGCACCCCGATCCCGCCCGACTCGCGGCCGGCGTGCTTTCCGGCATGGGCTTCCTCGGCGCGGGTGTGATCATCCACGAGCACAACCACATCATCCGCGGCGTGACCACCGCCGCCACGCTCTGGTTTTCCTCGATCGTCGGACTCTGCTTTGGCTCAGGCGCGATCGGCATCGGCCTACTGGCCACCGCGTTGTCGGCGGTCATCCTGTTCATCATCCCTTACTTCGAGAACCACATCGAGAACGACTGGTATGCCGACCTTTCGGTGAAACTGACCATCGCCGCTCCCTTGCAAAGTTTGATCGCGGAAATCGAAGGGCTTGGCGTGAAGGTCAAGGGCTACGACTGGCGGGAAAAGGTGGAGACCGGGGACCGCGAGCTGTTGTTCCACCTGAAGTTCAAGAAAGGCCGGCTCGTGGGCCTTCCGCAGGACATCATCCAGCGGGTCTCATCCCTGCAGGGGGTGAAGACGGTGCACTGGCACGGTTGATAGCCACCGCTACATTCCCGCCTCACGGTTCTACTTGGCAAAGGTGACGCCACCCGCAAACCTGCGAGCGATTCCAAACCTTTTCCCATGTCCATCATCCTAGGCTGTATCTTCGGCTTCGTCGTGTGGTTCCTGATGCGATACCTCGTCGCGGGCATCTACACGGT
>JANOBS010000131.1:0-4925 GCA_031411755.1 Luteolibacter sp. | reverse complement strand
GCGCTGCGCCGCTACCGGCACCGCTGGAAGATCGAGCGGCTCTTCGCCTGGCTTGGCAACTGGCGACGCCTGCTCGTACGCCATGAACGGCGAATCGATCTCTACAGCGGCTTTTTCAAGCTCGCCTGCATCATGATTCTTGTCAGACACTTTTGAAACCACTTCTAGTCATTTCCTCCCCCATGCGCAAACTCGTCACGATTCTCATCTCCCTCCCGATTCTGGCCTTGATCGTCGGGCTCGCCATGACGAGCTATCGCTTTCTCAAGCCTCAGGAGGCCGCAGCAGCGCCTGCTGTTCCTGTCGCCCCTCCGCCCGTGATTCCAGCTCAGCCGGACTACACCTTCTCACCCGCCTCGCGCGATGGGATCGGCAAGTTTTTCTATGGACGGGAAATCGCCCACGTCATGGGGCATCCGGCCATCGGCTGGCTGGAGCGCGACAACCGTGAGCAGGAGGAAGCCCCCACCAAGGCCCTCGCCCTGATGAAGCTGAAACCCGACGCCGTTCTCGCCGACATCGGTGCCGGCTCCGGCTACTACAGCTTCCGTATTTCGCCGATGGTCCCGAAAGGCAAGGTCGTCGCGGTCGACATCCAGCCGGAGATGCTCGATTTCCTGAAGAAGAAATCCACCGAGCTCTCGATCACCAACGTCGAACCCCACCTCGGCGCGATTGATGACGTGAAGCTGCCCGCCAACTCGCTGGATGGTGCCCTGATGGTCGATGCCTACCATGAGTTCGACCATCCCAAGGAAATGCTCGCCTCCCTCTTCAAGGCCCTCAAGCCCGGCGGGGAAATCTACCTGCTGGAGTTCCGCGGCGAGGACCCGAACGTTCCCATCAAAGCCCATCACAAGATGACCGAAGCCCAGGCCCGATTGGAACTCGAAGGAGCAGGCTTCAAGTTCGTCCGCAATGATCCTTCATTGCCCTGGCAGCACTTCCTCGTCTTCACCCGTCCTTGACGACCGGTCGGAAGACCCGATCCAGGAAATCAATGGCCTTGTCATTCGCACTGCCCGGAAAAAGGAAGGCCAGGATATGCCCGCGCCCTTTCAGCCAATGCAGCTCATGTGGCACTCCTGCCTTTTCCAAGGCGGTGTCGAAATTCCGAACCTGCTCCGTCTCCACAAGCGTGTCCCGGTTTCCGTGGTAGAGGAATACCGGAGGATTCGAAGCACCTACATGACTCAGTGGTGAGGCGTCGTGGTATCGCTGCGGCAGCGATTCCTTCGTACCGCCGAGGAAATCGTGAACCATGCGATCCTTGTCCGGAAACGTCAGATCCGCAGGAGTTCCACCCGCGACCACCGCCTTGATCCCTTCATCGTAAGGATGCTTCATAAGGCCCAGAAGCGAGGACAAATGTCCGCCTGCCGAATAGCCATAGGTCGCGATCTGATCCGGGTTCATCCCGTTCTCCGCAGCATTCCGTCGCATCCAAGCCAGCGCCTGATGCAGGTCCTCCACCTGGGCCGGATAGATCCAGCGCGGCGACTTTCGGTAGGTCACGTTGAACACCACATAGCCGCGCGAGGCCAGCTTGCGGGCAATCCCACTCATCGCACTCCGGTGATCGTCCCCTCTCCATCCGCCGAAGTGAAGCAGCAGGACACCAGGTGCCGGTTGGTTCATCACCGGCCGATAGAGATCTCCTCGGAGAGCCTCCGGCCAATCTTTCGGCGTGTAAACGATGTCGGACTTCCTGGTAAAATCCGTCTTCACAGGCCGTGGAGTCGCACCTCCCACATGACCGAGATGGGTCGCACAACTGGAGAACAAAAGACCTGCCGGAAAGAGCGCAAGCCTCATCAAAAAACCCATCGCCAAACGCATGGATGAGGATGGAACAGAAACCTGATATCCGCATCTGAAATCCCCCTTCCATTTGCGCCCGATCGTGCCATTCGTGGTTCAGCTTCCTTATCCATGAAACCCTGGATCTCCTTCGCCATCCTCTCAATGTGCTTTGCGGGCATGACCTCGGTCATCGCCAAGAAGGGACTCATCGGCATCAGCGGCGAAGCCGGGCTCACGGTACGGACGCTCTTCGTGGTGGTCTTCGTGCTGGCGTTCGCCGCCATCCAGGTGCCGATGAAATCCCTGAAGGACCTCACTCAGGAAAACTATCTTTGGCTCGGCCTGTCCGGGCTCACCACCGCTGGTTCGTGGATCTTCTACTACAAGGCGCTCAAGGACGGCGATGTTTCCACCATTGCCCTCATCGACAAGGGCAGCATCCTCATTTCCATTCTCCTCGCCTGCTTCATCCTGAAGGAACAGATCACCGCCCGCATGCTCCTCGGCGGAGCCATGATGCTCGGCGGACTTGCCGTCATCGCCAGCAAGTAAAGCCGCCTCTCAATCGAGAAAGCTTCTCAACATCCACGCCGTCTGCTCGTGCTGTTGAAGCAGGTCGGTCAGGAAATCCGTGGTTCCGGCGTCATCGCCATCGCCGAGGAGAAGGACGGCCTTTCTCACCTCCCTTGCAGCGGCCTCATGGTCGTCCTTCAACGCCAGGATTGCCTGCTCGCCGGTGACCAAGGCCCCGGTGACCTCCTTGAGCGTCGCCAGCGCGAGGAATTCCTTCATCGATCCCGGACTTGCGCTGCCAAGCATCCGGATCCGCTCGGCAGTCTTGTCGATGGCCAGCGCCAGAGCCTCATACTGAGCTTCGAAAAAGGCGTGAAGCGTATGAAAGCGATGGCCCGTCAGGTTCCAGTGAAAGTTCCGGGTCTTCACATACAGGACATGCTGGTCGGCGAGGATGCCGGACAACAGACCCACGGCCTGCCCCAAGGTTTTGGAATCGAGTCCGATCCTGATCGTTTCCTTGGATTTCGAGGCAGTCTTGGTGGCGGCTTTTTTCATGGCTGAATATACCCTAGCAGATGCTGAACCTCACGGAACAATCGCTCCCAATTGACTGACCATCAGTATTTTACCATCAATCTCAACTCAGGAAATCAGAACCCTTTTGGTGGCGAAGTGCACGATCCGGCGCATCCTGCGACTGCTTCCATGCGGAAGGCCTTACAACGAAAAGACCTCGTGCGGGGAATCCAAACGAGGTTTGATCGATGATGACCTTGTTAGCCGATCACGACGCAGCAGCGGTCAGACGACCCGATCCGGCGAGCGGATTGCCATCCTTCTCGAGCTTGTTGACATCCGAGAGGACACAGGACGCGCCGAAGGGCGTTCCGGATGCAATGCCCGATAGACCCTCTTCCAGCGTGGCGTAGCGGGAATCTTCATGCGCACCCTACTGCTGCTCGGCTTGTTATTCCCGTGCCTTCTCCGGGCAGAGGATGACACACCCTTCGCTCCCGCGCTCTATTCATTCCAGAACGGGATCAGGTTCGATCCGGTCGACGAGGGAGTTCGCCTCGTCAAGGATCTTGGCTACCAGGGTGTCGGCTCCGTCTCTCCAAAGAACTTCGGTCAATTCAAGGCCGCCTGCGATAAGGAGGGTCTGAAAGTCTTCAGCATCTACGCGGGAGGCACGGTGAACGCGGATGGCTTCAGCTACGATAAGGATGTCAGTGAGGCGATCGCCATGCTGAAGGGAACCGATGTGCTGGTGGAACTCAACGTGCAGCGTGGAAAAGATCCGAACGACGAGCAGACCGTCGCGTTCGTGAAGGAAATCGCGGGCAAGGCAAAGGAATCGGGCCTGAAGGTGGTGCTCTATCCGCATGCGAATTTCCACATCGAACGCGTGGACCATGCACTGCGAATCGCCAGATCCACCGGCTGTGACAACGTCGGGGTCGCCTTCAACTTATGCCACTTCCTGAAAGTCCAGCCGAAGGACGATCTCGCCGCCACACTCAGGGAGGCCAGGCCTCTGCTGTGGAGCGTCAGCCTCTGTGGGGCGGATGCCGACGGAACGGATTGGAGCACCCTGATCCGCCCTCTTGACGAAGGGACCTTCGATCAGACCAAGCTGCTGCGGCACCTTCGAGGAATCGGCTTCAAAGGCCCGCTTGGGCTGCAGTGCTTCAACATCAAAATTGATCCAGGACAGAACCTCGAACGCTCGATCGGAGCATGGAGGAAGCTGCTAGCGGCAGGTCAGCCATGAGCCGCTTCGGAAACCACTCGCGCAGCTTTCTTCGGAAGTTGCGGTGCTCAGGGTGCACTCACGGCATTGAGCCTTCCGAAGAGCTTGGTCCCCGGGATGGCGGCGCTTGAGGGAATCGTCGCCTGCATGTTGATGAGCGCGGAATTGGCGTTCGCGCTGGGCACGAAGACGACTCCTCCCACGTTGCCTCCAGCGTCTCCTGGGACGATGACTTCATGCCAGGCATCGCTCAGTCCGAGGTCGCGGCTGTATTGCACCTTGAGCACGGCGGTGCCGCGATTGGCGGACTTCAGGCAGGTGAAGTTGAGCACCAGTGCACCGGAGGTCTGCACGGCCTTGGGAAGAAGCGCGTTGGCGCTGGAGTCCTTGTTGGCAGCACCGAGCAGCCAGGCGAGTCCGTTGGCGAGGCCGTCGTTGTTGGTGTCGGTTCCGAAGGCCGCGCCCTGGGACCAGTTGGCGAAGGGATCGGTGATGACCTGATTGAGCTGGAGCTGGTTTCCGACGACTGCAAGTTCGTAACCCGGGACCGCCGCTGCCAACACCGGGGTGCCAGTGAAGGACAGTGCGGTAAGTAGGACGTGGCTCGGAGCGCTTGCAGTGCCGGTGACGGAGACCTTGCCGTTGGTGAAATTCACCGCCGCACTGGAGGCGGTGACTGGCGAACCAATGACGAGGCCCAGCGAGCTGTTGGCGGCGAAATTGATGGCGGTGGTGGCCTGGGTGGCTCCAATGAATGCCAAGGTGCCGCCGCCGTTGATGAGGGTGGCCCCGGTATAGGAGTTGGAACCGGCGAGAGTGATCGTGCCGGTGCCGGTCTTGGTGAGCGCGACGCTGC
>JANOBS010000130.1:0-1144 GCA_031411755.1 Luteolibacter sp. | reverse complement strand
GATGAGTTCAAGTGGACCTTGCCCTACCTCTACGACGGTGAAACCCAGGCCTTCGCCACCGCCTGCGGTGCCCAGTCCTCACCGCACGTCTTCGTCTTCGATGCCGATCGCAAGCTTCGCTACACCGGTCGCATGGACGATGCCGGACGTTCGAAGGCCCCGGTCGAGAAGAGCCAGGTGGTCGACGCCATCGAGGCTCTCCTCAAGGGTGAGGAAATCAAGGAGCCGGTGACCCGCTCGCTGGGTTGCTCGACGAAATGGCTCTGGAAAAAGGAAGCGGTCGAGACCGAGCAGAAGGCTTGGGAAAAGCGTCCCGTGACCGTCGCCGATCTCGATGAGGAAACCGCGAAAAAACTCGCCGCGAATCCTTCGAAGAACGTCCGACTGATCAACTTCTGGTCCACCACCTGCGGTCCCTGTGTCGCCGAGTTTCCGATGCTGGTCGACACCTCACGCCGTTTCTCCACCCGCCCCTTCGAGTTCATCTCCGTGAGCTGTGATCCGAAGGAGGATCGCAAGAAGGTCGAGACCTTCCTCACCGGAAAATTCGCCGCCACGCCGTCGCAGCGCCTGAAGGACATCGCCGCCGAAGGACGGACGACCACAAACTATCACTGGATCGGCGACAACGTCGACAAGCTCGGCAACGCCATCGACCCCGAATGGACCGGTGCCCTGCCCTTCTCCGTCCTCATCGGCCCCGGCGGCAAGATCCTCTGGAAGCACAGCGGTGAGCTGGATGCCGTCGAGCTGCGCAGGCAGATTCTGAAGGCGATTGAGTGAGATCTCGGAGCTCAATCGCTGACCTGCGACTGAATGCTCTCTCCAAAGTTTAACACCCCTTAGAGATGTTCAGGCTGTGGATTTTGATAAGTGTTTGTAGGAGATCAGAATCCAGTGCGAAACGGCTCTGATGGTTAAATGTTACAATCAGCGAACTGATACCAACCACCTCCAGTCCGGCCCAACGGCTATTCCAGGAGCCTCATGAGAAAATCAAATTCCTAGAAGTGGTTTCAAAAGTCTGAAAAAGGACTGGTACTCTGCGGATACGTGCCTATGAACAGTGAGCGTGATCTACGAGTTCATGACCGACAAGGTCTGGCAGCGGATCGGTCCGCTTCTGCCAGACACCAACACCTTC
>JANOBS010000129.1:0-1056 GCA_031411755.1 Luteolibacter sp. | reverse complement strand
CCCTTTCGCTTCATGCTAAGAGTCCCCGTTTCATTTCACCGCATCAAGGTTCAGGAAAGCCTCCAGATGCGACAGATTGATGGATTATTAAGTCGCTAATTCCCCTGATCCGATGAGGGATGGAACCGGGTGATTTCGGGTCATCCTCGATGAGGGCTGAATGCGTTTCTGCAAGCCAGTGATCATCGGAATCCCATGAATTTCATCAGCCCACAGATGCGGACGCTTGCCACCCACCTCATCTCGGATGAGGCGAAGGCGAGTCCGTCGTCTGCAAGCGCTGAAGCAACGAAAGTCGCGGTGGTGGAAAAGCTGCGACCGCACTTGTCGACGCTGATGGGGAGGTCCGGGTTCCGGGCCTTGCTGTCGAGGGCGTTGGCTCTGGCGGTTCCAGAGGCTCCGTGGCTGGCGGGCGTGCAGGTGAATGGGGACGGATTTCTGGAAGGACAGGTGTCGGACGAGCTGAAGCCCGATGCCGAACAGATCTTCGCAGGCCACGTGGCTCTCGTAGCCCAACTGCTCGGACTGCTGGTGTCATTCATCGGTGAGATCCTGACGATCCGGTTGGTGTGCGAGACGTGGCCGCTGCAGCCCGTGAACGACTATTTCAATCAAGGAGACGATCATGAAGAAACAAACTGACGCGGCAAAACGGAACACGACGGAGAAGGCCGTGCGTCGACCGGCCAAGGTCGCGATCCGAAAACTGCCGTCCGGCATCCGGGGTCTCGACGACATTCTAGGTGGAGGCATCCCGGAATTTTCATTCAACGTCATCGCCGCCTCCCCGGGTTGCGGGAAGACGACGATGGCTCATCAGATCGTGTTTGCGAACGCGACCGTGGAAAAGCCAGCGTTGTATTTCACGGTGCTGGGGGAGCCTGCGATCAAGATGCTGCGCTACCAGCAGCAGTTTTCGTTTTTCGATGAGTCGAAGCTGGGAAACGCCATCCGCTTCGTGAATCTGAGTGATGTCGTGCTGGAGCAGGATCTGTCGGCCGTGCTGGCGGAGATCATCCGGCTGGTGACGGAGGTCAATCCTGGAATCGTGGTGGT
>JANOBS010000128.1:0-9500 GCA_031411755.1 Luteolibacter sp. | reverse complement strand
TCGAGACCCGCGGTTTCGACTTCCACCGTTGGGCGGAGTCCGACGATCAGCTTCACGATCAGGGCGATCACGATCGTGGAGACGATCGAGAGGGCCAAGGTGAGGGCGATGGCCTTGAACTGCTCCATGAGGAGCGACTTGCCGACGATCTCCTTGAGGTTGGTGTTGAGGTTGCCGTTCACATCCGCCGTGGCGAGCACGCCGGTCATGATGGCACCGAGGGTGCCGCCGACAGCGTGAACTCCGAAGGTATCCAGGGCATCATCGTAACCCAGCTTGGATTTGACGAAGACCACGAAGATGTAGGGAATGATGGCGGCGAGAACACCGATCAGCATGGCACCGGAAGCGTCCACGAAGCCGCAAGCGGGGGTGACCACGACGAGACCAGCAACGATGCCCGAGCAGAAGCCGAGGATGGAGGGCTGGCCCTTGTGGAGCCACTCAACAGCGGCCCAGATGAAACCAGCGGTGGCGGCGGCCAGCGTGGTGGTCATGAAGGCGTTCGAGGCAACACCATCGGCAGCGACAGCGGAACCGGCGTTGAAGCCATACCAGCCGACCCAGAGCATCCCGGTGCCGACCATGCAGAGAACCATCGAGTGCGGAGACATCTTTTCCTTACCGAAGCCGTGGCGCTTGCCGAGCATGATGCAGAGGATCAAAGCGGACCAACCGGAGGTCATGTGAACCACAGTGCCGCCAGCGAAGTCGATCGCCTTGATGTCGGCAGTGGCGTTCCAGACACCGTTCATCATGCCAGTGACGCCCCAAACCATGTGGGCCATTGGGAAGTAGACGACGAACATCCAGATTGCGATGAATGCCATGATCGAGATGAACTTCATACGCTCGGCGATGGCACCGATGATCAGTGCGGGAGTGATGATGGCGAACATCATCTGATACATCGAGAAGACGTTCTGGGAAACCCAGTAGGAGTAATCGGTGTTGGGCTTCGAATCAACGCCCTTCAAGAAGAAGAACTCGGTGCCGCCGAGATACTTTCCGAGCGTTGCACCGCCTTCACTGAAGCTCTTTCCGAAGACCAGGCTGTAACCGAAGGCCCACCAGAGAATGGTGACGAGGCCGGCACAACCCAGACACTGGGCGCACACGCTGAGAACATTCTTCCGGCGAACCAAGCCGCCGTAGAAGAGGGCGAGACCTGGAAGCGTCATGAAAAGCACGAGGGCGGCGCTGGTCATCATCCAGCCGTTGTGGCCCGGGCCGGGAACACCGCCGATCTTGGAGGTCCAGGTGGCGTCGCCGCTGCCGCCCACTCCCATGTTCTGGAAGTATTGCTCCAGGTCGGTGAGGCGTTGCTCGGTCGTGGCATCCGGTGGAGCCGGAGCTTCAGCAGGAGCGGCGGGTGCCTCGGCTGCGGGCGCAGGTGCCGGAGCAGCCGCATCTTGAGCGTTGGCGGAGTTGGCCAGTGGGAAAGCCGCAAGCGCAATCGCAGCGGCCAGGACTGCCGACAGTTTTCGGAAGTGTGTTCGAATCATGATGGTCAGGGTTGGTCGGATGGTTCGCCAATGACCGCGGGCTTCCATGGCCACGCAGCGGCGATTGGGCGGAGAGCATCCACCGTGCCAACTTGCAATCCGGCTCGCATTGGCGACCGTCATCGATTCGGGGCTTCTCGTTAGATCTTTTAAAAAACCTCCGATTCACTCTTGCCAAGTCCGGGTCCCCCAATCTAAAGATCCGGCAAGCGAACCGAAAACCGCTGAATTCCTGCTGGACAGAACCTTTAATAAAAGCTAAACACTTTTGTCGAAAGGTTGGATCCAACGGGGCTTTGGCACGCGGGATGCTCAACTTGTCATGCTTTTCCCCAAAGCCGCCCTGCGGTCCGGTAAGGAAAGACAGCAGCAACCAAACACAGAAACCATGATGCGCAACTACAGCAAAACCATTGGCGCCCTGGCCGCTGCCTCCGCCCTTGTGGCCGGCAACGCTTCGGCGGAAATCGAAGGCGAACTTCACGCCGGTTACAACAGTCAGTATATTTTCCGCGGTATCGACCTCGGAACTGACATGATTGAAGCCGGTGGCGACGTTTCCACTTCTTGGAACGGTCTCGATCTGAGCGCTGGCGTCTGGTACGCCTCGATTCAGGACGGAAACTTCGGCAACGCCGGCCCGGTCCAGCTCCCGGACAGCTATGATGAAATCGACCTCTACGGTGAAGTTTCCAAGGACTTTGGTTTCGCCACCGCATTCGTTGGCTACATCTGGTACCACAATCCAGACGCTAAGGTTTCCATCCTCGGCAATGAGCTCAAGCTCATCGACGATTCCCAGGAAGTCTATTTCGGCCTCAGCCGTGAGCTCTTCTGGGGCATCAACGGATCGCTGACCTACTTCTGGGACATCGAAACCGACAACGGTGGCTACACTGAACTCGCCCTTGACAAGACCTTCAAGCTTCACGAGTGCGTTGACCTCGTGACCGCCGCCAAGGTTGGTTACTCCGTCGAGGAAGGCCAGCACCAGCACACCACCCTCAGCGCGACCTTCAACATCAAGGCCACCGACACCCTCACCATCTCACCTTACGTTGCCTACTCCTTCCAGGGTTCGGCTCTCGAAGGTGTGAACAGCAACCCGGCCAGCAAGTTCGTCCCCTTCGCTCCGATCAACGACCAGCGTGACCAGCTGTTCGGTGGCGTGAAGGTTGCCGTGACTTTCTAAGCCTTACGGTTGAGCTTCTTTGAAGCTCACTCCAAAAATTCAGGGGCGGTCGTGAAAGCGATCGCCCCTTTTTCGTGTCCCGATCCCACGAGTGGATCAAGCGCGTGGATGCGCTTGATCATAGGCCTGGCGGAGTCTTTCCTTGGTCACATGCGTGTAGATCTGGGTGGTGGAAAGCGAGCTGTGCCCCAGCAGTTCCTGGACGGAACGCAGATCGGCTCCGGCATCGAGCAGATGAGTCGCGAAGGTATGGCGCAGCTTGTGCGGACTGATCGCGAACGGAATCGAGCTGTGTTTGAGATACTTTTTCAGCAGGAGGTCGATGGCCTGCTGGGTGATCCGCGTGCGTCGCTTGCTGAGAAACAGCGGACCCGAGGTCACCACGGCAAGTTGCCGGTACCGTTGCAGCGCGGACAAGGCCGGTCCGCCGATCGGAACGATCCTTTCCTTTGACCCCTTTCCGACCACGCGCAGGGTCTCTGCACTGAAATCGACATGCGCGACATCGAGCCCCGTGAGTTCTGAAATGCGCAGCCCGCAGGAGTAGAACAGCTCCAGGATCGCGGCGTCGCGGACCGGAATCCATGCCGCTGTCTGCTTTTGAAGGGGCAGCGTCAGCGGCAGCGCGAGAAGTTCCTCGATCTGGCTCAGATTCAGCACCACCGGCAGCGAGCGCGCCGGCCTCGGCAGTTCCACCAAGGCCACCGGGCTCGACTCCAAGCCGCGGCGATGCACCAGAAATTTGTAAAATGAACGCATGGCTGAAAACCGCAGTCGGATGGTGGAGCGCTTCAGGTCCTGCTTCATCAGGGCGAACAGGTAGTTCCTGAAATCTTCCACGCCGCAGTTCCGCCAGCCGGGAAATGCCTCCCCGTGTGATTCCCGGAACGCCGCCAGGGCCTCCCGGTAGTTGCGGGTGGTGCGTGGGGATGCGCTTTTCTCAACCTCCAGAAATCGTAAAAAGTCATCTTCGAGCGTCTCCGCCATGGCCTTCGATTCAACCCGGCATTCTTCCGGAAACCAAGAAAGAACCCGGCGTTTCAGGGATTGGGACTCGCCTTCCCCGCCAGAGCCGCCTGGAAGGTCCGGGTCAGTTTCTCGACTTCATCCCGCACCGCCCGATCCTCGTCGGAAAGCTCTTCCTCTTTGGTCGTTTCCAGAATTGAGAGCCCTCCCCGGCAGGCAGACAAGCGATCCCCTTCATGGTTCCGCTGCCAAACGAGTTCCATCCAGCGCTTTGCCGCACGGACGGCCGTGCCGTCCTTGCTCTCCATCCAAGCCTTTTCAAAAGCGGCGATGGCTTCATCCGTCTTGCCTTCGCCTTCCGCCGCCACGGCCAGATGCTGGCGAATCCTGGTCAGACGGCGGAGGTTCTCCACTTCCAGCGCAGACCCCGGAAACTCCCTGACGATTTGCTCCCGGATCTCACAGGCCACCCGGAAGTTTCCCAACGCTTCCTGCGCGGAAGCCAATCCCGCCAGCTTCAGCAGTCCGATCGGAGCAGGGCTGCGGGAATCCGCCTCAAGCCGCTTCAGGGCGGCATCCAGCATCGTCTTGTCGCCTCCGGGTGAGGCCAGGAGAGCCTTCAGATCAGCCGTTGCCGCTGCCGGATCAACCACCCGTTGGCAGAGCGCGATCGCCGACCGGTTCATGCCTGCGGTGGCCGCGTCCGACGCGAGTTTCAGGTAAACCGCCGCGTAGGCCAGGGCACGATGGGGCTCGAAGCTCAAGGCGGCCTGGTTGCTGGAGAGGAAATCGAGAAGAGCCGCCTCGTTCTTCTCCGCGATCGCCGCCGCTGCCAGGGCTTGGATGCCAGCGACGATCTGGTCATCGGACGTGGGGAAGCTCGCGCGGTTACGGATCGCGATCTCAAGCTGCTCGTTTCCCTCTGCGAGATGGCCGAGCCGATAGTGGCAGATGCCGAGCGTGATGTGGAAAGCGCCTTGCTGGAACTTGTCCCGGGTCTTGTCCCGCTCATCGAGGAACTTTCGGAAGCGGGAAATGGCGAGCTCCCATCGCTTCGCCCCGACGGCGGATTCGCCCCATTTCAGAAGCGCCTTCGTCTGATACAGGTTGCCGCCGGATGGGCCACGGTTTGGGTAATCGCGGTAGCAGGTCTCGAACGAACCCATGGCCGCCTCCCAGCGCTGTAGCTTCATTTCACAAATGCCCCGGCGGTACCACACCACGCCAAACTGCGGGCCGAACCCGCGCAAAGCCTCGGCCGGCTTCATCTCCGTTGCCTTATCTAGCAGCTTCAGCGCGTCCTCCCACTTCTCCGACTTCATCGCCGCCAGCGACTCAGGGACCAGTGTGCTGAGCTCATCGAGATCCTGTGCGGCTGCCGGGGCGGCGAGACAAAACGCCGCAAAGCCACTGCGGATCAGATGCAGGAAACGACTGGCTGGCATGGCGTGCGGATGGTTTGAAAATCAAACTCAGTTCATTTCCCCGGCTTTCCTCCGACCTCACGGCAGAGCGGACACTTCGAGCCATCACAGCCGCGTGCGGAGCAGTACTCGCGACCGTAGAAAATGATCTGCAGGTGCAGCTTGTTCCAGCGCTCCCGAGGGAAAAGCTTTTTCAAATCCCTCTCGGTCTCGACGACGTTCCGCCCCTTCGTAAGCTTCCAGCGCTTCGCCAGCCGGTGGATATGGGTGTCCACTGGAAATGCGGGCACTCCGAAAGCCTGCGCCATCACCACCGACGCGGTCTTGTGCCCCACGCCCGGCAAGGCCTCCAGCGCGTCGAAATCCGCGGGCACCTCACCGCCATGCTCGTCCATCAGGATCCTCGAAAGCCGCGAAATAGCGGAGGCCTTTTGCGGGGAAAGCCCACACGGCCGGATGATGGCGCGAATGTCCTCCTCCGGCACCTCCATCATCGTTGCCGGGGTATCGGCCCGGGCGAACAGCGCGGGCGTGACCAGATTGACGCGGACATCCGTGCACTGGGCGGAAAGCAGCACCGCGATGAGCAGCGTGAACGGATCTCGATGATCGAGCGGCACTGGTGTTTCCGGATAAAGGCCCTCGAGACGCTCCATCAGATGCGCGGCGCGTTGGGATTTCGTCATGGCCGAATAAAGGCAGGAAGCCGCGGGCTGTCGACCAGGCAGGATTCGATCTGCTGTGGCGAATGCCGAATCTCCGGAATCCTGGTCACGGCCTCCCTGCCAGTGCCTGCTCGAAGGCGAGGAACAGCTTGAGTTTCCCGTAGCTGATCCGCCCGCCGAGTTTTTCGAAGATGGGGCTGAGGGCGATGCCGTCGTGGCCTTCAAAGGCGCGGCGCATGTCGGTTTCCTCGGCCTGAGTGTAGATGCCGCGTGGATCGATCTTTTCGCCGCTTTCCACCGCTTTCGCGAGGTGGCTTTCGATGGTCGAAACGCTGAGGTTCCGCTCCTCGGCGATGGCCTCGATGCCGAGGCCCGCCTTGAAGCGTTCGAGGGAGGCGAGGGCGGTGCCGTTGAGCGCGCCTTCCGTCTGCATCTTTCGGGCCGGTGGAGCGGCGCGAAGCGAGGCAAACGATTGACGCGGATGGAGGGCCAGCCAATCGGCGATGATCTCCAGCATCGGCGCGCCGAAGTCGGCGAACTTCTTTTCCCCGACGCCCGGAATCTTCAACATGCCAGCCGCATTCGACGGATAGCTGCGGGCCATGTGGCGCAGGGTCACATCCGAGAACACGACGTAAGACGGCACGTCGCGGGCGTCGGCGAGTTCCTTGCGCTTGGCGCGGAGCTCGGCGAAGAGGCCTTCGTCGCAGGGGATGTCGCCGGCTTTCGCGACGGAGGTGGCGCTGGCCTCGCGGACGGATTCCGGCGCGCGGGTGAGGGTGAAATTCCGGCCATCCTTCAGCGCCGCGAGTCCGGAGTCGGTGAGGCCGATGGTGGAGAATCCGTCCTGCGATTGCTGGAGCAGGTCCATGCGAAGGAGCTGTCGACCGAGCACGACCCATTCGGCGCGCGGCGTTTCCTTTCCAATTCCATAGGTGCTGAGCGTGTCGTGTTTCCAGCGGCGGATCTTCTCGGTGTTCGCCCCGCAGAGGACATCGGCGATGTGCTGGAGGCCGGTGGTGAAGCCGCTGAGCTGGCGGACGCGGAACACGCAACTGAGGAACTTCCGGCAGTCGAGCGTGGCGTCGTAGGTCTCGCGCGGCGAAAGGCAGGAATCGCAGCCGCCACAGTTTTCGTGCGGCCAGTGCTCGCCGAAGTAGTGGAGCAGATGCGCGCGGCGGCAGCCATCGTCCTCGGCATAACCGGTCATCTGGTCGAGCTGCGCCCGCGCCACCGCCTGGGCCTGTGGGTCGCTGATCTCGTCGAGAAACTTGAGCTGCTTCATCACATCACCTCGCGAGTAGAGCAGCAGGCAATCGCCCGGCAGACCGTCGCGCCCGGCACGGCCGGTTTCCTGGTAGTAGCCCTCGACGTTTTTCGGCAGGTCGAAGTGGATCACCCAGCGGACGTTCGGCTTGTTGATGCCCATGCCGAACGCGACCGTCGCACAAACCACACGGGCCTCATCACGGAGAAAGGTCTCCTGGTTCCGCGAGCGCTCGGCGGCATCGAGCCCGGCATGATACGCCACGGCGGAAATCCCCTCGGCACGCAGCGTGGCGGCGAGGGATTCGGTCGACTTACGGGACGCGCAGTAGATGATACCCGCGTCCTGGGGTCGGGCGCTGGCGAACTCCCAGACTTGCCGCTCCGGCTTGCTCTTCGGAATGACGCGATAGCTGAGGTTCGGTCGGTTGAAGGAGGAAATGAACACCTGCGGATCGCGCAGGCGGAGCTGGCCGATGATGTCCTCCCGGACGCGCGGCGTGGCCGTGGCGGTGAGGGCGAGGAAGGGCACGCCGGGAAAGCGCTCGCGCAGGGTCGCGAGTTGGCGGTATTCCGGGCGGAAGTCGTGGCCCCATTCGCTAATGCAGTGGGCCTCATCGACGGCGATGGCGGCGACCTTCCAGCCGGCGAGCTTCTTCGGGAAATCTCCCGCCAGCAGGCGTTCCGGGGCGACGTAGAGGAGCTGGAATTTCCCGGCATCGAGGTCCTCATGCCGCGAGCGCAGCTCGGCGGGATCGAGGGTGGAGTTCAGATACGTCGCGGCCACCCCAGCGGCGTGGAGCTGATCGACCTGATCCTTCATCAGCGCGATCAAGGGCGAGACCACTACAGTCAGCCCCTCACGGACGAGGGCCGGGAGTTGGTAACAGAGACTTTTCCCCGCGCCGGTCGGAAGGATGGCGACGGTATCGAGTCCGCCAAGGGTGGCGGCCATGATGTCTTCCTGAAGTGGTCGGAAGCTGTCGTAACCGAAAACCTGCTTCAGCAGGGAGGCGAGGCGGGCAGTGGGCGAGGTCGGGGCATTGGCTTTCATGTCGGAGTCGGCTGGTGGAGTTGTCGGACCAACTACCAGCTTCCGGAAAGCAGGTCAAATGAACAGTTTTGTGCTGATCACATTTTCCCAGATCGCCTCATTTCCCGTTCATCTCCCACTTGTCCTCGGGAACCAGCACGCACTTCGCGGAAGGGCTGGTGAGCCAGGCTTTCGCTGCGGGATCGCTTTTCAGGGTCATGTCCCAAAACGCGGTGGAAAGGGCGAGGATGGCTTTGTGGTAGCGCGGGTCCTTGATGGGCTTTCCAAGCAGATCGCGTTCGCCGAAACTCATGTGCGTGGCCTTGTCGAAGACCACCTGCAAGGCCGGGGCCTGCTTGAGGTTCGGAAAAACCTTCAAGCGATCCGCCGCTTTGGAATTTCCGATCGGGCTGTCATCGAGGGTACCGGTCATCAAAAGGCAGGGGATCTTGATCGTGGAAAACGCGGTCACCGGGTCGCCCGCCTGAGGTGGACTGGGGCTGAGCATCACGGAGGCATCGATGCGCGGTTCGAGAAACTGTGTTTTTCCTCCGAGGAAGGCCTGCCCGGAGACGGCCTGGGTGGTGACCGCGCCGAACGAATGGCCGGACATGCCGATGTGTTCGAGATCGAGTCGGCCTTTCAAGGGATGATCCTTTTCGCCGTTCCAGGTCTTCAGCGTATCGAGGACGACCGGGATGTCCTGGTTGCGCAGTAGAAAGTTCTCTCCGGAAGCGGCCTTTTTCATGGCGGCCATGCGCTGCAATCCCGGGGTGTCCTTCCACACGCTTTCATCACTGCCGGGGTGCTGGACAAAGACCACCACGTAGCCGCGCGCGGCCCAGTGATTTCCGAGATAGGGGTTGTTGTCGCGCGAGCCGCCGAGTCCGTGGGAAAAGAGGATGACGGGTGCGGGCTTGTCCGACTTCGGCAGATAGACGCGAATCGGCAGCACCCGGTTGCGCTTTTCATCCTTCACGTCGAAGGTCTTCGAGGCGATCGCTCCTTCCTCGACCTTGAGCGGATCGTAGCTGGTGGTTTCCTTCGCCAGCAAGGGCGCGACCGAAAGCAGGCAGGAAAGCAGGAGCCGTTTCATGATGAGGGAGGAACACGCGGCTCCGTGATTGGTTGCGCGATTTCCTTGGCTCGATCAGGATTTGGCGATGGAAGATGAACCGATCGCCGAATTGGAGCCCGTCTGCGCCGGGTGTGGAGCTGAGTCAGCAGCGCGGATCGATGGCAGGAGCTGGTGCGTGGACTGCTTCCACGCACACGGCTCCTGTTGCTCGGGCGAAGCGGAGGAACCTGTTAGAAGTGGTTTCAAAAGTGTCTGACGAGAATCATGATGCAGGCGAGCTTGAAAAAGCCGCTGTAGAGATCGATTCGCCGTTCATGGCGTACGAGCAGGCGTCGCCAGTTGCCAAGCCAGGCGAAGAGCCGCTCGATCTT
>JANOBS010000127.1:0-25283 GCA_031411755.1 Luteolibacter sp. | reverse complement strand
CTCCGGGGCCACGGGTTTGAGCGTCGATTCCAGAGGTTCCCAAACGGAAGACTCCACCGCTGGAGAGGAAATTCCTCGTGCGCTGGGGATCCGGGTCCGCTTGGGAGGGATTGGCATGGCTGAGCAAGTTCAGCGGCTGGCTCTCAAGGGGTCAACCTCAGGCGTAGATCTTCTCGTAATACTCGGCCGCCATGCGGTCGGAGTCGAAGAAAGGAACGACGTCGCTCATCGACTGCAACACCAGTTTCGACCAACCCGCTGGATCATCGTAGTAAAGCGGCAGCACGGCCTCGTCCATCAAGGTGTAGAACCCGAGCAGGTCATGGCGGTCCCGCGAGTCCGGAGACAGCGCCGGATCGGCGGGTGGGATGATGAAGCTGTTCTCGCCGTTTTTCGCGAATTCGCAGACCCAGCCGTCGTTGGTGGAAAGATTGACCGCGCCATTCATCGCGGCCGTCATGCCTGAGGTGCCGGAAGCCTCGCGGGTGACGACCGGGTTGTTCAGCCAGATGTCTGCGCCGTTCTTCAGGAAACGGGAAAGCTCCAGCTCATAGCCCACGAGGACGGCGGCGTTCGGGTGGTTGCGCGTCAGTTGGGCGAGGTGGTTGAAGGTCTCGATCGCACCGAAGTCGAAAGGGTAGGGCTTTCCAGCCCAGATGACCTGCACCGGTCGCTTGGTGTTCGTCATCAGCTCGCGGAACAGGCGCATGTCCCGGGCGATCAGGTCCGGGCGCTTGTAGCCGGCAAAACGGCGGGCCCACACGATGGTCAGCACGTCCGGCCGGAAGAGCTTGCCGGTCTGGTCGGCCACGAGGCGGAACAGGCGTTCCTTCAGCTCGCGCTTGCGGTTGCCGAGCAGCTCGATGTCACCCCGCTCCCGGGCGGCCTCCAAGCCGTGATCCGCCCAGTATTTCTTGTTCTGGGCGTTGGTGACGTGGGTGATCGGGCAAATGTCCGGGAACTTCTTCCACATGTCCCGGGAAACCTGTCCATGGAGCTTCGAGACCCCGTTCGCGATGCGGGCCAGGCGGAGCGCGGCGAGTGAGTGATTGAACACGTCGCCCTGGATGCCGGTGATCTCGCGAACCTCCGCCTCCGGCACGCCGCCGAAGAACGAGAAGTCGTGCAGCAGCTTGAAATCATGCTTCTCGTTGCCAGCCTCTTCCGGCGTGTGGGTGGTGAAGACCAGGCGCTTCTTCACCTCATCCACGCTACGATATTTCTCGTACAAACGGAACGCGGCGGAAAGCCCGTGGGCCTCGTTGAGATGCCAGACTTCCGGGTCGACGCCCAGTTCCTCCAGCAGCCTCGCACCGCCCGCTCCAAGCACGATGTACTGCGCGATGCGGCGCAGCGGATCGTTGTCGTACAAACGGTGCGTGATCGCCCGTGAAAGTTCGTCATTCTCCTCCACATCGGTGCTGAGGAAAAACATCGGCACGGTGGAGAAAACCTCACCAGGCAAATACATCACCTTTACCCACACAGGATGGCCGTGCACGGGGACGGTGAAGCGGATGCCGGTGTCCTGGAGGAAAGTGTATTCGTTTCTCCGGAACTGCACCGCCATGCCGCCGTCGTCGCCGCGGGTCTGGTTGTAATAGCCGAAGGACCAGCAGATGCCGATGCCCACCAGGTTCTGCTTCAGCGCCGCCGCCGACTTCATGTGGGAGCCGGCGAGGAAGCCAAGACCGCCGGAGTAGATCTTGAAGCTCTGGTCGATTGCGAATTCGCAGGAAAAATAGACCGCGCTTTTCGAATACTCGGGAGCGATCTCGTAGGGGTGGGCGAACGGTTTCGGAAGAAAGGACATGGGGAATGGTTGAGGTTTCGCGGGCCGGCCCGCAATCGGACGGCTGTTAGACCGTCCAATCCAGCACCACCTTGCCCGATTGGCCCGACATCATCGTCTCAAAGCCTTTCTCGAACTCGGTGAAATGGAATCGGTGCGTGATCACGGGCGAAATGTCCAGACCGGCGCGGATCATACTGCTCATTTTGTACCAAGTTTCGAACATTTCCCGACCATAGATCCCTTTGAGAATCAGACCCTTGAAGATGACCTTGTCCCAGTCGATCGCGACCTTTTCCGGGAAGATTCCGAGCAGTGAAACCTTCGCTCCGTTCGAGCTGTGGGTCAGGATGTCGTGCAGCCCGGACGGGTGGCCGGACATCTCAAGCGCCACGTCGAAGCCCTCCTTCATGCCCAGCTCGTTCTTCACGTCGTCGAGCGATTCCTTCGAAACATCGACCACACGGGTGGCGCCGAGTTTTTTCGCCAGCTCCAGGCGGTAGGGGTTCACGTCGGTCACCACGACGTGACGGGCTCCGGCGAATTTGCAGACCGCCGCCGCCATGCAGCCGATCGGGCCGGCACCGGTGATCAGCACGTCTTCCGCGACGAGGTCCCAGGACAGTGCGGTGTGCACGGCGTTTCCGAGGGGATCGAAGGTGGAAACGATTTCTTCCGGGATCGAGGGGTCGACCTTGTAGACGTTGGTGTAGGGGATCGAAAGATACTCCGCGAAGGCACCAGGCCGGTTCACGCCCACGCCGAGGGTTTTCGGGCAGAGGTGGCGTCGGCCCGCAAGGCAGTTGCGGCAGCGACCGCAGACGATGTGGCCTTCGCCGGAAACGAGTTCGCCGGGGACGATGTCGGTCACGCCGGAGCCGACGGCCTCGACGACGCCGCAGAATTCATGGCCGACGTGCATCGGCACGGGAATCGTGCGCTGCGCCCACGAGTCCCATTTCCAGATGTGGACATCGGTGCCGCAGATCGAGGTCTTGCGGACCTTGATGAGCACATCCATCGGACCGACTTCGGGTTCCGGTACATCCTGCAGCCACAATCCTGGCTCCGCCTTCGCTTTGACCAATGCTTTCATGATTCGAATCCAAACTAAGTTGCCCGGCCATGGTGCACGCCGACCCGCCGCGGGCGACGAAATTTTTCCGTCAGCCGCTCACGAAGCGATTCATGGATTCGAAAATTCGCTTCCTAAGTCGCAAAAGCTCCGGGCAGATTATTACCGATCGATCGGGTAGATGCGGGTGACCTCGCCAGAACTGTTTCGCACCAGGAGCAAGGGCATGTCGCCCACGGCGTTGACGAATGCCGTTTGTTCGGGATCGAGCTTGGTTGGCAGCGTTTGGCGAGCTGCCGGTTCGCCGACTGCCTTTCAATAAGGGAACGCCTGCCACACCGATCATCCCCCGGAAAAGTTCTCCCCACGATTCAACGGCTCATGCCTGAGCAGACATTTGAGGATGCACTTCTGAATCTGTTGGAGGAAAGAAAGCAGTCAGTGGTCGAACCCCTTGAAATTCTCCTGCTTGCGCCATTTTTCAGCGGCCTCGGGGTCTTTCTTGCCCCAGGTACGGAGGCCATCATCGATCCATTGGTTGCGGCGCATGTCCGGAACCAGTGCCTGCTTGGCCCACTCGACGGCACCGAAGGGATCGGATTCAATCCAGGTGTCGAAGATGGCATCCATGAGCGAAATTCGTGCGGGATCGCCGAGTTCGTGCGGTGCCGCGAGGACCAGGGTCTCGGCCCTTTTCATTGCGGCCCTGGCATCCGCCTCCGTGGTGCCGACAAACACCCTCTCCAAGGCCTTGGAATGCATCTTGGCATTGTCAATCCGGGGGAGGTCGGCCAACGCGGCTTCAAAATCCAAGCGGCCCCATTCCATGTAGAGGGCCATTTGTCGGAAGTAATCCTTGAGGTCACGGTCCGAGCCTTTGCGAAAGCGGGCGGCGAGCTCGCTGAAGTAGGAGTTCGGGATTTTCGCCGCCAAGCCCCTCAGGCGATAGGAGCAACGCTTGGCTTCCTCGAGGTCGCTCCCGAAGATCGGTGCCAGGTCGAAGGCGATCAGGGCCTGCTCTGCTTCCTCGATGCTTTGGAACTGGGGTGCTCGTTGGCGGGTTTTCCCATCGCGACCCTCAGCCGGGGCGGGACTGCCGGGATCCGCACCCTCCGCCTCGCCTTGCGTTACGGCATTTCCGTGATTGACCACGTAGGCGCTGGTCCCGACGGCCGCGAGGGCGAGCAGGATGGCGGCGACAAGGGTGGCTTTGGTTTTCATAAGGATGGTAAGGCTGGTGATGGAGGTGGTGATGGAAATGGACTTGGTGCCACAGGCTGCTTTGCCGGCGAGTTGCAGGATGGTGGTGGAAGCGCCCGCCCCGTTGCCGGTTGCGGTCGCGACCACCGAGGAAAGAATGCTGGGCGTAAACGCCGCGGCCTTGGCCTCGGCCGTGAAGAAGCCGCTGAGGGCCGTGACCGATGCCACTTCGACGCCGCGACGGACGAGGATGTTCCGCAACATCTCTCGTGCACGGAAAAGCCGGGTGCGCAGGGTGGAGGGTTGGAGATTGAGACGGTGGGCGACCTCGTCGAGCGAAGCGCCTTCCAGATGAAAGAGCACCAGCGGATGGCGGTAGCGCTCCGGCAGGCCATCAAGCGCGGCATCCAGCTCGCGGCGGAATCCTGTACTGATGGCATCGTGGGTGAGGTTGACGGGTTCATTCATGGCGGCGGCCTCGCGGTGCTGGCGGCTTTCCCTCGATCTGCGGGCATCCAGCGACAAGCGCCGCGACACCGTGTGGAGCCAGCCGGCCACCGATGGCTTTCGACTGAGCGACTCCGCCTCCCGTGCCAGGACGAGAAAGGTGGCCTGGGTAACGTCCTGCGCGTCGTGATGGTTGGACAGGATCCGCATCGCGACCGCGTGGACCATCGGCCCATGGCGCTCCACCAGGACGGCGAAGGCGGAGTGGCTCCCGCTGCCGGAGAATTCCTTCAGCAGCTCGGCGTCGGTCTGGAGGTTCGAAGGATGCACGTTTTCAGATACCACGTCGCGGCTGCGGAGAATGTCCCAAAAATCTCAGGATAAATGGAGAGCGTAAGAACGATTCAGGGCAGGCCCACCGGACCAATTGGATGGGCCGTGCCGTCTGGATCCCGGTATTTGAGAGTGTAGGTTCCTGCAGGGATTCCCTTCACCTCGACATAGCCAGGATATCCGCTTTTGCGGTTGGCACTCGTGAAGGTCGCGGTCACCAGAATATCTGATCCGGAGACTTTCACGCTGACGGCGTCAAGCCATTGGCCCGAGTGTACGATCTTCGTGTCAAACTCGATTGGAATCCTGTAGGTGCCTGACTCGATCGCTGCGGGAGCACCGATGGAAATTCCACGAGCGGCAAAGAAGTCGCGCGGCTTCGGTTCAGAGCATGCCGTCATCGCGAAAGACGCCATCAGTAGGGCTATTATAACTACGTGCTTCATGGTCGTTGGGGTGTTGGTTGCGTTCTTTTCAAATCTCAAAGTGAAGGATTCTCTGTCATTGGAATTCGGTGGGGCAGAAACCGAAAAGCCAATGGGCGGTTGATGCACTTCATCAGATACCACGTTGCCGCTGCGCAAAATGTCCCAGAAATCTCAGGAAAAATTCGAGAGGGTCAGGAATTCCGTGTGACTCGGCCGAGAAATCCACCCGCACCACGTTGCCTTTCAGTGCGGCGAGATCCACATCGCTGCCATCGAACGCCATGAACGCGACCGCCAGAGTTCCTCTGACGACCGGGCGATCAAGGGTGCCTTCCAGCCCCTCCAGCCCTTACTTCCTCCGCTGGTGTTACTTTGAGGGAGCAATACGCGAAGAATTCCGTTGATCTGAAACTGCCAACGCCGCTTCGGCAAAGGCCTTGCCGATGGGGGCCATGACCTTGGCGGCGCCGAGGTAGTGATAGCCGCCGTTGGAAGCACCCTTCATGCGCTTCCATTCCGCGGGCGTGAAGTTTTTGGCCATGTGCTTCATCTTGTTCTCCCATGAGTCGTCCTTTTCCTCGGCGACCTTGGCATCCACCGCCGGCCAGCAGGATTCCATCTTCTCCTGGAGGGCTTCCAGGTCGTCATCCCAGAAGCACGCGGTGGGCACCGCCACCACGTTGCCCTTGAATTCGGGAAGCGAGGCCACCGACTTCTGGGCCTGGCGGAAATGCATCTGTGGGGCCTTCTTGTCCTCCTTCTCGCCGCCGATTCCCATGACCCCGATCACAAACGGCATCTTCGGCAGGTTCAGATCCTTGCGAGTGTCCCGGATGAACTGGGCCAGCAGGGTTCCATAGAGGTCATACCCACCGGGCTGGTCGCCCTTTTCGTAGGTCCAATCGGAAACCAGATCGTTGAAACCCTGGAACCAGACGAAGCCGCCAATCTCGTAGCCCTGCTTCTCATCGTATTCGGGCACCACCCGCTTGAGGTCACCCAGGACCTTCTTCACGTGCGCCACCATCAGCCGGTAGTAGACCCCAGTGGCCTCAATCTTCTCGGCCTTGCTTTTCGCGAGGTCGTCACCCCGCTGCTTGAACTTATCGAGCTCATAATCGCTCCAGACATAGGGCCCGGCTCCGGGTGGTCTGAAATCGGTGTGCAGGCTCTTGCCGCCCCATGAGGTCTTGATGATCAGGATCGGCTCGTTGAGCGCCTTCTCGGTGTAGATGCCAAAGGTGAACTCCGGGCCGATTTCCTCAGTCGAGGCCCCGAAGCCGGTGGTCAGTTTTCCAGTCTGTTCCGTCGTATCGTCATCCGCACAGCCGATGGAGGAAATCCACCCTTTGTCACAAATGCGGGGCTTCCCTTCGGCATCTCGCATTTCCTTGAGGATCGGCGCGGTCTTCGGATCGGCTGCCATGGAATCGAAGGTCGAGACGTTCACATGCCCCTGCATGTTCGACTGCCCGGCGAGGATGAAGACCTTGAGCGGCTTGGCGAAAGCGGATGGGACGACGCCGCAGATGAGCAAGACGACAGCTCCGAGGAGGTTTCCGGATTTCATTTTGTTTGTGGGTCGGATGGTGGTTTCAGCGGGTGGAGGGCTCCGGCACTTTCCCAGTTTGGGAAGCCCGGGCGATGAAGTCCTTGAGTGGAATTAGCTTGGGTTCGTCCTTGCTGGCTTCGATGTCGGCGATGGCTTTAATGAGGATTTTGCGGTTGTCGCTGGGGTCGCCGCCTTCCTCCCGCTTTTCGAGATCGCGGACGAGTTTCTTGAGGTCGGGGATGACTTCGCGGGCGCTTTTTCCGTAGCGGGAAAGGAACTCCATGCGCTTGCCGACTTCCAGGCCCCAGCGCCATTCGATGGTGGAGACGCAGAGCAGCATGCCTTCGCGAATGTGGCGGCGTGAAAGGAGGTCGAGTCCGGCCTGCCGGATGTCGTCGCCCCACATTTCGTTGGTGGGGGCGAGCTTGTCGACAGCACTGACGATGTCGGGCAGCAGGACGGCGAGATCGCGGTCGTCGAGCTTTCCAAGCGCCGGGATGATGGAGGCGCGGACGACGCTGTCCTCGTTTTGCAGGAACGACTTCATGACGACGAGCAGTTGCTTGCGGTCCACTCCATCGAGCGAGTCGGAGAGGATGCTTTGTGGCTCGCTGTTTCCGGGATAGGGGGAAAACAAGGCGCGGGAGGCCGCTCGTTGATGCATGCGCCGCGGGTCCGTAGGCGTGGGGCGGACGGACATCGCGAAGAGGTCGCCGAGTCCTTCCTTGTCGCCGAGGCGGGTGAGGGCTTCGGCGGCGAGGCATTGGATCCAGGTGTCCGGATCTTTCAGGGCAGTGCGCAGCTGCGGCACGGCGGAGGCGGCGTTCTTGCCGAGTCTTCCGAGTGCCTCGACGGCACCATAGCGGGCGTAGCGGTCCTTGCCTTCGAGCATCGCGAGCAGGGTGGGAGCGAAGTCGCCGCCGCGTTTGCCGATGGCTTCGGCCGAGTGAAAGCGCATGGCGGGAGACCA
This sequence comes from Luteolibacter sp., assembly GCA_031411755.1. Taxonomy (GTDB): domain Bacteria; phylum Verrucomicrobiota; class Verrucomicrobiia; order Verrucomicrobiales; family Akkermansiaceae; genus Luteolibacter. The sequence continues at coordinate 17,486 of JANOBS010000127.1, read as the reverse complement.
GCTCTTCAAGCCTTCGAGGAGCACCTCGTCCTGTCTTCTGAAGTAGCCGTTGGTCTCGCCTTCCGGGTATCGGTCACGACCTGCGACGATGACGTTTTTCACCGCTTCGGCATTCAGCGCGAGGGCGGCGGAGGGCTTCTTGCCGAGAATGAAGAGGCTCTTCTGATAGAGGCCGAGGGAGAGCAGGTAGCCACCGGTGAGATCCCATTCGGTGTAGTTGTCGTTCTCGTCGCCGGCCTCGATTTTCTGATAAACGAAGCCGCCCTTCCAATTACGGGAAAGGTCGTAATACCACGCTTGTTCCTTGAGGTAGGCACCGGTGGCGAGCGGGCCGCTCCGCGCAGCTCCGGGGATGGCCCAGAGCATGTTCCAGAAATTTCCACAGTGGCCGTGTTCCCGCTCGTCGTAGGCGGCGGTGGCCATCCATGAAAAAAACGAGGTGGCCTCGCGGTCGCCGAGCATGTCGAACAACACGGCGGCGCAGGAGGACTTGCCGTTGTCGTCATGCGCATTTCCCCACGGCGGGTGATCGCCGTAAGGGATGGCTCCCTTGTCGACATAGTATCGGAGGAACTTCACCGACTTGTCGATGGCCTGGTCCAGGGCCGGATCACTGACGCCTGCCTGACGGGCGAGCACCAGTGACAGGGCCATGGGCAGGCCGATCTGGTTCATGCCGCCGTAGCCTTCGGAATGGCCGTTGGATAGTGCGGGCGCGTGGCCCCACATGCCGTTCATGCACTGGTTCTTCACGCCGCGCATGGTGACTTGTTTCAATTCGGAAAAGGCCGCTTTCTTGTCGGTCGCGAGCGTGTATTCGCTGAGGAAGAGATTTCCATAGGCGATGTACCAGTTCCATGTGTCGGGAGGTTGAAGGGACTCGCCGACCTTCTGGGCATACTTGCCGAGCATGGAGTGGTACTTCTTGTCTCCGCTGGCGAGAAGTGCGAGGGCGTTGAGATGGTCCGGGATGTCGGCATTTTCAAATCCCTTTTCCGCGATCAGGCGGCAGCCTTGCTCAAAGATGGCCTTCGATTTGGGGCAATCGTAAGGGGCCGTCGCGCTGTAGGCTCCGAGCACCTGCAGCTTGAGTTCCACGCTCGAGGATTTTCCGTCCCGCCAGAGCATCAGGGGCAGGATGCCGGTCTTTTCCTCGGCGGCGGTAATCGCGTGGCCGAAACTCCTGCGCGCGTCGTCCACGAACGGCTTGCCGAAGGTGCCAAGCACGACGTCCCCGACTCGCAGGATGCCATCTGCGGGCGAACCCTTGTCCACCGCCGTGATGAGGATCTGCCGGGAGGCAGCGGTGAGGTCTTCATGGCGGAAGTACATCCACCCGCGAGCACCGGTCGGGCCCAACAACCAGTCATGGGACTCATCCGGCTTGCCGCCGCGAGTGAAGTCGGGAGGCGGGGCATCACCCTCCTTGGCCTGCAGCGGGGAAGCGCAGAAGCCAGCGAGCAGAGCGATGACGAGCGACAAACAGGCGAAGTTTGGATGGCGGTTCATGGTTGATTCGGGCGAAAGCAGGAATGGTGATCGAAACCACCCATCCGCATGGTCGACTGAAAGCCAGTAATGCCGCAGATGACGACTCGAATCCTTCAGCTCCGGGATTTTCCCAGCCGCGCTTTCATGCCCTGCATCGGGACCTCGATGAATCTCCAGCACAGCCAGCCGAGCAGCCACGAGAGCAGAGCGAAGACGCTGACCCGGATGGCGAAACCGAAGCCGTGTTCGAACCACGGATTCCACCAAAGCCAGGGCAGGATCTTTCCGGCGAGCAGAGGCGCGAGGTTGTGGAAGAGATAGAGGCCGTAGGAAATCTTTCCAAGGTGCTGGATCGCCGGGTGATCGAGGATCGCGCCGCGCCAGTCCTTGAATCCTGCGCTGGCGGCCGCGATCAGGCCGCAGCAGGCGATGGAGAGCAGGGTTTGCTGGATCACCTGAAGGCCGGGAATGGTGCGGCCGGCTTCGTTGAAACCATAGAGGATGGCGTAGCCGAGAAATGAAAGCCAGGCCGCGCGACGCAGTCCGGGATGATCGAAGGTCATGCCGCGATGCACGGCCAGCGCCAGAAGGCCGCCGAGGCCCAGATAATCGCAGGCGAACGAGGGCAGCAGGTCCGGCATCATGAACCAGGGCTTCAGCAGCGGTGAAAAGGTCCGCGAGATCGGCGCGATGGTGACGAAGGCGATCATCACGCCGGTGAGCCAGCGTTTCGGCAGCCACCAGATCACGAAGGGCCAGAGCACGTAGAATTGATGCTGCGCCGCCAGCGACCAGAAGTGCGCGGTGAAATCCGGCCAGCCGTTCAGCGCCATGTGAATGTTCGAGCCCTGAAGCAGGTACCAGGGCACCGCGGCGCGAACGTCGTGTGCGCCCATCAGCACCGCGAAAATCACCGCCGCATAATACGGAGCCAGGATCCGCAGGCCCCGACGAAGTTGGAACTGCTTCATCGCCGCGCCTTTCCACGGTTGGCCGGTGGCTTCGCCGCGATCGCGATCCCGCAGCAACGCGCCGGTGATCAGGTAGCCGGTGAGGACGAGGAAATAGAACAGCCCGAGCTCGAAGGGAAACGGCCCGCGCAGTTCACGCGGCAGCCAATGCACGCACGCCACCCCGAGCATCGCAAAGGCCCGGAGTCCATCGATCTGCGTCGAACGGCCTGCCACAAGCCCAGACAGGCAGGATCTCCGCCATCCGGCGAGCGTGGATTTTCAGAGGGTGAACCACGGATGAACCTCTACAGTTCAAACCAAGCGCGCAATTGAGCATCGAGCTTTTCACGGTCAACGGCACCGATGCGTCCGATCACTTTCCGCACCAAACCGACTTCCACCGTGCAGATCTGTCCCTTGATTCCACTCGGGACATTCAGTCCTGATTCCGCCCACTGGCTCATGATGTAATCGGCGTTCGCCAGTTGAGAAGTCACTGGCACCACGAAAAGGTCTCCCGGCCAACTTCCGTGGCCGACCACGATGGCGGGCCTGACCTTCATGCTGCTGAGATCCGTAAAAGGGATCGGCAGCAAGACGACATCATCGCGTGAGCAGAACATTGTAAACGTCGTCGGCTTCGTTGTCCCAGGTGCTGGCCAGCGACTTTTTTCCCTGCTCCAGCCATTCCCGCCGTTCCGAGTCATCCTCGCTGGTCTCCACGGCGATTCGGACCACGGTGTGCTCGGCCAGGTCCAGAGGCTCCAGAGGGCGGAGTGTTCCTCCTTCGTAAATGGCTCTGATGGCGGCAGTCATGACCGCACCTTACCCGGCTTCCCGTCAGGATCAATTCCTTTCAATTTGGTCCAACCACGGATGAAGAGGATCGACACGGATGGATGGGCGTTTAGAAATCCTGGATCCTTTGCGTCTTTGCGTGCGTGATTCAAACCAATTGGCCACCCAAGTCATCCGCTTGAAATCCATGCACGTGCAAATCGAGAACCAGAAGCAATATCGCCTCAGGTGGTGGGACGTGTTGTCCAACCTCCTCTTGTTGGCCGTGGCGATGTTTTGTGCGTTTCAGAACTGGTGGATTGCTGCGGTCCTTTGTTCCTGCAACTCGATTTTCCTGCTGAATCAGCCACGGTGGAGATCAGCCCGACTTGTTTCCACGATCACGCTCGACGAATCGCGCCTGGTGATCACCTATCGAAACTCAAAGGAAATGGTCATCTTGGTGGCTGAGACCGAGGCGATCGTGAACATCGCGAACAAGACGATCATCCGGTTTCTTCGAAATGAGGAGGTCCAGCATTTCGAGCTGCTGCGATCAGAATTCGATGAAGATTCCTGGCAACAGATCCGTCGGCTCAAGAGCTGGCTGTTGGGCCCTCAGTGACAGGATTCGCTCCAATGCATCGCGTGAGCATTTGTTCGATCGGGCTGCCTTGGTAGTCGCACTGGAGCTTCTGGATCAGAGCCAGCCAGCGATCGACTTTGATGTCCCTCCAAGTGAGGCCTAACAGCCAGGGGAAGTGCTCGTAAATTGGATTGTATGTAAGCCGCTTTTTCTCATTGGCCTCCTCTTCCTCCAACCAATTTGCGAGAGATATCTCCTTGTCTGAAGAGAGGTCTTTCTTGTCGATGGTGGCGATTGCCGCGAGAGCGAGCGCAAAGAAAGGCCGATCGTCCGCACCCCGTTCCAACAAAGGTATCTTCCAGGTCAGGAACCGGGCAACGGCTTCAGGAGCTTCGCCTCCGATCACAAAAGCCGAATCCAGCATCTGAATGAGGGTCTGGTTATCCGGATCGAAATTTGGCGTGGCGAGCAGCACTGCGCAGGAAAAGGCCCGAATCTGATAGCCACGCAAGCCAGCGCATCCTGGTGCCCAAGCCGGGTCTTCAGGCTTTGCCCACCTCATCAACTCGAGAGCTTCCATCGGAAACCAACAATCCAATTCAGCCCAATCCTCACCGTTCCAGATTGGCATGAGCGAGGCCAATTGCTCTTCAACCTCCATTCCATAACAAGCATTCGCGATTTCCAGGAGCATCGACTCGTCCACGAGTTTCCTGAAGAACTCGACCGCGATTCTTCGGTCAGGTGGAAACAAATCCACAAGCCAGGCAGGTAGGTCTGCTGTCTTTTCGGGCATGGCTCAGGATCGAATGAGGCTCACTTCAAAAACGAATCCCAAGCCCTCCGCCCGTCTTACGGCACGACAAAGATCTTCTTGTTCGACGGGTCCTTGGCCATCTGCCCGCTCTTGAAGCCGGTGACGTCGATGACGTTGTAGGGCGCGTAGGGGCTGATGACCTCGTTGGGCTTCTTGCCCTTTTTGGCGACGGGATAGTCGGAGGGATTTAGCTTGGTTGGCGGCGGGGTGACGGGTGGCGGAGTGACGGGTGGCGGGGTGCCGTAGTTGGGGTCCTGGATGCCCTGCTGAGCCTGGCGTGGTTGGGGATTTCCGTAGGGATCATAGGCCGGCGGTTGCTGGGGGCCGTTGGGATTTCCGTAAGGGCCATTGGGATCGCCATACTGGCCTTCGGGTTCAGGCCCACGCGGGTAGGGATCTCCGTAGGGGCCGTTGTCGCCGTAGGGTCGACCGGGAGGGCCGTAGGGGTCCTGGTAGCAGGAGGAAAGCAGGAGGCTGCCGAGGACGGCGACGGCGGCGGGGAAAAGGCGGTTCATGCTGCTCATGGAACGAGTGGAATGCGGGGTTTATTCACGTGCGGACCGTTTCCGCGCAATCAGGTGCTTGGACAAGATGGCAAGTTTACGCGCCTTGGAAAGGCTGTAACGTCGGTCAAAGACCCGGAAGCCGTCCGCCTTCATCCGCTGCAGCAGGGTGCGATACGTCTCCGCCATGATGATGGCGGGGGTGAGCGCAGCGCGATCACTGGCCGGGAGCAGGGCCTCCGCCTCCTGATAGAAAGCTTCCGCACGCTCGGCCTGGTAAGCCATCATCGCCATGAAACGCCCGTCGTGCACCCGGCCGATCAGGTCGCGCTCGGTGTATTGGAAGCGCCCGAGATCGGCCAGCGGGAGGTAAATCCGGACGCTGTTCGAAAGATCCTCACCGACGTCGCGGAGGATGTTGGTGAGTTGGAGCGCGTGACCGAGGGCGACGGCGTACTTTTCCGAATCCGGATGCTGGCAGCCGAAGAGCCGGACCGAGACGAGACCGACGGCGCAGGCGACTTTCCACGTGTATTGGGAAAGGTCTTCCCAGGTGCCAAAGCGCTGCGGATGGAGGTCCATCGTGCAGCCGTCGATGATGGCGGTGAGCAGCTCGGTGGGAATGGCGCGCCGATCACGGAGCTCGATCACCTCGCGCTGGAATTCATCTGGCGCGGCGAATCCCTGTTCGAGCCCGTGTTTCCATGCGGAAAGGGCGGAGGCTCGCTGGGCGGCGGGGACGTCGAGGTCATCGGCGAGGTCGTCGATCACCCGGCAGAAGGCGTAGAACACGACCATGTCATCCCGCCGGTCCTTCGGCAGGATGCTGAGGGCGAAGGCGAGGTTCGACTTCGCCTTGCGCGTGATCTCGGAGGCAACGGACATCGCGGCGGTTCAGCGGATGAAGCCCCAGTGGCCGGTCTTGATCGGCCAGAGCGAGAAGAGCGCGGGGCCGACGACGTTGAACTCCTTCACGGTGCCCCAGTAACGGGAGTCGAGCGAGTTGCCGCTGTTGTCGCCGAGGGAAGCGTATTCGCGCATGCCGGGAGGGGCGTCGGACTTGAGGATGATGGAATCCTCGGGCTTCACCAACAGCGGCGGATAGCTGGAGCCGCGGGGATTGGCGAAGGAATAGCCGACCTCACCGGGACGATTGTAAAGTGGGAGGGTGTAGACCTTTTCGAAACCCGGCTCAGTGGCGACCTTTCCATTGATGAGGATATTCGGCGGCGAGATCGCAAGGGTGTCGCCAGGCACCGCGCCGAGGCGCTTGATGTAGTGCGTGCCGTCCTCCTGGTCGGCGATCTTGTCGCCCTTGCCTTTCGAGGGATTCTTCTTCGTCCCCTCGATGCCGCGGGTGTCGAATACCCAGACCTCGCCCCGGATCGGACGGCGGAAGTGGTAGGAAATGCGATCGACGAGGACGAGGTCGCCGGAGTCGATGGTGCCCTCGCAGAGCACCGTTCCAGCAGGCAGGATGCCGTTCCTGCTACGGGCGATGGCCAATGCATCGGCGAGCCCGATTTCATTCATCTGGCTGAGCGGAGCGGGAAGACGGATACTGGTGCCGTCCGTAAAATCGATGTAGGAGCGGCTGAAAAAGTGCATCCACTGGTCATCCCGGATGTTGGCGATGCGACGCTCGCGATCATTGACCTCCTTCACGTAACTGCGGCCACGGGTTGCCATTTCCGCCAGTCGGACTGGGAGCGCGGGCCATTCACTTTGCTTGGTCGGTGTGCCGATGATGCCGTTCAAGGTTGGCTGCATCGAACCGGTCGGAATGCGGAAGGGTTGGAGCACATAGGTGCGGAGACCCAGAGCGATGACGATGGCGACGAACATCACTTCGACGTTCTCCTCGAACCAACCCGGCGGCTTTTCCGAACGCAGCGAGTTCTCACAGGTCGCGCGGATCTGCTTCGAGGCCTCGTCGACCTTGGTGCGGTCGCCGGACTTGATGGCGGCGAGCAAATCGTCGCGGCGGGACTCGATCTCCGCCACGCGCTCGGGCTTCAACAGGTCGCGCTTGTAGTTGACGAACTTGCGTGCGCCCTTGACGAGGAGCATCGCCTCTTTCTTCCACTTCGGCGTGAACATGGACGGAGTCTCGCGAGGCGGAGGCCGGTGCGCAAGTGCGGGCAACTCCGGATTTGCGGTGGAGGTGGATCCTGCCTTAGTTGGGGGGCCGCATGACCGATCCCGATTTCACCGCCAAGCGTCCGTCCCGCCTGAAACCGGTCATCTGGACAATCGTCTTGCTGGCAGTGGGTTACGGCGGATGGAAGTGGTATCAGAGCAACGGCGCGGGCGAGGTCGTGACCACCGGCCCGGTCAGCAGAGGCCCGGTAGGGCCAACGGCGGTCTCCGTGGCCGAAGTCCGGGAAATGGATTTCGAGGAGTGGTCGACGGTTTCCGGAACCTTCACGCCGCTCGATGTAGTGACCGTCCGCAGCCGGGTCGACGGGCAGTTGATGAAGGTGAATTTCACCGAAGGCAGCACGGTGAAGGAAGGCGATCTGCTGGCGGAAATCGATCCGCGACCTTATCAGGTGCAGCTCGATCAGGCGACCGGCCAAGAGGCGCGGAACCAGGCGTTGTTACAAAATGCGCGGGCAGACCTTGTCCGTTACGAGACGCTTCTCAAACAGGACTCGATCGCGAAACAGCAGGTCGACTCCCAAGCCTCGCTGGTCATGCAGTATGAGGCCGCCATCGCCGCCGATGCCGCCTCGGTCGCTGCGGCGAAACTTCAGCTCGATTTCACCAAGGTCACCGCGCCTCTAACAGGACGCGTCGGGCTGCGGCAGGTCGACCCCGGAAACCAGATCCGCTCCTCCGATGCCGCCGGGCTGGTGACGATCACGCGCATGGACCCGATGGGGCTGATGTTTTCCGTGCCTCAGGAGCTGGTGCCCGCGCTGATCGTGAATCTCAACGCGAAAACTCCCGTGCCGGTCGAGGCCCTGGCCTCAGACCAACGCACCGTGCTGGCGGGCGGGAAACTGCTGACCAGTGACAACCAGATCGACACCGCATCCGGCACCCTGAGATTGAAAGCCGAGTTTCCCAATCCAAGTGGCACGCTGTTTCCCAACCAGTTCGTCAACGTCCGCCTGCGCGTTTCGGTCGCGCCGAAGTCGCTCGTCGTGCCCGCCTCCGCCGTGCAGGAAAGTTCCCGTGGTCGCTTCGTCTATCTCGCGAATCCCGATGGCACGGTCACCTTCCGGAAGGTCGAAAGCGGCCCGACCTTCCGTGAAATGACCCGCGTGCTCAGCGGTGTGCAGCTCGGGGACAAGGTCATCACCGCCGGCACCGACCGCCTGCGCGACGGCGCCAAGATCGAGGTGATCCAGCCTGAAGCCGAACCCGCCGCACCGACCGGCAAGCCCACCCGGAAGGAGAAATGAATCCCTCCCGGCTGTTCATCGAGCGACCGGTGGCGACCACGCTGATCATGGTCGCCCTCATGTTGGCAGGGCTTTTCGCGTATCGCCTGCTGCCGGTTTCCGCGCTGCCGGAGGTCGACTACCCGACGATCCAGATCACCACGCTGTACCCCGGTGCCGGTCCCGAGGTGATGGTCTCCTCGGTCACCGCGCCGCTCGAGCGGCAGTTCGGGCAAATGCCGGGGCTCGCTCAAATGTATTCCGTCAGCAGCAGCGGAGCCTCGGTGCTGACCCTGCGTTTCAACCTCGGCATGAGCCTCGATGTGGCCGAGCAGCAGGTGCAGGCCGCAATCAATGCCGCGACGAATCTTTTGCCAAACGATCTTCCGAGCCCGCCGATCTACAACAAGGTCAACCCCGCCGACGCGCCGATCCTCACCCTCGCTCTTTCATCGGAAAGCCTGCCGCTGACCCGCGTGCAGGATCTGGCGGACACCCGGCTCGTTCCCAAACTTTCCCAGCTCTCCGGCGTCGGCCTCGTGACCCTCAGCGGCGGCATGCGCCCCGCGATCCGCATCCGTGCCAACCCCGGCGCGCTCGCCTCGCGTGGCCTGACCACGGAAAACCTCCGCACCGCCATCGCCGCCGCGAACGTCAGTCAGCCGAAGGGTGGCTTCGATGGGCCGACGCGTTCGAGCGTGCTTGATGCCAACGATCAGCTTCTATCTCCAGATGATTACCGCACGCTGGTGGTTGCCTGGGTCAACGGCGCGCCGATCCGTGTTTCCGACGTCGCCGATGTGGTGGCGGGCTCCGAGAATGAAAAGCTCGCCGCATGGGCGAACCAACGGCCCGCCGTCATCATCCAGATCCAGCGCCAACCCGGTGCGAACGTCATCGACGTGGCCGACAGCGTGAAGGAGCTGCTGCCGAAGCTCAGCGAGGGCCTGCCCGGCAGTGTCGACATCACGCCTCTAACAGACCGCACTACCACGATCCGCGCCTCGGTGCACGACGTGCAGGAGGAAATGCTGATCGCCATTGCCCTCGTCGTGCTCGTCATCTTCGCCTTCCTCGGCAACTGGCGCGCCACGCTCATCCCGGCGATCGCCGTGCCGCTTTCCCTCGTCGGCACCTTCGCGGTGATGCACCTCGTCGGCTTTAGCCTGAACAACCTCACGCTGATGGCGCTGACCATCGCCACCGGCTTCGTCGTCGATGACGCGATCGTGATGATCGAAAATATCGCGCGTTACATTGAAGAGGGTGATTCGCCGATGGTGGCTGCCTTGAAGGGCTCGAAGCAGATCGGCTTCACGATCATCTCGCTGACAATTTCACTCATCGCCGTGCTGATTCCGCTGTTGTTCATGGGCGATGTGGTGGGTCGGCTTTTCCGCGAATTCGCGATCACGCTGGCCATCGCGATTCTGGTCTCAGCGGTGATCTCGCTGACGCTCACTCCGATGATGTGCTCGCGGATGTTGAAGCACGTGAACCCGGAAGACGAAGGCCGCTTCGGGAAATGGATTGGCAGGAAATTCCAGGCCATCATCGACTTCTATGGGCGCGTGTTGAACGTCGTGCTCGAGCACAAGTTCGTCACACTGCTGGTCTTCGCCGCCACGCTCGCCGCCACGGCCGTGCTCTACCAGGGAACACCGAAAGGCTTTTTCCCCGATCAGGACACCGGACTGATCCAGGGTCTAACAGAAGCCGCGGAAAGCGCGTCCTTCGCCAGGGTCAGCGAGCAGCAGCAAGCGATGGCCGAGCTGATCCTCAAGGACCCGGCGGTCGAAAGCATTTCGTCCTTCATCGGCGTCGATGGCGTCAACACCACGCCGAACTCCGGTCGGATGTTGATCAACCTCAAGCCGCTCAAACAACGCGATGCCTCGGCGGCCCTGGTCGTGAGGCGCTTGCAGGATCAGGCGGCGCGGCAACCGGGCATGCACCTTTATCTCCAACCGGTGCAGGACCTCGCCATCGACGACCGCGTCAGCCGCACGCAGTACCAGATGACGGTCGACTCGGTGAACAGCAAGGACCTCGCCGTGTGGGTGCCGAAGATCGTGGCGCGGCTGCGGGAGAACCCACTCATCGCCGACGTCGCCGATGACCTCGTCGAAGGCGGACTTCAGGCCCGCGTGGAAATCGATCGCGATGCCGCAGGCCGTCTCGGCATCACCGCCGCCGCCGTTGATGCCGCGCTCTACAATGCCTTCGGCCAGCGGCAGATCTCCACGATCTTCACGCAGGGTGGCCAGTATCGCGTGGTGATAGAGAACGGCACCGAATTCAAGCGTGGGCTGGAGGCCTTCGATCACGTCTATGTCAGCGGCAGCGATGGAAAGGCCGTGCCGCTTTCCAGTGTTTCGCAAATCGTCGAGCAACCCGCTCCGCTCGCCATCGCGCGTCAGTCGCAGTTCCCGGTCAACACGGTGTCCTTCAATCTCGCGCCCGGAGTTTCCCTCGGAAAGGCGGTCGAATCCGTCCGCGCGGACATCAAGGCTCTGAAGATGCCGCCCAGCGTGCAGGCGGAATTCCAGGGCACGGCGGTGGCTTTTGAAAGCGCCCTCACCAACCAGCTCTGGCTCGTCCTCGCGGCGATCGTGGTGATGTACCTCGTGCTCGGGGTGCTCTACGAAAGCTTCATCCATCCGGTGACGATCCTGTCCACCCTGCCCTCCGCCACGGTCGGCGCCTTGCTTGCGTTGAACCTAACAGGCACCCAGCTCGGCGTGATGGCGATCATCGGCATTGTGCTGCTCATCGGCCTGGTGAAGAAGAACGCGATCATGATGATCGACTTCGCGCTCGATGCCGAGCGCACCCGCGGCGCGAGCCCGCGCGAGGCGATCCATGAGGCCTGTCTGCTGCGCTTCCGGCCGATCCTCATGACCACGCTGGCGGCCTTGTTGGGCGCGCTGCCGTTGATGCTCGGAGAGGGCGTGGGCTCCGAGCTTCGGCATCCGCTCGGCGTGACGATGGTCGGCGGCCTTCTCGTTAGCCAGGTGCTCACGCTGTTCACCACGCCGGTGATCTACCTGGTCTTCGATTCGCTTTCCCGCCGCTTTCGTCGTGAGCCAGAGCCTGTGATTGATCCCGTCGCATGAGCTTCACCCGGCACTTCATCGACCGGCCGGTGGCCACCACCCTCGCCACGCTGGCGGTGACGCTCGCCGGTGGACTTGCGTATTTCAAACTGCCGGTCTCGCCGCTGCCGCAGGTCGATTTCCCCACGCTCTCAGTCAGCGCGAACCTCCCAGGAGCCAGTCCGGAAACCATGGCCGCCACCGTGGCGACGCCGCTCGAACGCACGCTCGGGCGCATTCCCGGGGTGACGGAAATGACGTCGAGCAGCTCGCTCGGCAGCACCAGCATCACGCTGCAATTCGATCTCGATCGCGACATCAACGGCGCGGCGGGCGATGTCCAGGCTGCCATCAATGCCGCCAGCGGCCTGCTGCCTTCCGGCATGCCTTCGCGTCCGAATTACCGGAAACAGAATCCGTCGGACTCGCCAATCATGATCCTCACGCTGACCTCGGACGTGTTCACGGCCGGTCAGATCTACGACTACGCGTCCACCGTGCTCGGGCAGAAGATTTCCCAAGTGGAAGGCATCAGCCGCGTCTCGATCGGCGGGAGCTCGCTGCCTTCCGTGCGCGTGTCACTCGATCTTCCGGCAGTGGAGCGCGCAGGGGTTTCCATCGATCAGGTCCGCTCCACCATTGCGTCAAACAACGTCAGCCGGCCCAAGGGTGAGATCGAGGATGGCGATCGTCGCTGGCAGGTGAAGGCCAGCGACCAGCTCCATCACGCGTCCGAATACTTGCCGATGATCATCGGTTACAAGAACGGCGCGGCGGTGAAATTGGGAGACGTCGCGACCGTCGAGGACTCGGTGCAGGACATCCTGAACTACGGCACCAGCAACGGTGTGCCCTCGGTCTCGCTGATCCTCTTCCGCCAGCCCGGTGCGAACATCCTGGAAACCACGGAAAAGGTCCGTGCGATGTTGCCGCGTCTGGCGTCCTCGATGCCGGCTGCGATCGACATGAAGATCCTGATGGAGCGCACGGCCAGCATCCGTGGATCGCTCGATGAGGTGCAGCACTCGCTGATCATTTCCGTGATCCTCGTCATCCTGGTGGTGTGGTTTTTCCTCCGCCGGGCCAGGGCCGCGCTCATCCCGGGGGTGGCCGTGCCGGTTTCGCTGATCGGCACGTTCGCGGTGATGTATCTCTTCGGCTACAGCATCGACAACCTCTCGCTGATGGCCCTCACCATCGCCACCGGCTTCGTTGTCGATGACGCAGTGGTCGTCCTTGAAAACATCACCCGCCACATCGAGGCAGGCATGCCGGCGAAGGAAGCCGCGCGACGCGGCGCAAAGGAGGTCACCTCGACGGTCATCTCGATGAGCTTGTCGCTGATCGCGGTGTTCATTCCAATCCTGTTCATGGGCGGCATCATTGGCCGATTGTTCAGCGAGTTCGCGGTGGTGCTCTCCGTCGCCATCGCGGTGTCGCTGGTAGTGTCGCTGACGACCACGCCGATGATGTGCGCTCGACTATTGGAACGCCCCAAGAACGAGCGGCCGCCGGGTCGGATCTCGCGCGGGATCGAGTGGGGTTTCACGAAGCTCCAGAACGCCTACACGCACTCGCTCGACGTGGCGCTGAATCACCGCTGGCTGACCTTGCTGGCGCTCATCGGCACCGTCGCGCTGACTGGCTGGCAGTATGTCACGATCCCGAAAGGCTTCATCCCCCAGCAGGAAAGCACCCAGCTCACCGGCTCGATCACGGCGGACCAGAGCATTTCCTTCCAGCTCATGAAACAGCGCGTCGCCGAAGTCGCGGAACTCATCCGTGAGGATCCCGCGATCGCCGCCATCAACGCGAGCACCGGCAGCGGCAGCCCAAGAAACGACTCCAGAAACAGCGGCAGCATGTTCATCAATCTCAAGCCCGCCTCGGAAAGCGGAGTCACCCCGCTGGAGGTCATCGCCCGCCTGCGGAAAAAGACCGCCCGCATCCCGGGCGTGTTCGTTTCCCTCCAGCCGAGCCAGGACATCCGTATCGGTGGCCGATCCAGCTCCGCCGCGTATCAGTACTCGCTCCAGTCCAGCGACCTCGGCGAGCTGCGGATCTGGGAGGCGAGGATCAAGCAGGCGCTGATGAAGCTGCCGTCGATCATTGATGTGAACAGCGACTACCAGGACAAGGCCGGGCTCACGCGCGTGGTCATCGACCGCGAGGCTGCCAGCCGCCTCGGCGTGCCGATCCGGGAGATCGACTCCACCCTCTACAGCGCCTTCGGCCAGCGGCAGATCTCGCCGATCTATGCCGACCTCAACCAGTATCAGGTCGTCATGGAGGCCCAGCGCGATCAAAGCAACGATCCCGATGCCCTGGCAAACATCCGCCTGAAATCCACCTCCGGCGAACTCGTCCCGCTCACCTCGCTGGCGCATTGGGAATCCGCGCCTGCGCCGCTCACGATCAACCACCAGGGCCAGTTCGCCGCCGTCACCTTCTCGTTCAACCTCGCGCCCGGTGCGTCATTCAGCGATGTCACCACCGACATCAACAACACCGTCGAAAAACTCGGCCTGCCGAATTCCATCCAACGCAATTTCGCCGGAACCGCCGGGGCCTTCGCTGCCTCCCTGAAAAGCCAGCCGTGGCTCATCCTCGCTGGCCTGCTCGTCATCTACCTCACCCTCGGCATCCTCTACGAAAGCTTCCTCCATCCACTCACCATCCTCTCCACCCTGCCCTCCGCCGGCATCGGCGCCCTGCTCGCCCTGCGTGTCTGCAATCTCGACTTCGACATCATGGGGTTCATCGGCATCTTCCTCCTCATCGGCATCGTGAAAAAGAACGCCATCATGATGATCGACTTCGCCCTCGATGCCGAACGCCAGCGCGGCCTCGACCCAAAGACCGCCATCCTCGAAGCCTGCAAGATGCGCCTGCGTCCCATCCTCATGACCACACTCGCCGCCCTGTTCGGCGCCCTTCCATTGGCCATCGGTTTCGGCTATGGCTCCGAACTGCGCCGCCCGCTCGGCGTCTCCATCGTCGGTGGCCTCATCGTCAGCCAGCTCCTCACCCTCTACACCACGCCCGTCATCTACCTCTTCCTCGACAACCTCCGGCACCGGTGGATGAGGAGAGGTGAGTTGTTAGTGGTAAATAGTGAATCGTGATGGGTCTCTTCCTTTCATCATTCGTGCTTCGTCATTCGTCATTTTTCTTCCCGTGAAACCCCTCCCCTTCCTCGCCCTCTTCCTCACCGGCTGCTCGCTCACAGCGCCGAAGCAATCGCCTGATCTCGACGTTCCGGCGAACTTCAAGGAAAGCGGGATCTGGAAGGCCGCGCGACCTTCCGCCCATCTTTCCCGTGGCGATTGGTGGCGCGTGTTCGGCGATGGCGAACTCTCCTCGCTGATGAAACGCGTGGATGTTTCCAACGCCAGCCTCGCCGTCGCCGAGGCCCGATCGCGCGAGGCCGCCGCGCTGGTGAAGAGCGCGAAACTATCCTTCGTTCCTTCTCTAACAGGAAATGCCTCCAGCACCCGCTCGAATGGCACGACCGACACCGTGAACGCGATCGGCGTCGACTCATCCTGGGAAATCGATCTCTGGGGCCGCCTGCGTTCCAACGCCCGCGCCACTACCGCCGAAGCCGAGGCCGCTGCCGCCGATGTGGAGTCCACCCGTTTGAGCCTGCACTCGCAGACCGCGCAGACTTACTTTTCGCTCCGCGCCACCGATGCCCAGCGCGATCTGTTGGACCGCCAGATCGCCAGTTATGAAAAGTCGCTGGAAGTGACCCGCAACCGCTATGCCCAAGGCGTCGCGTCGCGCGGTGATGTCGCCCAGGCCGAAGCCCAGCTCGCCTCCACGAAATCCGCGGCGCTGGAGACCGGCGTGCAGCGGGCGACCTTCGAGCACGCGCTTGCGGTTCTCGTCGGCCAGGCTCCGTCTTCGTTCTCGATGCCACGTGGTTCGCTTTCCTCGTCGGTTCCTTCGATCCCGAATTCAACGCCTTCTCGACTCCTCGAACGCCGTCCGGACATCGCCGCTGCCGAGCGTCGCGTCGCGTCCGCCAATGAGCGCATCGGAGCGGCGAAGGCCGCGTTTTTCCCGGCCCTCACGCTCGGTGGCAACGGTGGATGGCGGGGAGCATCGAGCCTCCTTTCAGTTCCCACCCGCGTCTGGTCGCTCGGCCCGGAACTCGCCGCACCGCTGCTCGATGGCGGCCAGCGGATCGCGGAAAAAGCCCGGGCCGATGCTGCCTACGATCGCACCGTTTCCGAATACCGCCAGACTGCTCTAGCCGCATTTCAGGAAGCAGAGGACGCGCTTTCCACCCTCCGCATCCTCGCCGCCGAAGCCCAGACCCAGCAAGCCGCCGTCAAGGCCGCGCGGGAAAGCGAGCGCATCGCCCTCAACGAGTACAAGGCCGGCACCAGCAACTACCTCAACCTCGCAATCGCCCAAGCCAACGCCCTCAACGCCGAGCGCAACGCCCTCGACGTTCAGGCCCGCCGCCTCACCGCCACGGCGAAGCTCGTCACTGCGCTGGGCGGCGGGTGGTGATCGGGACGGTTCGGCTGGTTTCGAGTCGATTGTCAGAAGCATGGCCAAAGCGGGCCACCGCTGAGCTGAAATCCGCATTCCTGCGTTCCCCGTTTGCTCCTGCGAATGGCCACAATCCGACTTGCCCGCAAGCCTCCTGCCGTGCCACATTCATTTCATGGATGAAATTATCTTCGAGGTCCATGAGGACGAGGTGGACGGCGGATTTGTCGCCACTGCACTCGGCCATTCCATCGCCACTCAAGGCGATACCCTCGAAGAACTCCGGGAAATGGCGAGGGACGCCGTGCGCTGTCATTTTGCCGATGGTGCTCCCGGAACGATGCCGAAGATTATTCGCCTCCACTTCGTGCGTGACGAGGCCTTGGCGGTATGAGGATCCCTCGTGATGTTGATGCTTCCGAACTCATCCGAGCTCTGCGGGTGCTCGGGTATGGAACCGTACGCCAGGAGGGCTCCCACATCCGTCTTACGACCACGTTGGGAGGAGTTCACCATTTAACCATTCCCAATCACCGGCCTTTGAAGACGGGCACCCTGCTTGGCGGTGTATTGAAACCGGTTGCAGCGCATCACAAGCTCACCATCGAGCAGTTGCTTGCCAAACTGAATCTTTAGTTCCGCGTCCGGGTCAGACCAATTGCTTTGCGGAACCCGGTCCGATTCGGGGGCGGTCTCATGTTGGCCGGACTGGCTCTCCCGTGGACACCCGTGACAAAGATTTTGACAGACTTTTGACACTTGCATCCGCGCCGCGCTTCTCGGGAGGCGGGCGACAGCTTCACGCTGATCGGCCTGACCGTCCGCCCCCCGCGCCCTCATCGCTGAGCGCGATGGTTGGTGTGGTTTCAGGGCGATGGCCTTGAAGATCGAAATGACGGCCAGTAGCAATCACTCGGGAGACCGGATGCGCTGCATCGTGTGAATGCAGCTCGTCTCCACTCTCAAGTTTCAAACTTGAGCTACTTCCGAGGCAGCCTGCTGCTGTCGGGCGCTGTCTTGGCTCCGAATCCTCTAACAGCCCCCGCATGGGCGGAGCCGTTTGAGCGGAAGGACTTCCTCAGGCCTGACCCGCCAGCAAGGCTGGCTGGCAGAAAGCGGCAGGAGCCTTCCGCAGTCCAAGGCTGGCGCGGGAATTGCCCGGAACAAATCAAGCTTGAGCCGCTGCGTCATTGGCGTATCAGGGAAACTTCACTCTGGAATAGGCGCGCAAGCTCCGCCTGCTCATCTAAGACCACCACAAGCCATGAACGACTCCGATTTCGACAAACTCTGCGAAAGCATCAAGCAAGCCGGTGAGATCAAGCGCGGAGCCCGAAAGCCCTCGCGGGTTTTCCAATCGGTGGCTCCCGAC
>JANOBS010000126.1:0-8985 GCA_031411755.1 Luteolibacter sp. | reverse complement strand
AGGCAAGGGTGGGAGGAGTTTCCGCGTTCTATTCGATTTCCGCATCGTGCTTCCCGCTCCACGAAAAGATGACAGCCCGCTGTCCTGATTCGAGTTCAGGCTGCTCGCCAGGACGAACGAGCGTTGTTCCAGCCCAATCCTGCCCGGCGTAAGTAACCGCGAACAAAGCCTTCTCCGTGAGGAGCGCAGTGAAGATTCTGACAAGCTCGTCGTTGTCATCGATCAGGTACCAAGCGCAGGGTGGAGCGAAGTGAATCCAGGTGTCGCCGTCGTGGCAGGTCAACACCACAAGCGCCCCCGCGTGGGATCCGGCCGGCGCGGGAAGGGACATTTCGACGTGTCCTCCGTCCTTCACCACAAGGTCGAACTCCCGTTCCGGGAACGCGGCGAGCAACGTTTGCGCAACACTTCGTGCTGTGGGGTTCAGTGAGGCTGGAATCTCCATTTCGACCGCCAATTCCATTACCCGGCGATACGTTCGATTGCACTGAATTTTGAATGCCTGGTGTTTTGTCCGTCACCTTGTCACGGGGCAGGAAAGGGGTCTTCCCCGGCCAACGCAAACCAAGGGAAGCATCTTGGACGGCCATCCAAACTGCTGCGTGATCAGCAATTGACGCGTAGCTCCTGATCCGATGGCGGGACAAGACTCCTTAGTTCAATCCATTCCATCGCCATGACAGCGCTCTTTGCATTTTTGGGACGCATCAGTTTCTCGGGAAACTGGCGGGAGATCTTTGGCAAGCGGATGAGATCGATCACGAAACTGAGCTGGCTACTGTTGGCGCTGCCTGTACCGGGAAATGCCCAGGTCACGGCGGATTGGACCCAAGGACCTGGCGGGGTGACCGTCGCCGGGGACGGCCTTGGGAATGTGTACACCGCCCGCTATGACATGAACCCTGCGGGAGACATCCTGGTCATCAAGCACAACAGCAACGGCGTCGAGCAGTGGCAGGCGAGCTACGACCAGACGGACGTGACGAAGTGGGAGCAGGCCGTTTGGGCCGACTGCGATCCCTCGGGCAATCTCGTGGTGTGTGGCACCTTGAAGTCCGGCTTTTCCAACCCGGTGACTGCGGCCAGCATTTTGATGAAGTTTTCACCTGCGGGTAGTCTTCTGTGGCGGGTTGTCTTTGACAGCGGCTTTGACGGATCCAGCACGCGACGCTGTCTGGTGGATGGGGACGGCATCATCTACGTGCTGGGACTGGGCATGGGGCCGAATGGATTGGTTTCACGGGTAAAGGCCTTCAATCCCGACGGAAGTGTCCGCTGGAACTGGTTCGACAGCCAGGGCATCGGGGCGGCCCAGCATTTCAAGTTCTCGCCTGATCGGGCTCTTCTCATTTATTGCCGCAGCATCACGGGGAATTTCAATGGATATGCAAAGCTGGACCTGACAGGCCAAACGGTGTGGACCTTCACAGGGATTGCCAGCACGGCATCCGGCGATCTCGCCGGCGACAGCGAGGGAAACTCCTACCTGGTCCATGGTGAGCCAATCGCCAATGCCAGCACCGTGCTCCGGAAGCTGAATCCTGCCGGAGCGACCCTCTGGACTGTGACGCATCCTTTCGGCGGATTTCGAGTGGAAGTGGGCAGCGACGATCTGCCGATCTCCTGCGGCTACACGACTCCCACCTCGGGCGGCGCGGCGTTCGTGAAGTTCAACCGCAACGGTGGCGTGGTTTGGCAGAACCTGAACGCCGATGGCATCCAGAACCTGCTGCTCCATTCCCAGATGCTTTTGGACAATCGAAACAACGCCTACCTCGCAGCCGGCACCCTGTTTCAAATGGCGGTCTGCAAGGTCAACAGCGACGGCAGCAATGGCTGGCTCTACCTTGGCAGCGGCAACACCGCCAGCGCGATCGCGATGGGACCAGTCGGCCGTGTGTATGCGACCGGCCTCAACACGGCGCAATTGAGCCAGCCCTATGTGGCCTTGCCTGCGAAACTGAAGCTGATCGAAATCAATGGCCAGCACGCCGTATCGGTGCATGGCGAAATCGGAGCAACCTATCCGCTCCAGGTATCGGACAACCTTGAGACGTGGAGTCCTTTCACTTCGCCGCTATTAAGGACGTATCGGCGGGATTGCGTGGACTCCGGATCCGTAGGCAAGCCCAGCCGATTCTATCGGTTTACGCCTGCGAACTAACGGGGTGATAGCGGCCGGAAACATTTCCTCAAAGGGGTCGTCATAGCGGTAGACTCCGAGATTCGAGTGTTTGAGGCATCGAGGCAATTCCCTCGTGAGAATGCGTTTGCGGGATATTGTCTGTCACTTTGTCACTGTCTAATCTTGGGTGAGCTTCATTGATCGCTTCGCCCATGTCACACCTCTCCAACGAACCGCAATCGGAGCCTGAATTGCAGTCCGGTGTGCTCATCCCTCCCGGTGAGAGACCTCTGGGTGAAGCCATCGCCGAGGTTCTCCGCACCCCTCCACAGGAGCGGGTCGGCTTGTTTGAACTTCGGGTTCGCGAGATTCAGTCCTTCATCGAAGCCAACCATCCGGAGCAGCCATGGACCTGTCTCGTCTACCGGGGCACCGATTCCTCGCACATTTTCCGAGGCGGCGTCGGTCACTCCCTGGTCATTGACCCCGAAGGCCGGCTATGGAGGGCGCGCAGCTACGAGGACTTCGATACCACCTACGACATCACCGACAAAAGCTGCACCATCGCGACCCTCACGCCGCTCTACCACCAAATGCGCCAGTATTTCCCTCAATAGGCGACTTGGTCGCCCGTGTGCGCAGTGCATTTTGTCTATCACTTTGGTTCGATTCTTCTTCCAGAATGCGCCAAAACGGCGCGGCAGGAGGGGACCCGCCGCGCCGTGGATGAAGAGTCAGGCAGTCGTGGCCGGTGTCAGGGAACCACAGCTCTCAGGCGACCGAAGAGGGTGGTGTTGGCTCCGCGTGGGACATAGACGCGCACGCGATCCGTGTTCGCCGCTGCCGGTGGCGTGAAGGTGAAGTTGTCATCCACCAAGATCACCACTCCGGGGGCTCCGGTCGCGGCGGTCCAGGTTGCGAGCAGATCGGTGTCCGTTTCACAGTCCACAGTCACTCCCGCGGAGACCGAAAGGTCGCTGCGGCGATAGGTGAAGAGCAGGTAATCCGCGAACGTGGTGTCATTATCCGGATCGGCGTTGACCAGCGCGATGGTTGGCAGCAGGGCAGTGTCCATGACGGTGGCGGGGTTGCCGCCGAGGACCATTTCCATGCCGTTTTTGATGCCGTCGAGATCGGGGTCGTCGTTGACGCCGTTGAGAAGCCCGACGCCAGGGTAGGTGGCGATCCAGGAGGCGTAGGTGGGTGCAACTGCAACGAGGGCGATCTTGTTGCCTTCGTAGGCGTAGTCGAGGGTGTAGCCCGTTGGCGTGGCAGGTGCCGAGGCAAAGGCCGCTCCGGTGAGGGTGCCGCTGTAGGTGGCGAGCACATAGACTGGATCATTCGGGGTTCCGGTGATGCTGTAGGCGACCGCAGCGCTGGTGATATCGAGGTTGGCGGCGACGATTTTACCGCTGGAACCGGATCCTGTGGCGTCGATGCCAAAGGAGTGCTGCTGCCCAGTCGGGATGGCGTAGGTCGTCTGGGTAGTGGTGTCGAGTGTGGCTGTCGCGCCAAGGCTCACCGAGGCACTGATGGTGATGGAGCCGGACGCGCCGAGGGCGAGGGTGCCGTCGCTGACGGTGGTCGCGCCGGTGTAGGTGTTTGCATTGCCCAGAGTGAGGGTGCCGCTCCCTTGCTTGAGCAAGACGCCCGTGGTGTTGCCGATGATGCTGTTGATGGTGGTGTTGCCCGCTCCGCCCACGGTCAGACCGAAACCCGGACCGGTGATGGTGCCCGTGTTGCTGAGGGTGAGCGAACCGGCGTCGTTTTGGATACGGGAGAGGCTGCCGAGGGTCAAGAGGCCACCGTAGATGTTGTCACCGCTGATGTTGCGCAGAGCACCGTTGGTGCTGATGCCGGTGCCGTTGAGCGTAAGAGCTTCGTTTCCGACGGTGATGGAGCCTTGGATTTGCAGCGCCGCGCCGGAGGTGACCAAGGTGCCGGTGTTCGTCGCGCCGAGCGCATTGGCGTGCTGGATGTTGAGCACCCCTTGGGAAACCGAGGTGGGACCCGTGTAGGTATTGTTACCAGAAAGAACCCAGGTGCCTGTGCCGGCCTTGGTCACCGAATTGGAATTGACGACGCCTGGAACGGTGAAAAGAACCCCCACATTGTAAGTTGAGTTGTTAGCGGCGGCGAAAGTGGTGCTCAGCGTCACCTCTCTGGTCAGGGGATTGATCGCGGTGATGGTGGTGCCTGCGGTCAGAGCCCCACCCGTGATCGTGGCACCGACGGAGATTCCCTCGACGGACGCCAGCGTCAGGTTACTGTTCGTCCCTGAGGACTTTCTCAGCGCGTTCGGGACGGTGCCGGGAGCGGTGGGGCTCGCATGATTGGCAATCACGCCGGCGAAGGTGCTGATGCCGGTTCCTGCGCCACCGAGTTGCAGGTTCTTCGCCTGGCTGCCGGTGACCAGCAGGTCGCTGTTGATGGTCAATGGCTGGTTGCTGGCGTTGTTGATCTGCTGGTTGACGTTGGCGACGGCCATTTCGAAGCGGCGGTTGGCCAATGTAAGCGGGGCCACCGCCGTGCTGGCCAAGCTGAAGTTTTGGGTGGTCGATGAAAGGGTGCCTGCCCCGAAAGTGATATTGCCCGTCCCGAATGTGTCGGTGTCCGGAAGGCTTGCCACATTGATGGCGCATAGTTGCGTTCCATTGCTGTGGGTGAAACGAACGGGGCCGGTGAAGGTGTTGGCGGTTCCGTTGAGGGTCAGGGTCATCGCACCCTGCCCGCCATTCGCCGCAGAGAGGCCGCCACTGCCGACAACATTTGCGTTTACCGTGAAGCCGCTGTTGTTGTTGCAGACGGTCACCTGACTGCCGTTGTTCAGCGTGATGGCGCCGGTGGTGGTGTGGGCGCCATTGGTATACAAAAAGGCGTTGGCGTTGAACGTGATCGGATTGTTGTTGAGCGAGGAGGTTCCAAAGTCGACGCTACCCTGATTCACGATGACGCCGCCGGTGAAGGTGTTGGTTCCAGTGATCCGGACGCTGCCAGAGCCGTTCTTAACCAGGGTCACGGGTTGGCCGTTGTTGTTGACGATGTTGGATGAGATCTCGGGGGTGTTGCCTAAATTTGCACCTGTGAGCCCGACGGATAGTAGTTGGGCCGGGTTGAATTGGTGAACCACCAGATCCGCAGGGGTGGCACCATCACCGGCAGTGATGCTGCCAAGCGTGATGTTCATGTCGTTGTTGGCCCCCGTCATGAGCAGCCCGCCACTGGTGAGGGTGAGCGTGTTCCCTGCGCCGATTGCGAAAGTCTGAGTGGCAGCCGGGTTTTCGAACTTCAGGCTGTTGGTGGTCCGGCTGCCGGTCATGGTGGCACTCGCGGTAATTCGGGAGTTCACGGTGTCCGAGCCAGCGGTGGTCACCAGTGAGGCGTAACTGGCGTAGCTGGAAAGCACGTAAGGCCCCGGGTTTGCGGTGGCCGTAGTGGCCCAGTCGTAGCCGGTGTTGGCGGTGCCATTAGCAAAGACGACACGACCGCCGTAGATGCCGCTGGCGTCCTTGTCGGTCGTGGTGGTGATGGAAAGGGTGCCCGTGCCGGAACTCGTCGCGCGACCCACCACGAAGCTGCCACCCGAAGCCGTGGAGGTGAGGGAACCAAGGGTGATGTTGGTATCGGTGCCGCCGTTGGGATTGACCAGCAGGCCGCCGCCGCCGGAGTTGACCGTGACATTGCCAAAAGTCTGGCTAGTGGTGCCAGTGGCATTTCCGGTGATGGAGAGGGTTCCGCCCCCCAAGCCGAGGGTATTGGTGCCGTCGGTCAGGTTGGTCGGGGTCGCCATGTTGGCAAGACTGAGGCCGAGCGTGCCACCATTGACGGCGAGACCGCCGGTCAAGGGATTCGCATTCGTGCCGTTGAGGGTGAGCGTGCCGACACCAGTCTTGATCAAGCCGGCGGAACCGCCGATAACAGCACTGGTGTTGGCGCCGATGACTGCGGTGTTCGGGGAGACGAGGAGACTGTTGGTGACATTGATGATGCCGGTACCGGCGAGATTGATCACCCCGCCCGCACCGCTGATGGTTGCGGTTCCATCCTGGAAGATCAGGCTCTTGGCGTCTTGCGCGCTGGTCAGGTCGATGGTGTAGGCCCCCGTGGCATTGATCCCGGCCGAGAAGAACAGGTCATCGGTCGTCGCGGTGGTGGCGGCAGGCGTTGCGTCGGTGCCATTGGCGCTGGTGCTCCAGGTAATACCGCCGGTGGTCCATGCTCCGGAGGGAGCCGTTCCGCCCGCCCCGGTGGTGGCATCGTCGATGTCCCAGTAAAGACTGGCCGCATGGATAGGCGTAACAGCCAGCAACGAGGCGATGGCGCTGGCAAGCGGGAAGGCGAGGCGGAGGGGGGATTTCGGTTTCATGATTTTTGGGTTAACCTATTGCCTAGCAATAGGAGGAGAGATCCTCCAGCATTTTCAATCTCGACAACCACGACTCAAATCAGGAGGTTTTCAAAAGGTGAATCCGCTCCGTGTCTTCAGTGCCTCCGAACAGGTCGCCGCCCATCTCCGTGACGAGATCCGAAAGGGGACCTGGCGCGAGCGGATGCCGGGTGGAGACTCGTTGGCACGGGAACTCGGGGTCGGGCGAAACACCATCGATGCCGCCCTGCTGCATTTGGAACGGGACGGCCTGCTGGTGCCTCAGGGAACCGGAAAACGCCGCCGGATCGAGCTCCTGGAGCAGCCCGCAGTGAAACAGCTCCAAGTCCGCCTGCTGCCCCACAGCGAGGCGGACTGGAACAATCATGTCCTGAACGAGATCCTCCACGGCTTTCGCGCCGCGGGCCATGCCGCCGAAATCGCAGGGAATTCGCTCATGGGGCTGAAGATGGACGCTCGGCGCGTCGCCCGCTTCGTCGAGAGCACGCCTGCTGACGCCTGGGTGGTCTGCGCGGGATCACAGGAAGTGCTGACAGCCCTTGCGAAGGGACCGGTCCCCACCTTCGCGCTGCTGGGACGGATGCGCGGCGTACCCATCGCCGGAGTGAAACCGGACAAGGTCGCCGCCGTGCGCTCGGCTGTCCGCCGTTTGGTCGAGCTGGGCCACAGCAGGATCGTCACGCTGGTGCTGCCGGAGCGCGTCCATCCGGTTCCAGGGACCGTGGAACAGGCATTCCTCGACGAGCTGCGGGCGCAGGGCATCAGCACCGGCCCCTACAACCTTGCCGTCCGCAGCGGTGGCAAGGCGGGTCTCCACGAGCGGCTCGACGCGATGTTTCGCCACACCCCGCCGAGCGCCGTGTTTCTAGACGAGTCCGATGTCTTCATCGCTACCCAGCTCTACCTCGCCCGCCGCGGCATCCTCGCGCCGGAGCATGTTTCATTGGTCAGCACCGATCCCGCCCCCTACTTCGATCTGCTCGATCCGCCGGTCTCCCATATCGCCTGGACCTTCGATAGCGTCCACCGGATCCTCACGCGCTGGCTGAATCAGATCGCCTCGGGAAAGGACGAACGAACGCAGACCTTTATCCACGCGACATTCGCCGAAGGCGGCACGATCGGAAAAGCCACGGCAAGCTGAACCGGTGCGGAGCCCACGCGGCATGGGGATGACGGTCGGAGCCAAGGGGGCGTTCTAAAGCGGAATGGGCCGGCGGCCGCTGGGGGGAACGTGAAGCGGGCGCTAGTGGAGGGGGCGGTCCCGAAAATCGAATGTTGAGGCGCAAACCCGAATTGGGCGCAGTCCTGATTGAGGCCAGCGGACTTTGTCTGCCACCTTGTCACTCGACTGATCGCTTGGTAGGATTCTCACTAATGGAACTCCGTTGTCAGCACTGTGGTGAACTGATCGTTGCCCGAGGCTTTGGAAAATGTCCCGCATGTTTCAGCGAACTTCCCGAGGATTTGAAACTGACCGAAAAGGAGGTAGAAGCGGAAATGCTCGAGGCGAAATGGAGGAAGCTGGACTATGAGCTATACGGATCAGACTTACGTGTAGGGGATGACGGAACCGTTTGAAGTGTCCGATCTACCGGGGCCTTACCATCCTGGCGGATATTCGACGTCTGCGCCAGACTATTACGCCCATCCAGACCGCAGTGTAGATCGCGAGAATCAACCACCAGGCGAACCAAAACTGCCGTGGATGATAGCCGTGATATTCGCGATATTCCGGCCTGACCTCGATAGCAGGCGGAAAGAACTCCTTCTTTTCTAGGTCACCGATAAATAGTCCATAATATGCGACAATCTGATCAGAAGAATACGATCGAGCTAGAGGAGAAGGGATTGTCAGGGAGCCATATTGGCTAGCGAAGCTTACGTGAACAGCCTTTAGGTTGAATTCGAAGAAGTCTTTGTGATGCACCGAGAAGAGCCAAATAGAGACTAAAAGAATTATTGGGATACCTGCTAGTCGCATAGTATGAAGAATCGGAACGGAAGAGACGGAGTCAAGAAGTTGCGGAATCGTTGTGGAATTCAAGAGAAAGGGGTCGAAAGGGGTGAAAGGGGTCTGTTTCGAAAATCGAGTGTTTGGGCGCTCGGAGGCGAATCTGAATCAAGTGTGTTGGTCTAGCAGGATCAGATCTCGATGATTTGACGGCTGAGCCCGGGTGAATTCGAAATCGTCTCAGGGTTACCCGACGAAGGCGATGAGGCTGCATGCGTGGTGCTGCGGTAGGCATTTGGTGGGAACGATCCGTCGAAGCTGGAGGGCTGCTCCTGTCCGTTCCGGGAGCGTCCATCTCGCAGTCAGCAGAATAAAGACTCGGAGCGAGCGTGCTTCGCCGCAGCTACGAAGGCCGGGGACGCAACGAAGACGGACTGGAGCAAGATTAGATGAGAAGGCAGTGAGCGACGGCACTTGAACGCCGTGATAAGCTCCGCACTGCCATGAAAACCAAAATCC
>JANOBS010000125.1:0-73796 GCA_031411755.1 Luteolibacter sp. | reverse complement strand
CGAGGCAGGTGGTGAGGTTGACGCGTTCGATTTCGCCACCGGAAAGCGTGCGGGTCTGCCGGTCGAGGGTGAGGTAGCCGAGGCCGACTTCATCGAGGTAACGAAGGCGGGTGGTGATCTCGGTGAGGATGAGGTTTAAAGAGGTGTCTGGTGATCGGTGATCGGTGATCAGGTCAGAGAACCACCCCTGGAGATCGGAGACGGGGAGGGCCCAGAGGTCGGGGAGGGTTTTGGCGTTGACCTTGAAGCAGAGGGCTTCGGGCTGGAGGCGTTTGCCACGGCAGTCGGGGCAGACAGTGTAGGAGCGGTAGCGGCTGAGGAAGACGCGGACGTGCATCTTGTAGGCCTTGGTTTCGAGCCAGTCGAAAAAGCCCTTCACGCCATACCATTTCCCGTCGCGCCAGAGTTCCTCGGTGTTCTCGAGGTCGGTGAGGGTGGACGATTTACTATCTCCGTAGTAGATCCACTCGCGGACGTCCTCGTCGAGGTCCTCCCAAGGGCAGGAGATGTCGATGTCGCGCTCGCGGCAATGGCGGAGCAGGTCCTTCTGGCATTCGTCGCCGCGTTCGCCCTGGAAGGGCTTGATCGCGCCCTTGCGGATCGAGAGGCCGGGATCGGGGACGGCCTTGTCGAGATCGAGGCCAATCACGCGACCGAAGCCACGGCATTTCGGGCAGGCTCCGAGCGGGTTGTTGAAGGAGAAGAGCGAAGGGACCGGGGCGCGGAGGGTGAAGCCGGTGGCGGGGTTGTGCCAGGTGTTGGAGAAGGAGCGATGAACATCGAACGTTGAACGTCCAACATTGAACGTCGAAGGGTCTGTGATGGAGGCGCGGCCTTTGCCGAGGTGGAAGGCGCTTTCGAGGGCTTCGAGGAGTCGCAGGCGGTTCGCGGCTGTTAGAGGGAGACGGTCCTGGACGACGTCGATGTGCGACTTGAGCTTTGCGATTTCCGACTGAGGTGGCTCATCGGTGCGGAGGACCTGGCCGTTGAGGACGATGCGGAGGAAGCCTTGCTGGCTGAGGAAGGGGAAGAGTTCGGCGCTCTGGGTGTCCGCTGGAATGGGGACCGGGAAGGTGACGAGGACCTGCTTACCGGGGAGGTTCGCGTAGGCCCAATCGGCGGCGGACTCGGGGCTGTCGGGCTGGATTTCCTCGCCACTGTTGGGGTCGTAGCCTTTCGCGAGGCGCGCGAAAAGGAGCTTCAGGTAATCATTGAGCTCGGTGAGGGTGCCGACGGTCGAGCGGGTGGTGCGGACGTTGTTCTTCTGCTCAATGGCGATCGCGGGCGGGATGCCATCGATGCGATCGACGTCCGGCTTGTCCATGCGGTCGAAGAACTGCCGGACGTAGGGCGAGAAGGTCTCGACGTAGCGGCGCTGGCCTTCGGCGTAGAGCGTGTGGAAGGCGAGCGAGGATTTTCCGGAGCCAGAGGGCCCGGTGACCACTGTGAGTTGGCCGAGCGGCAGGTCAAGGTCGAGGCCCTTCAGGTTATGCTGTCGCGCCCCACGGATCTGGATGGAGGCGGAGGGCTGGCTGACGGGATTCTCTCTCTTCGCGGACACGCCGCGATCTTAAGCGGGAATCCTTGGTCCGCCAGTGGAAGAAGGGAAAATCACCGGAACGGGTTGTCCTTGTTCTTGTCCTTCTCGGGGTCTGCCTCGACTTCCTTCGGACCCAGGAGCAGCGTTTCGAAATGGCTGCTGTCAGTCGTGGTATTGGAAATTTCGGCCTTGAGCGCCTCAATCGCCAGGTCGTCGATAGTCGGCTTGAGACGTTTGATCTGTAGCTCGATGCCTGTGATGTAGGTGCGGGAAAGGCTGGCGAGATCCGCCGAGAGAAGCTCGTCGATCTTGGTCTGTGAGGCGAGGTGCTCCTTGTAGGCATCCCTGAGTTGTTCGCCGATCTTGTCGCGACCGATTTCGTCGAGCTTGTTGTCGATCGGGATACGGTTGCCTTTTTCTCGGATGGCTTCGAGCCGCTTTTCGATCTGCTCCAACAAATAATCCTGTCCGTATTCAGAACGCCTGGCGACCCGCTTCAGGGTCTTCTCAAGTGAGTCGACGTTTTTGACAAGGCCTTCGTCGCGCTTGGTCACACTCGGTTTCGCCTTGGCCATCATGATGTCCTTCGCCTTGGTCAGGAAGCCCTGGACATCAAAGGTGGAAACGGGCGGTGCCGGAACTGGATCCACCTTTTCGACAAAGGCGGGATCATTCGGCTTTGGTTGAGTTTCCACCACCTCGGGTTGCTTTTCCTCGAAATCGTTGTGCTTCGGTGGCTTCGGATGTTCAGAGGTCGACCCGCTTTCGTTTGGCTTGACCTCCTTGGGTTTCGGCTTGGTCTCCGAGGGCTGGGTAAGGTGCAGCCCCATGCTTTCGGCAGCTGTCGGCCCACTCGGTGAGGCCTTTGGCGCTGGTTGGGAAATCTTCTTCATCACCACGTAGCCGGCGGCTGCCGCGATCAGAATCAGCACGACCACGATCATTCCGTAGGATCCGCTTTTTTTCGTCTGAATCGAAGTGGCGGGTGGCCGGCGAACCGGGCGGTTCGGCGCCGATTGAGCCGCCATGGGATAGGCCGCGGCGCTTGATTGACGAGGAGCTCCCGGGCGGTTCGCAGCAGGTGCGACAGCCGAGCGGAGCTTGGCGGCGTTGAGGGCCTCCATCACTCCCTTCAGATCCTTTGCCATGGACGCGGCGTTGAGATAACGCAGGTTTGGCAAAGGATTGGTGGCGCGCTTGACGATGGCATCAAATCTCGTGTCACAGCCCGATATCGCCGATGGCGGCCGCGGATCGTTGGCGGGGAGCTTCCCTGTCAGAAGCTCGTGAAGCATCACGCCGATGGAAAAAATGTCCGCACGCGCATCGACCGATCCCGGGTGGCTGACCACTTCCGGCGCGGTGTAGTGTGGGGTTCCGTAAACCGTTTCCCCGGCTTCGACCTGCTTGCCAATGACACGGGCGAGCCCGAAATCGCCGATCTTCGGGCGCGATTGATTGTCGAGAAGGATGTTCGCCGGCTTGATGTCACGATGGAGGATTCCATGTTCATGGGCGTGGGCGAGACCATCGCATACCGATGCCACCATCTGGGCGGCGGCCATTCCACTCATGGTATGGCCATAAGCATGCTGATAGAGCGACCCACCGGAGACAAACTCCATGATGATGAACAGCATCCCGTCCACCTCACCGAAGTCGAAAACCCCGATCAGGTTCGGATGATTGAGCTTGGCCATCGCCTTTGCCTCTGCCTCGAAGCTTTCGCGGAAAGACGGATCCGCGCCAAACTCACGCGGCAGGATCTTAATCGCCACCACCCGGTCGAGCGATCGCTGCACTGCTCGGTAGACGGCTCCCATGCCGCCCGTTGCAATCAGGCACTCAACGTCGTACCCCGGAAACAACGAGGAGAGTACCGCAGCATCGGGCGCGGCGAAAGTGGGGTGTTGACTGGGGTCATTCATCGGGTGAGGCGGGGCGATGCTTAGCAAACGTCAAGAATCTTTCAAGCCTAACGAACTTAGATCACCCGAATATCAGAATCGTCACCCATTCTGGGTATCCGAAACCGCGCTGCTATTTAACTCCACAAAGCATCTGGAGTTGCGCTGGCCACCATCATTTTCTTTGCCAGAATCGTCACATGAACGAAGCAAACCTCTTTGCCGCCGTGGGGGAAACCGGGATCGCGAGGATGGTGGCGGCCTTTTACAGCAAGATCCGGACGGACGACCTGCTCGGGCCGATGTATCCTGATGACGACTGGGAAGGCAGTGAAAAGCGGCTCCGCGAGTTCCTGCTGTTCCGGTTGGGAGGAGATTCCCGCTATCTTGAAAGCCGCGGTCACCCGCGGCTGCGCATGCGCCACATGCCGTTTTCAATCGGAGTCGCCGAGCGTAATCGCTGGCTGGAGCTCATGAGGGCCGCCATGAAGGAGGCGGAACTCCCAGGAGAAACCATTCTGGAACTCGATGCCTTTTTCAGTCAGGTCGCCGATTTCATGCGCAACCGCGAGGAGCCCACTCACTGAAGTGGCGCGTGATACACCAGCCATTCCGGCAGCTTGACCGCCAGATTGTAGAGGCAGTGGAGGGCGATGACCGTCGAAAGTGCGCGGGTTTTTGAATAGACGAGGGCACAGACGAAGCCGAACAGCGCCACCCCAGCGAGCCCCGTGATGTTATAAAAGTGGACCAGCGCAAAGGCTCCGGATGAAAGCACCGCCGCAACCAGAACGCCGAATCGGTTGCTCAATGATCGGAACAAGACGCCCCGGTAAACGATTTCCTCCGCGATCGGTGCCATCAAACAAGCGGAGACCACGGCAAACGCCAGGCCCCAAGGCCCAGCCTCGCCGCTGCTCAGACCGCCTGCAGGGTCCGTTGGCGACATCCCATCGAAAAGCACAGCCGTACCCTGACCCAACCAGCTCAGCAGGGAAAACATCCCGAAGACCAGCACCCACGACGGCATTTTCACCAGGCCCAGGACCCGGACCGCATGCGATGGGCGGCGAAACAGCAGGCCGATTGCAATCAATGCCGGTAGAAGTCGAAGGGCGGAGTCCAGCGCAATCCCCAGCCAGGGTGGAATCGCCGTCACCGCCAGCAGGCCCGCCCGCAGCGTCATTTCAAAGCCGATCCACGCCAGCACGGCCACCAGAAACACCACCAAGCCAAGAGGCGCGGTCCAGCGGTTGGAATAACAAACCCGCGAAGGTTCACCTCGGGAAATCAGGCGCTTCAAGGCCATCGGAATCAACAGGCTCCCCAGCAGCACCAAACTCCAGACCGCGCAACGGGCCACAATCGCACGCTTTCTCAAAACCGCCGTGCCGTCATCGTAAACTTTCAACGCAGCCGCAAATTCCGGCCCGGTTGCTCGTTCCCGCTGGTACGCCCGCAGCATCGATCGATCCCACCACGTCCCCTGCCCGCTGGTGAGGCGCTCGACCAGCGCGTCGTACGCGATCGGTAGATCAAGCCCATCCTCGCCGCCGCTGACTTGGCGAAGGGTATCGAGCAAGGGCAAACCACGCTCTTCAGCGATCGCCACGACCATCGCCTCACTGGCTTGATCCCCCAGCGATTTTTCCTCGTGGAGCATTTTCAATCCGATGAGCCCAGCCAGGCGCACCGCTTCCGGCGTCTCCGCTCCAACCACCCATCTCAGCCAGGCAGGGTCACCCGCCATCGACTCCGCCAGCCGGAAATCCCGGTCCAGCTTCACCATCGCGATCTGGTCCGTGCCCGGGGGATAGCCCTCGATCTTCCCGAAATAGTGATCCCACAGCCACACCCCCAGCACAAAAGCCAGCAGGGCGATGAAGGGCTCGGGAAACTTCCGGGCAAGGATCTGCCGGTAAACATTGATGGATGGAACCGGCATGGTGGGGACGACGCAGCCTTCGCATCTTCATTAATTAAAAATGACTGACAAGCTTCGTTGATGGTCTGGGCCTTGAAATCTTCATCCGCCCATCCGCCGGATTTTCCCTTTGGCAGACCGCCACGCTCTCCACCACTGTCTCAGCCGTGTCCGAGCTGCCTGTTCAAATCCTCCAAACCACCTTCCTCAGCGCCTTGGGATTGTTTGCCGTGACTTCGGTCGTCCGTGCCTGGATCTCAGGACCCAGCGTGGAAACCCAGCCAGTCTCGGAAACTCCCGCTGCGGACCTGGGCGAATCCCAACTCATCGAAGCGCCCATCCCGGTGCAGGCGGACTCTACCGAAGCTTCTCCCTACGCTCCCCCGATCTCCCAGCCGCCCGCGCTGCCCGTTCTGGCTGCCACACCGGGCGTTTCCGTCCACCACTACCGGAAGATCGATTTCCTCTGGCTGGGCTTCATTTTCCTCGTGTTTGCCAGCCTCGCCATCGCCGGCGCGAAAATGCAGGCAGCCCCTGACAAGAAGATCCTGGCCGCCGACCTGATCACCTCCATCGGCTTCCAGCTCTTCCTCGCCGGCTCCACCATCGGCGTCATGATCTGGCGCGTGCGTCCAGCCGCCTGGCTCGGCCTGCGCTGGAAGAAGTGGCCGTGGGCTCTGCTCATCGCCCCCGTCACCGTCGTTACCATGTGGGCCGTCATGGCCGGTCTCCAGGCCGCCGGCTACATGAAATGGATGGAGTCCCTCGGCGGCGAAACCGTCCAGGACACCGTCCGGCTCCTCCAGAACAGCAACGACCCCGTCATCCTCGGCCTGATGGGCTTCGCCGCCGTCTTCGTCGCCCCGGTCTGCGAGGAGATCATCTTCCGCGGCTACTTCTATGCCGCCGCCAAGAAATTCGCCGGACCATGGGTCGCCGCAATCTGCTCCGCCCTCGTCTTCGGGGCCGCTCATGGCAACCTCGCCGCCCTCCTGCCGCTCTTCATCCTCGCGCTGGTCCTCGTCTTTCTTTACGAGAAAACCGGTTCTCTCTGGGCCCCCATCGCCGTTCATTTCTGCTTCAATGGCGCCACCGTCCTCATCCAGATCATCGCCCGCGCCTACGACATTCCCCTCGATCCCGGGACGTGAAAAAGACCCTCCACCAGCTCGGCGAAGACGCACTCATTTCCCGGCTCGTCGCCCTGATGCCGCGCGACGCTGATGCGCTCGCCGGACCCGGTGACGACTGCGCCGTGATCGATCTGGGAAAAGGCCGGCCACTCCAGCTTCTGAAGACCGATGCCATGGTCGAGCGCGTCCATTTCCTGGCCACTGCCCCACCGCGAAAAATCGGCTGGAAAGCCATCGCCCGGGTCACTTCCGACTTCGCCGCCATGGGCGGAACGCCGGACCGCTTTCTCATCACCCTCGCCCTGCCCGCCGATTGGCCCGTTGGCTTCGTCGAGTCCATCTACCGCGGCATGGCCGACTGCATGAAGGCCTTTGGCGGCACCCTCGCCGGCGGCGAAACCACCCGTGTCCCGGAAGGCTCCGCCGCCATGATCTCCATCGCCGCCACCGGCCTCGTCGACCGGAAAAACCTCGTCCTCCGTTCCGGCGGAAAGCCCGGCGACCTGATCCTCGTCACCGGAAGACTCGGCGGCTCGATCACCGGCAAGCACCTCAGCTTCACCCCGCGGCAGGCCGAATCGCATTGGCTCGTCACCCACGCCAAGCCCAGCGCGATGATGGACCTCTCCGACGGCCTCGCCAAAGACCTCCCGCGCCTCGCCAAAGCCAGCGCCTGCAGCTTCCAGCTCGATTCTAACAGGGTCCCGAAAACCCGTGGCTGCACTCTCGACCAGGCCCTTGGAGATGGCGAGGACTTCGAGCTCCTGCTCACGCTTTCTCCGAAAAAATGGGCCCTGCTCTCCGCCCAATGGAAAGCCGCTTTCCCCAAACTACCCCTCACCGTCATCGGACAGCTCACCGACCCCGCCACAAAACAAGCCACGCTGGCAGGCGGCTGGGACCCGTTTCGATCTTCTTTAGGTCAATGACGCGGCCCCCTGCGTGATTTCCGGGGTGTCCCGGCATCCGTCGTGCTTGCCAGCGGGGGCAGGAATGGATTCCCTGCGCCCGCAACATGGCTGAAGGACTTGCGATCATGACCTCCGGGGGCGACGCCGCCGGAATGAACCCGGCGATCAAATGCTGCGTCGAATACGCCGCCTCCAAGGGCTACAAGCCCTACCTCGTCTACGACGGCCTGCGCGGCCTGATCGACGACAAGATCGTTGAAGCCAGCCGTGAGCTCGTCTCCGGTATCCTCCACCGCGGCGGCACCGTCCTGCGCTCGTCACGCTCCACCCGCTTCTTCGAGCTCCAATACCGCCAGCAGGCCTACGACAACCTGAAGCGCCGTGGCATCGGCAAACTCATCGTTATCGGCGGGGACGGTTCATTCCGCGCGCTCAACCAGTTCTACTCGGACTTCGGCGTGCCCTTCGCCGGCATCCCCGCCACGATCGACAACGACATCGCCGGCACCGACTACTGCCTCGGAGTCGACACCGCGCTCAACATGATCCGCCAGTCGGTCGACTCCATCCGCGACACCGCCAGCTCGTTTTCCCGCGCCTTTGTCATCGAGGTCATGGGCCGCCACTGTGGATACCTCGCCCTCACCAGCGCCCTTTCCTGCGGTGCGGAGATCTGCCTCGTGCCCGAGCTGGAGTATGACCTCAACTCGATCGGCGCCCGCCTCAAGCACGAGATCAAGAATGAAGGTCGCGGTTACATCATCGCCCTCGTCGCGGAAGGCGTGAAGATGTCCGAATACCTCACCCGCTGGATCAAGGACTCGCTCGACATGGATGCCCGCCTCACCGTCCTCGGCCACGTCCAGCGCGGCGGATCGCCCACCGTTCAGGATCGGATCATGGCGTATAAGTTCTCCGTCGCGGCTGTCGAGGCGCTCGATGCCGGGGAAACCAACGCCATCATGGTCTATCGCGACGGCACCTACGGCCATCTGCCGATCCAAGCCGTGGCCGATGCGAAGTATCACATCGACCCAGCCCTGCTGAAACTCGGCGCACCGCTGGGTCGTTGAGAAGTCAGCGTTTCCCGCCGCGCATCACGAAGGAAACGATCCAAATGATCAGGAAGACGACGAAAAGGATTTTCGCAAATCCCATCGCGGTGCCTGCCAGGCCGGTGAAGCCGAACACTCCGGCGATGATGGCGATGACGAGAAAGACAAGGGTCCAGTGGAGCATGGGATCAGGAGGTTGAGTTCAAGGGCAACCGCACCATTACGGATCGCCCAATTGGACTAATCGGCCTTTCCCTAAAGCTTGTCCAAACACTTCGGCCCGTCGGGCAAATCGCTCCTGAATCGTGCAATTTTCCGCCGTCAGATCGTGCAGGAAAACCCGGAGTTGACACCCGCCGCCCCGGACACTACCCAAATGCCCCCGAGCGAATCGGGCGGAGTAGCCAAGTGGTAAGGCAATGGTTTGCAAAACCGTCATTCGAGGGTTCGATTCCCTCCTCCGCCTCCAGCTCGATCTTCACCTTGCCGGGAGTCATCGGTTCAAAGCCTCTAGCCTCTCAGAAAGGTCTGGGGCGGGCGCATAAGTGTATGCCTTCCCGGATTTGCCCCGTTGGAGCAGGCCTTTTGCTTCAAGGGCGACTAGATCGTTTTTTGCTGTCTGGTTCGAGATCCCGTGAGAGTTCTGATGGCTAACGACCGTGTAGGCGGTGAATGGATGCTTCAGGGCATGCTTGAGCAGGGCAAGCTGGCGGGAATTGAAGTCTCCTCCGGCTCCGAAGGTCCGCCGCAAGGATTCTACTTCCTCCTGTTTGCGCCGAATATAGCTCTGAAGAGCTGAGATGGAGTCCCGAATCACCCCCAGCTGATGGAGGATGAAGTAGTTCAGGTCGTTGTCGTCGGTCTCGGTGTGCAAGAAGGCACGATAGTACTTCTTCGGCGCCTTCAGGATCTCATGGGAAATGGAGAAAAATTCAGCCAACCAGAAGCCATGACGTAGCATGGACCAATAAAAGAGCGCCCTGGCCGTTCTTCCGTTTCCATCGACGAAGGGATGGTCGTAGGCGATCCAGAAATGCAATACGATGGAACGCACCACGGGATGAAGGAAGCTTTTCATTCCCGGCTCGTTTGCGAATTCGCAGAGCGCCTCCATCCTGGCCCACAGGAGCGAGGCATCAGGCGGAGTGTGCATCACTTCACCGCTTTCCTCATCCTCGATCCGGACATCATCCCCAGCAGCCCGGATGCGTCCTTCATCCTCCGGATTCTTCATCGTGCCACGGGTGATTTCCCTATGGATTCGCAGGATGAGATCCAGCGTCAGTGCCTCTTGCTTGAGTTCCGACACCATCCTCATCGTGCGGAAATTGTTCACCACCATCCGTTCGTGTTCGGTCGACGGCGTTTGCTGACGACGGATCAGTTCACGCGCTTCAGAGCGGGTCACGACGGCTCCTTCCAGTTGGCTTGAGGTCAGGGCCTCCTCCAGGATTGAATTCACGTAATATCGATCACGCGTATCCTTTTGGATCAGACCGTCCTCCATCACGCTGATGGCACCGCCGCAATGCAGATCGATTTCATGGAGGATCTCGAACGCCTTTTGCGTGAGAAAATAGGTGAACGGTTTGCCATTGATGCCAACCAAGGGAACGGGTTGGGATCTCGTAGAGCGGTTGAACCGGATGGCGGCCCATTGCTCGGGAAGCGTCAAACCTTCGCCACTCGAAGCCCTGTGTCTGAATTCATCCCAGTGTAGGTATCGGTCGTGGCGCTGGCTTTCCTGCTGACCGAAGCGGAAGAATTCCGCGACTTTTCCGCTCTGCAACATGCCATCCATAAGGGGATGCCAGTCAGGGGGATTTTGGGGAAATCTCATTGGTTTGCTCCTAATGTTTGAAGAACTAGGAGAAAATTAGGAGTTTGATTTAGAACCTCAAGCACCAACTCCTAATTTAGGAGAAACTAGGAGAAATTTAGGAGCAAGCGCTTAAGCTCTCATTCTGAGTCATTTGCGCAACCAACCAAACTCCACTCTCACTCGTCCCCCGGGTTGGTGATCGTCCAGATCCGTTTCAGGGGGAGTTCGGAGCGGAGGTCCTCGTCGAGGGCGTCGTAGTGGGCTAGGAGGTTCTCGATCAGGTCATTCCGGTTCCATAGGCGGACGCGGAAGAACTGGGTGGCGCGTTCC
This sequence comes from Luteolibacter sp., assembly GCA_031411755.1. GTDB lineage: Bacteria > Verrucomicrobiota > Verrucomicrobiia > Verrucomicrobiales > Akkermansiaceae > Luteolibacter. The sequence continues at coordinate 63,174 of JANOBS010000125.1, read as the reverse complement.
CGCTCCACGGACTGCTTGAAGCCTCCCCAACTGATCAGGAGGCCCTGCTCGGCTTGGAAGTTCTGCATGGTGCCGATGAGCTGATCGAGGACCACGCGCTCGACCGGGGTGTCGGAGGATTTGACCTGCACGCAGATCCTGGGCTTGCCGAATCCGAGGGGGCCTGGGGCGGCGAGGAGATCGACGCCGTGATCCGGGCCGGCCGGGGGCTGATGGACGGTGTAGCCCTGGGCTTGAAGAATGGCCTTCACCAGATTGGCCAGACCGTGGCCCTTGAACTTGGCGAGGATCAGACGCGAGATCTGGTCCATCGCGGTTTGCTCGATGTCCACTGCGGCAGTGATCTCGTCGGACTCCTCGGCTTCGGTTCCGCTTTCGAGGGTGGCCTTGGAACGGGCGGGGACCTTCCAGCCGTTCTTGGCCATCTCATAAATCCGTTGCTCGGAGTTGTTGCGCTGGATCCGGCAGACGGTGAGGAAGGCTCCCAGCGAGTAGAGGATGTCCTGATCGAAGCGGTCCCTTGGAACATCCTGGGCAAACCACTCTACCTTGTGTGAATGCTGGAACTGATCCTCGGCCTTCGGGTCGTACTGGTAGGGGCCGGTGATCTTCCCGAAGTGGATCGTCGGGTTGAACTTGCTGGGCATCGCCACCCAGTCGCCGGGCTGCATCAACTTGGCGAACTGCATCCCCTGCCGGGCGTGGTTCTGGATCTTGCCCTTTTTGAAGTCCGGATAGGTCTCGCCAAAGACTTTGTAGAACCCATCGAGATTCGAGACCTCTCCCAAATGGCTGAGAAGCCCTCCCCAACTGAAATAGATCCGTTGGTCGTTGAGAAACCGTTGTTCGAACTCGCCATTGGAGCCGGAGCGCATGAGCCAGAGGGGCATATTGGTATTGAGGTATTGGACAGCGGAGCGAGTTTATCCGATAAAGCTCATCGCATGCTTTTGGGGTTCAAAACCAGCAGGAAGTAGTCCTGAATGAAACGTCTGAAAGACTGATTCCCAGACATTCTCTTCGAGCAATGTCACAAGAGTCTCACCATCACCTTCATCAATTCCGTGTTCGTAGAAAATGCCTCCATACTCGGTGAGTAGGAAGCGAGCATGGGGCTTGCCCCCTGTGGGAAGTTTTTTCCAATAACAAACTGAAACCCCCCAACCCGCGGGCAATGCTGGGATCAGATTTTCATTCCATTGTGAAGCATGCGGGCCTCGATTAAATTCGTCGCCTGGTTTACGGATCCTATTGGTGTGAACCTCCAACCGCTTGGGCCGACGGCTTGAGGCCTCTAGAACCGCAATCAAGTGTTTCAGTGAATCGCAGAATCTTGGTTCGTCGGCGCGGAAGTTTGGATCGACGATCACGATTTCATCGCTCTCCATAAGTAGAGGAATCGCGACGCCGATGAGATGTTCTTTTTTCCGCTTAACGAGTCTTTGATTTGAGCGGAGAAATGGGAACTCGTCCTTAAGAAGAATTTCTGCTCCCACTCTGCTTTCGAGAGATGTTGAACCAGCAGCAATAATCAGGTCGAAAGGGGGCTCAACACTGTCTGCGTTTTTAATCCACGTTTGATCGGGATCATACTCGCGCCCTCCAGGTGATTTCAGCTTGCGCTTAAATCGATCGCTCCGCAGGCGCTCCTCAATTCGTGTGGCTTGCATGTCGGTATTGATGCCTTCATCGACAAGCTCTCTTGATCTCTCCGCCACGAGCTTCACCCACTTCTTCGGAAATTTCGAAATTAGACGCCCTCGATACATTCCAAAGTCTTCATAGAGACTCTGAAAATGTCGCCAAGTCGCAAATACTTCAGGGTCAACGGCGCAGTCTGCTATCATGGCAGTTAGAAAAGTTCCTTGCTACGTTCAGCGAAAAAGCCACCAGGCCACGGTCTTGAAAAATCTCCGTCTGAAGTCACCGACATCTCAATTACAGTCGCCCCCTCTTCGCCGGGCTCGACATAGAGGATCGCCACATCGTCGGCTTTAATGCCCTGAGGACAGGCCGCCCTTAATGCTTCTGGCCAATCAGTGAAATCTCCCTCGGTGGTCTCCCGGATTCTTCTGAGCAAGCGCAGGATCAGGTGCTCGCTGTGGGTTTCGAGCAGGAAGGTGTTTTTGTTCTCGCCCAAGGCGGACTCGATGAAGACGTCGCCGAGTTCGGCTTGGAGCTTCGGGTGAATGTGGATTTCTGGCTGCTCGATGGCGATGAGGCTGTTTTTCGAAACCACCGATTCAATGAGCACCGGCAGCACTTGGCTGATGCCGACTCCCACGTCCTGAAGGCTGACCCAGACGTTGTGCCTCAGATCACGCAGGCGGACCTCCATCCGACTCTCCATGGGATCAGCTTCGGTCCGTAATGAGTTCGCCAGCTTTCTGGCGTTGAGCCCGGCGGAAAGGGTGGCCCGCAGTTCCGGATCTTCAGCAATCAGGATGCGGGTGCGCTCTTCAGCGAAAATGTCATCCTCCAGACTGATCATTTCCTTCGCACGACTCGTGATCCATTCGTCTGGCGGCAACTGCTGACGATCTGCTCCCGGATAGCTTTCGAAATATTCATACTGTTCGTCAGGGTTGCAGCGGACGATGTCTTCCCAAAAGTCGATCAACGTTTGATGAAAATCCGGGTGGGCCTCGATCCAGGCCTTCTTGTTTGTGATGGAATTCCATGGGTCCTCCAGCCTGGCCCCCAGCTCGCTGGACAAAGCACCCCAATTAGACTCCTGCGTTTCAGCACTGGCGACACTTTCTGTCACCCAATCAAGGAGCTTTGATTCCACGCGGTCAATCAGGGTTTCTTCCGCTACCAGACGCCGTAAATGGACGGCGTATCGAATCCCCATCGACGTGAGCTTGGTGTTCAAAGTCTGAAGCACCCCATTCCTGTCAGGGTGGTTCACGAGGTTCTTCCAGTCGGTCGACCCACCGAGGCGAAAATCCATTCCGCGCGCGGGTAGATCCCTCAAAGGGGGCACGAAGACCATGCGCTTCAAGCCATCATCAATCTTAGTCCGAAATGCTTCAAAAAGAGTCGCAAACGCATCCGGAATGCCAGCGTTGAACAACCAGTAGTTTGCTGCAGTAAGCTTCTTTTTATCAAACCTGCATCTGAGCCGGAGTGGAAGAAAATGGGCTGTCTCCAGTTCGAAAGCCCCCTGCGCAATCAAAAGATCGAACCAAGAAAGCGTTCCATCTCGGTTCTCCGAATCAACTGTGATCCCATCAGATTCGAGAACTGCTACCAAGGCCGGATGATCCCAATCCAGGGTATCGATTGTCCATTCAGCCTCCGATCTCATAGAGGCACGGAATGCCAATCCTTCAGCGGTGCTTACTGAGCAAGTTTGAAGCGCGATCAGACCGTTCTGGCGACCAAATCCAAGTTCGAGACGGAAGGACTCGAAGTTTTGCCAGTTGCCGACTCCGCGCCCTATATCACTCCCCTTGATTGACCAGCCGATGACAGGAGTGTTGCTGTGGTCATGGCCGTGGACGAGCTGATCGAATCCGCCCAGGTTGATGCCCTGGCCACCGAGGGGTTCGTGGACATCTAGTTCTCCCTGCATGAGTCCGTGGCGGAGCCAGAGGAGCGAGTGGAGAATGGAGGACTTGCCGGCGCTATTGGAGCCGAAGATCAGAGTCAGGGGCTTCAAGGGAACCGACTGGGCTTTCGGTCCGAGGGCCTTGAAATTGGAAATGGTGAAATGTTCGAGTGGCACTTTAGGCGCGTGCTTGATGGTTCATTTCCTCCAGCAGTTCCTTAGCGTGACCCTCGCGCCATTTGGCGGTAAGGCTGCCGTCGAAGGCGCGATGGAGGAGCGTTTGGAAGAGAGCATCGAGGGCTTTTGCAGAGGTTGCGGTTCTCGCATAATACTTTCTCTGTTCAACCAGAGCCTTTCCAAACTTCTTTTGAAGGTCAGAGGGGGGGCTGATGTAAGACAGTGATCGGAGCTCCTTGAAGTGTCGGCTGTAACCACGACTTGGGACATTCAGGAGTGTTAACAACCCGAAAGCGAAGGGGCAATTCATGGATTTAGGCCTGAGCAGACGAACCCCATCAGCTCCGATGCAAAAGGGATTTTCAAGTAGTTTGAAGATTCGAGTGTGGTCTCCGAATAAAACAACAGGAAGATCTCCTCGATACGCGTCTCCAACCTCGTTCCAATAGCCGGATATCTCGTCTTGTCCTTGATCGATTATTGGGATCGCTCCGAACTCAAGGTACTCAGATCGAGGGATTTTGTTACCCTTCCTAGAGACATCGTCAAAAGCTTCCTCCAAGGATTGTATTGGCCAGCCTCTCTCATTGCGGTTCGGATCCCCAAACATCTCGTGAAACATTGCGGGGACGATCCTTTGGGAAAGGTCGTCGGCTTTGCGGTGTTGTTGGCGAAGTTTGTCGGCTTGATCAAGGATCTCGACAATGCGATGTTGTTCGGATAGAAAATCAGGAATTGGGATCCCGATTTTTCCGAGATTCGAGCGCGAGATTCTTTGACGCGTTGCACCTGTCGCTTTGGCAAGGAGCATCGGCTTGCAACTAGGTGAGTTGAGCCAATGCATGAGATAACGTGGGTGTAGTTCGCTCACATCCGACCGAACAACGCATACGTCCACTACTGTAACCGCAAGTTTCTCATCGCCAGGGAAAATACATGCCCGACCTAAGGGATCAGGCATACGAGCGATGAGGACATCGCCTTCCTCAAGAAATGTACACCGTAGTTCTTTTGCTTTATCGGAGGTCAAAAAACGATTCGATTTGTTGATGTAGACTCCATCCCCAATATCTGCCAGTTGAATCAATCTGACATTTCCTTCCGGATCTTGGTCTTTTGACTCTACCCAGTCTCCATCAGTGAAGATTGAGGCCGAATGAAGGACCTGCTTGAGAGGTTTAATGTTCACGTTAAATCTCGGAAACGGCTTTTTTAAGACTTGTGAGGCCCGCTATGATTGCTTTCTCAATTTCAAGAAGCTCCTCGATTAGCGTTAACGGATCCTCAGCACTGACCGCGGTTGGCAGGATGGGTTTAAATGTACTGGCGGCGAGATTGTAGCCGGACTCGGCAATTTGTTCGACGGTAGCCCACCAGCAGGCCGGCTCTGGTATGTCAGCTTTAAGCAAGGTATTGGCCTCTGGGCCAGGCGGGGTCTGAAAACCGCTGGCTTTGTAGACTGCCCATGCATCGAGCAGGGCTGGAATGCTGTTCTCGTTGGGCGTTTCGACGCGGCCGCCGCCGGAGACTTTGTCGGGGTCGTAGCCGTCGTTCTTGATCTCGTAGAAGAGGACCTTGCGGGAGTGATCGGTGATCGGTGGAGGATGCGCCTTGGGTGGGACGGGAGAAAACGAGGACGGAGGTTTTGACGCCTGCGTAGGGCTTGAAGACCCCGGCGGGCAGAGAGATGACGGCGTGGAGATTGAAGTCCTCGACGAGTTTCTTGCGGAGATCGACGTGAGCCTCGGTGGAGCCGAAGAGCAGGCCTTCCGGCACCACGACGGCACAGCGGCCTCCGGGGGCGAGGGAGTCCATCATGATGGCGAGGAAGAGCAGTTCGCTCTTCTTCGAGTTCGTCGGAAGATCGGAGCGGATGGAGTCCTTTGGCAGGAGCCCGGCGAAGGGGGGATTGGCGAGGATGACCTTGTAGCGGCGGTTCTTGTCATCCTCGGTGAGGCCGCCTGTTTCGGAAAGGGTGTTGGCGCGACGCAGGCGGGCCTTCGGCACGCCATGAAGCACGAGGTTCATCAAGGCCACGCGGATCATCTGTCCGGAGACGTCATGACCGAAGAGTGAGGCCTCCAGTTTCCGCCAGTCATCCTTGGCCAGGCGATCGCCAATGCCGCGCTGGTAGGTCTGGAGATTCGGGATCTGCGTCAGGGCCTGCTCGACGGAGGAGAAGCCCTTCCCTTCCTCCCAGCCTTCGCCGTAGATCGGGATGGTGCGGGTGCTGCTGCTGTATTTCGCCAGGATGTGGTCCAGCGCCTCGACAAGGAAGCCACCGGTGCCGCAGGCGGGGTCATAGATCGCATCACCCAGATCCGGATCGACGAGCTGGACCATGAACTGGCGGAGCTGGCGCGGGGTGCGGAACTGGCCGAGGTCGGACTTGGCCTGATTCTGGAGCTTGAGGAGCTGGTATTCGAAGATGTCGCCCTTCACGTCCGGGCCGAGCTTGGCGAACTGGAAGGTGTCCAGGATATCGACGACTTCCTTGAAGACGTGGGGGTCCTCGAACTGGAAGCGGGCGTCGGCGAAGAAGGTCGCCACGGACGGGGCCTCGCGGACGAGGGAGGACATGTAGGGGAAGACCTCGTCACTGACGAAGTCGAGCAGGTCGCGGCCGGACTTGAAGCGCCACTCGGACCAGCGGTATCGCCTCGCTTGGGCGGGAAAGAGGGTAGGCCGATCCAGCGTGATGCCGAGCAGCTCGGCCTGGGTGTGCTGGTTCTCCGCTTCGTCGAGGAGTTTCAGGTAAAGCAGGTAGGAGAGCTGCTCGACGTAGGTGATGGGATTGGCCAGGCCACCGGACCACATCACGCTGGTGATGGCATCGAGCTTCTGGCGGATTTCTGAATTCATGAAGGATTGAAGGCGGGAAGAGAGTCAGGCGGTAGCCTCGAAGACGGAGAGGTTCATTTCAGCCACGATGTCCTTGATGCCGGGGCCGAAGAGCTGGCTTGCCTTCTCCGGGGCATTGGAATGGATGAGGGGCGGCTCGAAAAGCTCGGATAGCTCAATGTGGCCATTGGCGAGCCCACGGGCTTTCAGCATGGAGAGGAAGCCGGCCTGCTCGGGGGTGAACTGGTGGGAGACGAGCCAGGCGCGGAAGTTGTCGTCGATCTGTTCCTCGCGGGACTTCACCCGGATGAGCCCGAGCGCGGCACGGATGAAGTCGATGATGGTGCCAGCGGGGGTCTTGTAGGCGTGGCGGAGGTTTTCCTCGTTGAAGTAGTTCTGGTTCTCGTTGAGCCGAAGGGAGAGCGAATCCTGTTCCTCATCGGTGAGATCCTCGCCTGCCTTGATCTTGGCGATGACCGGATCGGAGGCCTGGGCGGCGTGGATGGTCTGCTCCCAGCGGGAGCGATATTCGGCCTTGTCGATGCGGGTCTCCTCGGGGCCGACCTCGACATAGGTGACGCGCTCGCGCCAGCGGTCGTCGAGATCGAGCTCAATCAGCGGGCCACCACCCGGGCCGGGAGGCTTTCCGCCACCACCGCCGATGCCGGTGCCGGTGAAGGGATGGTCGTCGGTGTCCCCGAAGTGGTCGTGGTTCTTGAAGAAATCGTAGATGACGAAGCCCCTTTTCCCGATGTGGGGAGCGGTGCGGGTGCCACGGCCACGCATCTGCTGGTAGAGGATCGGCGAGCGGACCCGGCGACACATCACAAGGTGAAGGACCTCCCGGCAGTCGAAGCCGGTGTCGAGCATGCCGACGGAGACGGCCACACGCGGGTAGGATTCACGCTTGAAGCGGCGAATGAGGCCCTCGGGATCGGCGACGTCCGAGGTGATGATCTCGGCATACTGGCCTTTCGCCTCCGGGTGGAGGTCATTGAGGATCCTCGCCAGGCGGGTGGCGTGGTTCTTGGTGATGGCGAAGACGATGGCCTTTCCCGGTCCCTGCTGATCGGTGAGACCGGGGGCCAAGCTCTTGAAGTTTTCGTGAGCGAGGCGATCGAACTCACGCATCATGAGTTCGTTTGTCGCAGGGTTGGTCCAGCGGCGTTCGAACTCGGTCGGGTTGTATTCCTCGCCGTTGTCCTCGAAGCTCTCAGCCAGGAGCTGGGTGATCCCTTCGGCGAACTTGTAGCGGACGAGGTATTGGTTCTCGAAAGCGTCCTCGATCGGATAGGAGAAGTCCGGCTGATCGTTCTCGCAGTGGTAGAACTGGTAGGTGTTCCGCTCGATGTATTGGGCCGGTGTGGCCGTCAGCCCCATGTGGAAGGCATCGAAGTGCTCCAAGGCGGGCCTCCAGGCTCCGTAGATCGAGCGGTGGGCCTCGTCCGTGACAACCACATCGAAGTAGCCGGCGGTGAACGAGGAGTAGCGGCTCATCATCGTCTGGAGGAGACAGACGGTGATCTGCTTGTGCTGGGGAGCGGTGCCTGCCTTCAGCCAGTAGCTGGAGTAGCCGGGAAGGAGGTCCTGGATCGTTTCCAGTGCCTGCTTCGCCAGAGATTCACGATCGACGAGGAAGAGGACCCGCTCGGCGTGCCCGGCTTCGAGCAGGCGCTTGAGGTAAAGGACGGTTAGGTCGGTTTTTCCGGTGCCTGTGGGCAACTCGATGAGGAAGCGGCGCTTCCCGAGAAGCAGGGCCGAGTCCATGGCCCGCATGCAGTCCGACTGATAGGGGCGCAAAAACCGAATCTCACCGCCACGGATGTAGTTCTCCTCGATGGGGAGCACCGAGAGATCCTGCTTGTTCCGACACTGGTTGAGGAGGCGTTCGAGATCGCGACGGGAGAAGAAGGTGGCGACCGGACGGGCATCAGCATTGCGGTAGTCCCAGAAGTAGATCGCCTCACCGTTGGAGAGGAAGATGAAGGGTGCACCCATCTCTTCGGCGTATCGAAGTGCCTGCTCCTTCGCCCGATAGGGATCGATGGCGCTCTTTTTCGCTTCTACGACTGCGAGGGGTTTGCCGTCCGCCGCGTGCAGCACGTAGTCCGCCTTTTTTGGCCCGGTTCGAGGTGCGTCCTGCAGCGACTCGGGCTCCATCGTCCAGGGTGCATCGATGCCTGACGAAAAGGTGATCGGAACCTCGGTGCGGACCTGCTGCTTGTCCGTAGGGTCCCAATCGGCCGCCCGGAGGAGCTGGTCGATATTGATGCGGGCGTCGGCTTCGGAGTGGTTCACCATTCGAGTCGGACAAGGAAGTAGCAACAGGGGTTTGATCAGGCGATTGGATTTTGAAACTCATCTTGGAGGGCTCATGTCCTCTCGGGACCGGTCGTGAGCGCTGATGAACGAAGCAAACCCATTTTCCCTTGTTCTTGCAATCCCTCCAATTGCATGCGATATGACTGAATAATCATGTCGAGAACGAGATTGAAGCTCAAAGGCCTGTCGCTGGACCGGCTGGAAACCCTCTCAACGATCGTTTCCCAAGGAGGGATCACGAGGGCGGCTGGCGGTGATGCGAGCAAGCAGAGCCAATTCAGCCGGCAGATCGCTGAGTTGGAGAGTTGGTTCGGGATCGAGCTGCTGGATCGTTCTTCGACTCCCATCAAACCAACTTCTGCGGCACTGCGAATCGCTCGTGAGGTGGACGAGTTTCTGCGGGGCTTGGACTCCCTGCGTGAAGGTGCTGGCAGTGGACGACGAACGGTCGTGTTCGGAGCGGGAGAGAGAATGATCCGCAGTTACCTCATCCCATGGGCCTCTAGGATTGAGAGGGGAAGCCTTCGACTGGTCTTCAAGAACCTGACCTCCAGCGCGACGCGGGCCGAGCTACTGGCGAAGCGGGTGGACTTTGGAATTCTGAGGAAGGACAGGTGCCCCTCCGGCTTGATGAGCATCGCGATGAAGCCCATTCCCATCTGCCTGTTGCTTCCGGCAGCGATTGCGGCCGCACATCGCAAGTGGACCTGGAAGGATGTTTCCAAGGTGGCGCTTCTACTGCTGGAGGGAGACGTGCGTTTCTCCGACTTCCTCAAGGAGAGGTGCCTCGAAGCTGCCGTTGAACTGGACGTCGCGGCCGAGTTCAGTTCGTGGACCCAGTTACTCGATGGCATGCAGGAGTTCCAGTTGGGGGGCTTCGTCCCAAAGGATCTGGAGAGTCGCTTCCCTCCAGGGTTTGTATCCGTGGCGCTGCCGAAACTGTCGGAATACGCGGATCAGTATGTGATCGCGTGGTCATCGTCAGAAGTTGAAAAGCGGCCTGAGCTGGGACGGTTGGTGAGGAGTCTCAGAGGCAAATAAGTTCCTGCGACGCGCCTGCGAAGGTTGATCCGAAATCGTCTGGTCAGTCTCCGGGCGACGTCGCAAGGTGTCGGCATGGCTCTTCCGAAATTCCTGATCTGCGACGACGGTGTTGATCGCGCCTTCGTGCTCCACACTGGCACGCCCGTCGGGCTTTATGAGTTCGACGAGGAAGGCAATGGCACCGGCCACTCGATCGCCCCGGAGGACATGCGTGTTTTCATCGAAGCCGAAATGGCTGCCGGTCGTGATCCTGCGAAGACCCTTGCCGACATCGTCCATCAAGCCGGTGAGTATTACATCGAGGCCCTGTCTGAGATTGACGAGGAAGAGGAAGATTAAGGGGCCAGGATCCAGGGGCTGGGGGTCAGGCAGAGAAGAGATCAGATTTCGTCATTCGGAAATTCTTCATTCGTCATTTTCCCTCACACCACCCGGATCGACTCCAGGCCTAAAAGCTCGCCCAGCTTGGTGAGCTTCTCCGCCAGGTGTCCGACGCCGACCGCACAGTGGTGGGCGGGTCCGTGCGAGTTCCAGCGGTTGACGAACTCGCGCGCGCCACAGGCGAAGCGATAGCGGCTGTTGGTGTTTCCGATCTCAAGGATGGGGCCGGCAACGGATTCGCCCTCGGCGAAGAGCAGCGCCAATTTTCCGCCGGGTCGCTCGATGATCGAAAGCAGGGTCACGGGGCCGTGTTTGACCGCCATCTCGACGGACACGCCCTTGCCGACCTTGCCGTGATAGACCTTGAGCGGTCGGACCTTGGTCTTGCCCTCGGCGATCGCGATGTGGCCAGGACCATCGTGGCCCATCAGGACGACGTCGTCGTTGAAGTCCATGGCGTAGTACTCGGTGAACGAACCACCTGCGCCGAAGAGATCCATGATCTTCATCGCCTGCACGTTCTTCACCTCATACTCGCCAGCCACCGGAATCCCGCGGGCTGTTAGAAGCGAGGTGCCGAGGATGATCGAGGAAAGCGTGTCCTCGTTTTCCTTCACGCCGGTGCCCTTGTAAAAGTAGGCCATCGAGCCAAGGCGGTAGTCCGCCGCGAGTTGGTCGAGCGCCACCGAGGTGCGCGCGGCCTCGGCGAGATCCTCCTGCGGGCAATCCGACTGGACATCGAAAAGCTCCTGGAACTCGGCGAGGCGAGTCTGGATGGCGTCGTCGCCGACCTCACGACGACGGGCAGCGAGTTCATCGACCTCGAGGATTTCGATGTGGGTGCCGAAGGTGGCGCACTGGAGAGTGACGTCCGAGTAGATGTCGAGCATGCCGCTGTAGTAGTGGCCCATCAGCCCGAGGCGGTTGCCATTCATGCCCGAAGCCACCTTGGCCGCTTCCACCCAGGCATCGATTTCTGACCAGCACTCGGGATCGTTCTCGAGCACGCCGGTGATCTGATGGAACTTGATGCCCGCACGCTGGAAGACATTCGCGATTTCCGGCACCGGGCAGGCTGAGCAATAGGACAACCACTCGCCGGTCATCTTCGTGCGGTCGCCCAGGGCATTGAAGGCCGCGTAGTCGATCGACGGCTCTGGTGCGAGGTTCAACACGATCACCGGCACATTCGCGCGGCGGACCACCGGCAGCACGGTCGAGGACAGCGCGTAGGTCGTCACGTAGAGGAAAATGAGATCCACATCCGCCTGACGGAACTCCCGACCGGCGGCGTAGGCGCGATCCGGATTGTCGACCAGGCCAAGGTTCACCACCTCGACTCCGGGGCGCTCCAGTTTTCCAGCCACACGGGCGACATAGTCTTCCAAGCGTTCCTTCAAGCCGGCGAACTGCGGCCAGTAGGCATCCAGACCGATTCCAAAGAGACCGATGCGAAGAGGTTGGTTTTCCATGCCGAAAGCCTAGGAAACCTCCTCCATAAGCCCAATCAAGAAATCCCCCCGAAAGAGGGAGGTAGACGCAAAAAAAGCCACCGGATCCCTCCGATGGCTTTTTGAGAATCGTTGAAGAACGCCTTCAGTGATGGCGACGCTTCAGCTTCAACTGGGCGAGTGACTTGGCGATCACGGCCTGAAGGTGGGCGACCTCTTCGGCGTCGACGCTGTGGTCGACGGACTTGAGGGCCTCTTCGGCGCGGTGGATGGCGGCTTCGGCCTTGGCCTCGTCGATCTCATCCGAGCCAAGCGCGGAATCGGTCAAAACGACAACCTTGTGGCCAGTCACTTCCGCGAAGCCCGAGCCGAGCGCAAGCGTGATGGTCTGCCCACCCTTTTGATAGCGCAGTTCGCCGGGCTTCAGCCCGCTGACCAGGGACGCGTGCGCCTCCAGAATGCCAAGCTCACCGTCGGTGCCGGGGAGGTAGACGTTCTCGACGGTATCCGAGAACACCTTCTTCTCCGGAGTGACGATTTCGAGTTGGAGGGACATGGGTGGAAGTTTTCAGTTGGAAGTTTGAAGCTTTCAGTGAAGAGGCCCAGCTTCGGAAGTCTTTCCTGAAAACTGAACACTGAACACTAACAAACTTCGGCTCAGTCACGCGACACGGAGTCGATGCCACCCTTCATGTAGAAGTTGCCTTCCGGAACGTCGTCCCACTTGCCGTCGAGGATTTCGGCGAAACCGCGGACGGTTTCCTCGATCGAGCAGAGCACGCCGGAGACGTTGGTGAAAATTTCGGCCACGTGGAAAGGCTGGGTGAGGAAGCGCTGGATCTTACGGGCGCGGAACACGGTCAGCTTGTCGGTGTCGGACAGTTCGTCCATGCCGAGAATGGCGATGATGTCCTGAAGGTCCTTGTAGCGCTGAAGCACCATCTGGACGCCACGGGCGACGCGGTAGTGCTCTTCGCCGACGACTTCCGGGGCAAGCGCCTTGGAGGTGGAGGCGAGCGGGTCCACGGCCGGGAAGAGCGCCTGCTCAGCAAGCGAACGCTCAAGCACGACCGTCGCGTCAAGGTGAGCGAAGGTGTTGGCGGGAGCGGGGTCGGTCAAGTCGTCCGCAGGCACGTAAACGGCCTGGATGGAGGTGATCGAACCCTTGTTGGTGGAGGTGATTCGCTCCTGGAGGGTGGCCATTTCCTCGGAGAGGGTCGGCTGGTAACCCACGGCGGACGGCGTGCGTCCGAGAAGCGCGGACACTTCGGAACCGGCCTGGGAGAAACGGAAGATGTTGTCGACGAACAGAAGCACGTCCTGGTTGTCCTCGTCACGGAAGTGCTCGGCCATGGTCAGGGCGGAAAGCGCCACGCGGAGACGGGCACCTGGAGGCTCGTTCATTTGGCCGTAGCAAAGGGCGACCTTTGAACCTTCTGCGAGGACCGGGTTGCCCTTGTCGTCGAGTTTCACGTGACCCTTTTCGTCCTTTTCGGTGGCGATAACGCCGGACTCGATCATTTCCCAGTAAAGGTCGTTACCTTCACGGGTGCGCTCACCGACACCGGCGAACACGGAGAAACCACCGTGGCCGAGTGCGATGTTGTTGATGAGCTCCATGATGACGACGGTCTTGCCGACGCCGGCACCCCCGAACATTCCACCTTTGCCGCCCTTGAGGAGCGGGCAGATGAGGTCGATGACCTTGATGCCGGTTGGAAGGATCTCGGTGGTGACGGACTGCTCGGTGAGGAGCGGCGCGGCGCGATGGATCGGCGAGCGGTGCTCGGGATTGGCGAGCGGCACGTTTTCGTCCACGAGGTCACCGGTGACGTTGAAGATACGACCAAGGACCTGCTTGCCGACTGGCACGGCGATGGCCTTGCCGGTGTCGAGGAGGGTCATGCCGCGGCGGAGACCGTCGGAAGTGGACATGGCCACCGCGCGGACCCAGCCGTCACCGAGGTGCTGCTGGACTTCGAGCACGAGCTTCGTGTCGACGCCGTTCAGGACGTATTGGATTTCAAGCGCGTTGTAGATCTCGGGAAGCTTGGTGGCTTTCGAGAAATCGGCGTCAATGACGGCGCCAATGACCTGGACGATGGTTCCGGTGTTGCTCATGGCAGAAGTGTTCAGTTTGAAGTGTTCAGTTTAAAGGGGCAGACGAGGGGTGGGCGGCTTCCGGGTTCTTTCTTACTGAACACTGAAAACTGCCAACTTGATCCTTATTCCATCGCCTTCATGGCGGTGGTGATTTCGAGAAGCTCGGAGGTGATGGCGGCCTGGCGGAGCTTGTTGTATTCGAGCGTGAGCTCCTTGATGAACTTCTTCGCGTTGTCGGTGGCGGCCTTCATGGCGACCATTCGCGCGGAGTGCTCGGAGGCGCGGGACTCGACGAGCATCTGGTAGATCTGGAAATTGATGTAGAGCGGCAGGAGGGTGCCGAGCACTTCCGCCGGATTCGGCTCGAAGAGATAGTCCTTCGAGAGCGCGGCGGCCTTGTCGGCCTTGCCGTGATCGCCATTGCCCATGCCTTCATAGGCCTGCTCCTCGCCAAGACCACCGGCATCGATGGGCAGAAGCTGATGGAGGGTCGGCTCCTGGGTCAGGGTGTTGATGAAGTTCGCGAAGACAACGCTGATCTTGTCATACTTGCCGTCGAGAAACTGCTTCGTCAGAAACTTGGCGATCGGACGGGCTTCGGCGAAAGGAACCGGATCCTTCACATCGAAGTCAGCGATCAGGTTGCGGCCCATCTTGCCAAGAGTGGCGCGGAGCTTGCGGCCCACGGTCACGAAGTCAGCGGTTGGCGACGCGTTGGCGCGAAGCTTCTTGAAGACGTTGGTGTTGAGCGCGCCGCAAAGGCCCTTGTCGGTCGAGATGACAAGCACGAGCTCACGGTCGCCGTCGCGCTTCACGAGAAGCGGGTTGGCGTCGTCGCCGACGTTCTCCTTGAGGTTGACGAGGACTTCCTTGAGCTGCTTGGCATAATCACGCCCGGCGATCGCCTGGTCCTGCGCCTTCTTCATCTTGGCGGCAGCGACAAGCTGCATCGCCCTGGTGATCTGGGCGGTGTTCTTGACCGACTTGATGCGTCGGCGGATGTCGCGGAGGTTGGCCATGGGTGGAAGTCGTGAATCGTTAGTGGTGAATGGTAAATCGTGGAATAAGCGTGAACGGCAGGAGCGGGTGATCTTTACGACTTACAATTCACCATTCACGATTTACCTCTTTGAACTCACTTCCAGGAGGTCTTGAAGTCCTCGATGGCCTGCTTGACGGCGGCGACCATGGTGGCGTCCTTCTTGAGGTCCGGCTTTTCGTTGCGGATCTTGTCGAGGAGCTCGGTCTTGCGGCTGTCGAAGTATTCACCAAGGGCGGCCTGGAAGCGCTTCACGTCGGTCACGGCGACATCGTCGAAGTAGCCGTTCTGCATCGCGAAGAGGTAGATACACTCCATCTCCATCGCGAGCGGGGAGTACTGGTTCTGCTTGAAGAGCTCCACGATGCGGGCACCGCGATCGAGCTTCTTCTTGGTGGAGGCATCGAGGTCCGAACCGAACTGGGCGAAGGCCTGGAGTTCGCGGAACTGGGCGAGGTCGAGCTTGGTCGTGCCGGCGACGGACTTGATCGTCTTCGTCTGGGCGGCGGAACCCACGCGGGACACCGAGAGACCCACCGAGATGGCGGGGCGGATGCCTTGGTAGAAGAGGTCGGTTTCGAGGTAGATCTGGCCGTCGGTGATCGAAATCACGTTGGTCGGAATGTAGGCGGACACGTCACCAGCCTGCGTCTCGATGATCGGAAGCGCGGTGAGCGAACCACCACCGGCCGCGTCGGTGAGACGGGCGGAGCGTTCCAGCAACCGGGAGTGAAGGTAGAACACGTCGCCCGGATAGGCTTCGCGGCCGGACGGGCGCTTCAGGATCAGCGACACCTGGCGGAAGGCAACGGCGTGCTTGGAAAGGTCATCGAACACGATGAGGCAGTCCTGGCCTTCGTCCATGAGGAACTCGGCGATGGCGCAACCGGCATAGGGGGCGAGGAACTGCATCGCAGCCGCATCCGAGGCGGAGGCGGATACGATCGTGGTGTATTCCATGGCACCCGCGTCTTCGAGGGTCTTCTGGATACGGGCGACGTTCGAGAGCTTCTGGCCGATGGCGACGTAGATGCAATACATCGGCTTGTGGTTCTGCAGCTTGCCCTGTTCGGCGGCCTTGTTCTGCTGAGCCTGGGAAATGATGGTGTCGACGGCGATCGTCGTCTTGCCGGTGGCGCGGTCACCGATGATGAGCTCGCGTTGGCCGCGGCCGATCGGGATCATGGCGTCGATCGACATGATGCCGGTCTGGACGGGGACGGAAACGGATTTCCGCTTGATGATGCCCGGAGCGATCTTCTCCATCGGGTAGTAGGCGGAGGCGGCGATGTCGCCCTTGCCGTCGATCGGAGCGCCGAGGGCGTTGACCACGCGGCCAAGAACGGCGCGGCCGACGGGAATCGAGAGGAGCTTGCCGGTGGTGCTGCACTGGTCGCCTTCCTTGATGGCGTTGTAGCTGCCGAGAAGCACGACGCCGACTTCACCTTCTTCAAGGTTCAGCGCGATGCCGGTCACACCGCTGTGGAACTCAATCATTTCATTGAGCATCACGTCGGAGAGGCCTTCCACCTTGGCCACGCCGTCACCGACTTCGCGGACGATGCCGACATTGCTCTTGTTGATGGAGGTCGCGACGTTGGCGATTTCCTGTTCCAGTTCCTGAAGGATGCTGCTCATTTGGAAGTAATCAGTTAGAAGTTAGAAGTTTGAAGCGGGGTCGGTAGTGCCAGGTCAGAAGGCTTGGGCGAGGCGGTCGATGCGGCCCTTCACGGAGCCGTCCCAGACGTCGTTGCCGACGCGGACCTTGAGGCCACCGAGGAGTTCCGGAGTGACCTTGTAGGAGAAGGAGAGGTCGCTGCCGTACTTGGCAATCAGACCGGAAGTGACGCGCTCGCGTGAAGCACTGTCGAGTTCGGTGGCGCTTTCGACGGTCACCTGGCGACGCTCGACTTCGAGACGGATCAGGCGCTTGAGCGAAAGCAGGATACCCCGATAGTCGCGCGGCTTGGCCTCGGCGATCTTGCGGATCGCGGAGGAAAGCTTGGTTTCATCCAAACGACCGCCGGTCTGGCAAAGCCGGAAAATGCGGCGGGAGGCGGCGGCGGCGGTCTTTGAGATTTTCATGGCGCGTCAGGGGAAGTGGGGCGTGGATCAGGCTTCGACCTTGGTGAGGGCCTCGGCGTTGAGGCGCTGCTGGTCGTCGGAAGTCAGGACCTTGCCGGTGACCTGGGCCGTGGTCGCGGTGACCAGGCGTCCGAACTCGCGCTTGAGCTCGGCTTTGAGAAGGTCGCGCTCGGCCTTGGCGGCGGACTCGGCCTTGGCGAGGATCTGCTGGGCGGAAGCGATGGCTTCCTGCGACTTGCGCTCGGAAAGGATGGCGGCGCTTTCCTTGGCCTCGGTCACCAGGCGCTGGGCCTCTTCGTTGGCCTTCGCGATGGCGGCGGCGGTGTTCTTTTCAGAATCGGCAAGCTGCTGCTGGATCTGGGTGAGCTTGGCTTCACCCTCGGCGATGCGGGCCTTGCGCTGGGCGAGCATCGCGGTGATCGGTCCGAAGGCGAACTTCTTCAGGACGAAGAGGACGATCACGATGTTGAGGAACTGGGCGAGAAACAGCATCGGCTCCCAGTGGAAACCCTTGGCAATCGCCTCTGCTGGATTGCCGGAAGTCACGGCTTCCGCGTGTTCGGTCGCGACGGCGAGAACGTTGATGAGGTCGAGCATGGCGCTGGGGCGTAGGGAGGCTGGAAAGAAAGCGAAAAGCGGAAAGAAAGGGTGGAGCGGCGGGGAGTGCCCGCCGCTCCGGAAACGATTACTTCACAAGTGCGGCAACGAAGAAGGCACCTTCGACGAGAGCTGCAAGAATGATGGAGAGCGTCAGGATGGCGCCGGAAGCACCTGGGTTGCGGCCCGTGGCTTCAGCAGCCTTGGCTCCGATGAGGCCGATGCCGAGGCCGGCACCGATGGCGGCGAGACCGGACTGAACGCTGCCGGTGAGTTCGCCGAGAACCGGCGCGAGGTCGAGGATGGTGGTCATTTCAGTAGTGTTGTGTTGGTGTTTCCGCTCCCCACAGGCTTGCCATGGTCAGGGCGGGAAAGGGGTCAGTGGGCGTGGTCCTCCTTGTGGTCGTCGCCGTGATCGCAGATCAGCTTGAGGAAGACCGAGGTGAGGAGCATGAACACGAGGGCCTGGATCAGGCCGACGAGGAGTTCAAGGAAGTAGAAGGGCAGGGCAGGGAGGAAGGCGAGTCCCTTGGGCACCATGTTCATCATGGTTTCCAGCATGTTCTCACCCGCGTAGATGTTGCCAAAAAGTCGGAAGGAAAGAGCGACTGGACGGAGCAGGATCGAGAACACTTCAATCACGCCGACGAGGAAGAAGATGATGATCATGAACAGCTTCATGAAGCCCTTGAACTCACCCTTCGGCGCGAAGATGTGCTTCAGGAAGCCACCGAGGCCGTTTTCGCTCAGCGCCCAGTAGAACCAAAGGATGGTGAAGAGGATCGAGAGCGCCGAAGTCATGTTGAGGTCGGCGTTTCCTCCACGAAGGATCGGAACGCCGTCATATTTGACCGTGCCGACACCCGGAAGAAGTCCGATCCAGTTGGTGAAGAGAATCAGGACAAACACGCCCCCGAAAAACCAGAAGGTGCGCTTCACCAGATGCGCGCCAAGGATTCCCTCAAGGAAATCGTAGAGGCTTTCCACCAACCATTCGGCCAGGTTCTGGAGGCCTGAGGGGATCAGAGAGATCTGGCGGGTGGCGACTTTCGCAAAAAGAATGACCAGCAGCGCCGCGATCCACACCATCACCATCGAGTTCGTGACCCAGCTGAGGCCGAACACCTTTTCCGCATGCAGAGGCAGTGCGTGGTGGCCGCCTTCTTCGCCCGCGAATGCAGCGAGGGGTGCCAGGAGCCAGAGAGAGGTGATGGAAAGGAATGAGCGCATTCGAAATGGCCGCGCGTGGAAAACGGCGCAGCGGTCTTAAATGAGGGGCCGACTGAGGTGCAAGGCCTATTTGTGAAAAATTTCACAAGCCCCGTGGAAGGTCTG
The DNA here is from genome assembly GCA_031411755.1 of Luteolibacter sp. Classification (GTDB taxonomy): domain Bacteria; phylum Verrucomicrobiota; class Verrucomicrobiia; order Verrucomicrobiales; family Akkermansiaceae; genus Luteolibacter. The sequence continues at coordinate 44,246 of JANOBS010000125.1, read as the reverse complement.
ATACTCCGTGGCTTGTGGCGGTTTGTAACGGCTCAACGGGTCGCCTGAAACGCCCTTTCCGCCGCCGCTTGGTAAAGCACCAAATCCCCCTCCAAGCCAGTCGTCGCGTGGATCGTGAACCCACAGGCCAGCGCCTGATCCAGCAGGTCCTCCGCCGGAAGGCATTTCCGACCGGAAACCTCCTTCAGCCGGAACGCCACCGGGCCAATCCCATGAAACCCGCGGTAGATCACCTCCGTGCAGGCCAGGCGGTCACTGGTGCGGAAATCGAAGAGGAAGTCGTAAAGTTTCCCCTCATGCTCCATGGCCCGTCCGATCGCCCGGGCCAGATCGGCTTTTTCCAGTGAAGGCCTCAGCACCACGCAGGCATCCACCGCCAGCGTCTCCTCCGCCGGACGGAACCGGACCCCGTCCTTTTTGGATTCCAGGAAACGGATCGGCCCTTTCGCCCGCTTCTCGATCTCCGGCGGTACAACAACTCCGAGGTAGCAACGCTCCTCGGCCCCCCCAAGATAAAGGGTGGCATGCGGCCAGAAGCCCGGAAGGAAGAGATTGCTCAAGGCGTCATCGTGGCGGGTCACGCACACATCGCCGGGCCGGAGGGTCGCCAGCAGCTCGTCTCGAATGGGTGCGCTGAGTCGTTTCGGCGTGCCCGACGGCTTGATTCCGGGTTGCCGCAGGTCCGCGATCGCCGATCCACCCACCTCGAACAGCCCGAACATCACCTGCCGCCAGGCCGACCGATGGCGGCGACGGAAGGAGAACCATCGGTAAACGAGATGCCGCCAGACCGCCCCGCGTTTGCGTCGGTCGATCAATGCCTCCTCTTCGCCAAGCAGCGCCACTACGGGACCGACGACGGAGTCATCCGACAGTCCGCCGATCTGCTTGCGGTGCTCATGATAAAAATCCGCCGCCGCCCGGAACCTTGCCAGCGACTCCGGCGAGACCGAGGATTGGTAAAGTCGCGTGAAGGTCTTTCGTGGCAGCCCGATCCGCAGGTCCTCCTCGTCCAGTTTCTTCCACAGCACCGGGTGTGCCATCGCCTGTTCGGTCAGGAACCTCGTCGCCCTCACGAGCACACACGCCGCCGCGAAGGCCGTGATAAAGGCCGGCAACCGGCTGATCCAGTCCTTCCCACCTGACCCTGGAACAAGGGAAACAGGAATCTCCAGCAAGGCAGCGCGAGCACCCAAGTACTGGAGATACCGTAGTCGGACGGATTCGTCCTCATCCGGAAGGAAATACCCGCGCGCCTCGGCCATTTGTATCTGCTGGAGCTCTGGTCCAATGTCATCCGCGAGCGGCATCGCACGGGCTGCCGCCAGCACGGCGGAAACCGAACGGGCAATCTCCTCGTGAGCTCCATCAGGCATGGAATCGTTCTCCCTTCATTCGATCCTGTGGTCAATCCCCCATGACTCTAACAGAGCCTAACAGCAAGGCAGATGCCCGGTCGCCCCTTGTAAACACTGGATCGGTCGGGCTGCGAGGGACGACACCCGACCCGGAAGTCAAGCCGCCCGTAGGGATTTTTCGTCAGGATTTCTCTTGCAAAGAATCAGCCGGGTTCGCACAAACATCCTCGCCATGAACAAAGCTGAACTTGTTGAAGCCATCCAATCCGCCCTCGGAAAAGACGCCACAAAGCGTGCTGCTGAAGAGTCCCTCGACGCCGTCCTTGCCGCCCTCGTGAAGGGTATCAAGGGCAAGGACAAGAAAGTCCAGATCATCGGATTCGGCACCTTTGAGGTGAAGAAGCGCGCCGCCCGTCAGGGTCGCAACCCGAAGACCGGTGAGTCCATGAAGATCGCCGCCTCCAAGACGGTTGGATTCAAGGCTTCGTCCACCCTCAAGGCCGCCCTCTAAGCGGTCGGGCTCCGGTTCACGCCGGAGCCACCTTGAGTGCCCGTCATCCAAACCCCAAATGAACGACCCCGGCCTTGCGGCCGGGGTCTTCTTTTGAAGAGGGTCAATCCTCACCAAATTAGAACCAGCCCTTGCGGCCGGTGATGTAGGTGTCGGAGAATTCCTGGTCCGACTTCGTAAGGTAGATGATGCCTTCGATGATTCCAATGATGGTACCAATTCCGCAAGCAAAGCAAAGGAGCAGCTGAATGATTCCCTCCTTCTTGTAACCAAGGATAAATTTATGGATGCCCCAGCCTCCATAAACGATGCCGAGAATCCCAAGGAGACCTGCGACGAGTTTCTTATCTGCACCCGCCGGGGCAGGTGATGGCATGGGTGGTGAAGGATCTGTGGACATACAAATAGGCTTTTACTACGCACACCCATCCGCAATCAAGCATTCAAGAGCCATGAAACCACGCCTCACACTCGCTAACACGCTTCTCGCAGACGGCTCCCCTCTCGAACTCCAGGAACACGATGGCCGTCACTCGCTCGTCGTGCGCGGACAGCAGATCGCCGGACCCACCACGAAAGTCGCCGAGCAGGAATGTGCCCGACTCGCCTGTGCGCCATTCCGTCCCGTGCGCCAGCCGATGATCTGGTTCGCCGGACTCGGGCTTGGCCAAGCCCTCGCCAGTGCTTCGGAGGCACTGCTTCAGAAGAAGGGCAACCTGATCATCGCCGAACCCCTCGCCTCCCTCGTTGACTGGCAGCGGAAATTTTTCCCTAACGGAACCTTCTGCACCGATCCCCGCGTTTCCCACGAAGCGGACGTTGGGGTCAGCGGACTTGTTTCCCACGCCGGAACCCTCCACGCGATCATCGTCCACACCGACACCGCGCCGATCGGACCGGATGGAAAATCCGTCGTCGAGAACCGCCGTTGGCTCACCGCCGCTTACGAAGCCTTGCAGGCCGGCGGCATCCTCGCGATCACCGCGCCCCGCCAACGCGTCAATCTCACCCGGACACTCGAGCGTGCCGGCTTCAACGTCGCCGAGCATCTGGTGCCTGATTCTCCTGCAGCCAAAAAACCCCGCTTCCAGCCCATCTGGCTCGCCAGAAAAGGCAAAGCCGAAGACTGACTCCGCTATCCACCCGAACTTCGTTAGCCCATGCGCCTGATTCCAGCCTCTGCCTGCCTACTGCCAATCCTCACGGCTCCGATCTCCCTCGCCGGAGAAATGACCCTCGAGACGAAGCCGTTCACCATCGAACGCAGTCTCGCCACCACCGCTCTTCCTGCGAGCTCGATGCCTCTGCGCATCGATACGGAGACCGTCGCCGGCTTCGAAATCAAGTCGATCCTCCCTCACGGCAGCCGGGTCAAGGCTGGAGAGATCCTGCTCGAATTCGATACGGAATCAATCGACCGCAAGCTCGATGACAGCAAGCGGGCCATCGATTCCGCCACGCTCTCGCTCGGTCAGACCGAGGTGGAGCTGAAGGGGCTGAAGGAATCACTCCCGCTCAAGATGGATGCCACGAAACGGGCCGCCCGCAATGCGGCGGAAGACCTCGCCTATTTCAACGACACCAGCCGCAAGATCAAGGAGCAGCGCGCCGAGGAGACGCTCAAGCGCTACCAGCACGCTCTTGAAGGCGAAAAAGAGGAGCTCCGTCAGCTGGAAAAAATGTACAAGGCTGACGACCTCACTGAAGAAACCGAGGAGATCATTCTCAAGCGCCAGCACGATTCCGTCGCCGCCGCCGAGTTCGCCCTGAAAGCCGAGGAGCTCGATCACAAGCGCACAATTGGGACAGAGATTCCGCGTGAATCAGAAGAGCTCAACTCCGCCGCAAAGAGCTCCGCACTGGCTCTCGCCAAGGCTGAGTCCGAGCTTCCAAGGCAGCTCAACCTGAAGGAAATCGAGCTCGCCAGCACCCGGATCGCGCTCGCGAGGCAAAAGGACGACTTCGTGAAACTCACCGCCGACCGCAAACTGGTCGATCCCATCAAAGCTCCGGGCGACGGCTGGTTCTACCATGGAGCGATTGAGGACGGTCGGTGGACCACAGGGGAGGGCGTGAAGACCCTGGTTCCCTCAGGACTGGTCACTGCGAAAAAGACGTTCGCCACTTTCATTTCCTCCAGTGTCCCCATGGGGCTGGTGGCCTTCACCGATGAGGGCACCGCCACATCCCTGCCTGCTGACAGCACGGGCATCGCACTCGCGCCTGGCCGGGAGGACATCATCATTCCATCCAAGGTCGGAAAGATCGCGACCGCTCCGGGAATCGACGGACGCTACCGCATCGACATTGCCGCGAGCTGGCCGGCCAACGCATCTCCCGCCCCGGGAACCACCGCCCAAGTACGATTGATCTCGTACGAAAACCCTACCGCCCTCGCCATTCCTGCCGCCGCCCTGCGTGCCACGAAGGACGGCTGGTCGGTCACCCTGAAGCTGGCCGATGGAAAAACCGGGCCCCACGCCGTGAAGCGCGGGCGGGTTTCCGGCGAACTCGTCGAAATCCTTTCCGGTCTTGAGGCCGGTCAAGTCATCGTCACGCCGTGATCCGCACTCTCGTCATTTCCGGACTGCTGGCCCTCGCGGCGCAGGCTTTCGAAGAATCGAAAGCGGTCGAGGTCACGCCCGCGAGTGTCGATGCCTCGATCAAGCGCGGCATCGACTTCCTTGTCGGCTTTCAGAATCCGAACGGCTCGTGGGGCAATCCGACGCTAACCAAGGACCTCAACATCTACGCCCCGATTCCCGGAGCCCACCACGCCTACAAGGCCGGTGCCACCGGCCTCGCCATTTCGGGCATGCTCGATAGCAACGATCCGCGGCCAGAAGTGCAGGCCTCCCTCGCCAAGGCCGCCACCTGGCTGGCTTCGGAGCTTCCGAAGCTGCGTCGGGCCGAACAAACCACCACCTACAACGTCTGGGGGCACGCTTACGGGCTCCGCGCGATCACCCGATACTGGAAGCTGGAAACCGATCCCGCCAAGAAAGCGGAATGGCTCCGGCTCGCTCAGGAACAGGTCGAGCTCGTCAACCGTTACGAGGATGTCAACGGCGGCTGGGGCTATCTTGACATCTATGACGGACTCGCCACGCAGAAACCCTCCGGGCTCCCCACTTCATTTACGACGGCTACCGTACTTCTCGCGTTGGAGGAAGCGCGCCGGGTGATGGGAGTGAAGCTCGATGAAAAGCTTGTCGCCCACTCCGTCGCCATGCTCGGACGCCAGCGCACGCCGGATTTTTCCTACGTCTATTCGGACAAGCACGTCATGGCCCCGCGCGCGCCGATCAATCGCCCCGCAGGTTCACTTTCCCGCTCTCAGGCCTGCAACGCGGCGCTGAGGGTGTTCGGGGAAAAGCGGATCACCGACGAGGTGCTCGATCAATGGGCAGAGCGCTTTCTCGATCGCCAGGGCTTTCTCGACATGACCCGCGAGCGCCCCGTGCCGCATGAAGGGCCGTTCCAGATCGCCGGCTACTTTTACTACTACGGCATCTACTACTTCACCGAATCCGCCAAGATGCTGCCGAAGGACAAGCAGGCGGCCTACGCGAAACGTCTGGCCGCGCTCATTCTGATCCGCCAGCAGAAGGACGGCTCGTGGTGGGACTATCCGCTCTACAGCTATCACCAGCCCTACGGCACCGGCTATGCGCTGATGGCCCTCGCCTGGTGCAAAGAGGCGATGAAGTAGCAAAAGTTTGCCAACCTGTTACTACTTCCGCCCCGCCTTCAACAAGGGAACCTGGATCAGCAAGCCCGCGAGAAAACAGAAGATGATGTCGGGGATGAAGGTCGGGTGAAGACTCGGTGTGAGATGATTGCGAACAGCCGCCACGATCAAGGTGGTGCCGATAAAAAAGTGAAAGGGGCCCAACAACTTGATGAGTCCCTCGAACTTGTTGGGGCGCAAACAGGCCAGCGCCGAACCGATGCCGATGCATCCAAAAGCGGATGAAGCCATCCTCAGCCAATAGTCCAACAAGGGATCATATTGAATGCGCTCGGCTCCCATATCATAGAGCTGATTCACTGCGGCCTGCCACGGAGCAAAGGTGAAAAAGAATGAGATTCCCCAGCCACAAGCGCTGACAATCAAACCAAGTTTCATCACGTTCAACCAGGCTCGTTCGGTCGGTAACATTTGAGTCAATGAACTGAGAGAATTTTATTCTGCCAAGTGTGGGCTTGGGACCAACAGCACCTTGCCATCACGACCGTTCTGAATGGATCGGGTGATCGCCTCGGTAAAGTTCTCCAATGCGAACGTGGAATCCACCGGCTGCAAAAGCCGGCCGGCCGCGACTTCGGACGCGAGAAAACCATAGACGGCCGCGACCTCGTCGGGAGGCGCATTCTCGACCCAGCGCGAGACCCACAGGCCTCGGAACTGGAGGTCCTTGAAGATGAGGAGGCCGTTCGGAATGGTCAGCGGCCTGCGGCCCATCGCGCCGTAGGTGATATGGATGCCTCCCTCGCCTAGAAGATTCATCAAGCGCAGTGCGCTGTCGCCGCCGACGGCATTGAAGGCCAGCTTCGCGCATTCCGTGCCGAGGATGTCTTTCGCGTGATCGAGCCCCTCGTCGTCATCGGTAACGACTTGATCGGCACCCAGCGCAGTCAACTCCCCGGCAAGCTCCGGACGTCTTACGAGGTTCATCGTACGAATACCCAGGGTCTTTGCCAGCTGGATTACGCAGCGTCCCACACCGGAGTTCGACGCGTTCTGGACAATCCAGTGTCCGGGCTCCGGCTGCCTAAATCCTGTTAGAAGCCGCCAGGCAGTTGCGGGATTCACTTTCAGCATCGCGGCTTGAAGTGGGTCGACCAGGATCGGCAGCTTGAAAAGTGTGTCGCCGGAGACTTGCGCATGCGTGGCCCAAGTCGAGGAACGGCGCAGGAAAATGGCGTGATCGCCCGGAGCGAAAGATGGATCCCGACTTTCGATCACCTCCCCCACTCCCTCGATTCCTGGAGTGGCGGGGAGCGCGGGTTTTACGCCATAGGTGCCTTCGATTGTGTTGAGATCGGCCGGATTGATTGGTGCTGCGAGCAGACGGAGGCGGACCTCGCCGTCAATGAGTGGCGGAAGTTCGAGCGACTCCAAGGCGAGGACCTCGGAGGGCTTGCCGGTCTGATGGAAGACGAGGTGTTTCATGGGAACATGCCACGCTGGGACTTGGCGTCGGCGACGGTCTTGATGGCGATGGATTGTGCGGCAACGCGTTGTGAGACACCGTGCTTCGTGGCGAAGGCGAGGACCTTTTCGAAGGTTTTCTGAAGCATGGTTTCGAGCTTCGAGAGCACCTCGCGCTCGGTCCATTGGAAGCGCTGGAGGTTTTGGACCCATTCGAAATACGAGACAGTCACACCGCCCGCGTTGCAGAGAATGTCGGGGATGACGAAGATGTCGCCGCGGGCGTCGAGAATGGCGTCGGCCTCGGGGGTGGTCGGTCCGTTGGCACCTTCGGCCAGAATTTTGCAGCGCAGTTTCCCGGCGTTTTCTCCAGTGATCACACGGTCAAGCGCCGCCGGTGCGAGGACATCACAGGGCTGGCAGAGGAGCTCATCGGGCGCGATGGCCTCCGACTCTGCGAAGCCGATGATGCTGCCGGTTTTCGCGACGTGTTCCTTGAGCTGATAAACGTCGAGACCGTTGTCATTCCAGATCGCCCCGTTCACATCCGAAATGCCGCAGACCTTGATCCCGTAACTGGCCATGGTGCTGGCGGTGTACGAGCCGACGTTTCCGAATCCCTGGATCACGGCAGTGGCTCCTTCGACAGATAGGTTCTGCTTGTGCAGCGCGCTGGAGGCAAGGAAGGCCACACCATGACCCGTTGCTTGGGTGCGTCCAGCGGAGCCTTGAAGCGTAAGTGGCTTGCCGGTGACAATGGAGGGAACGAAGTAACCTTGATGGGTCGAGTAGGTGTCGACGATCCACGCCATCGTCTGCTCGTTGGTTCCCATATCCGGAGCCATCACGTCGATTTCCGGACCAATGAAAGGCAGGATTTCCATGGTGAAGCGGCGGGTCATCCGTTCGAGCTCGCCGCTGCTCATACTGCGTGGATCACAGGCGATGCCGCCCTTTCCGCCTCCGTAGGGAAGGTCCATGAGCGCGCATTTCCAGTTCATCCACATCGCCAGCGCGGCGACCTCACCCAGATCGACCGCCGGGTGGTAACGCAGCCCGCCTTTCACCGGGCCGCGCGTCAGATGATGTTGCACGCGGTGGGCGAAGAAGACCTTCACCTCGCCGGAGTCGAGCCTGACCGGCACCGTGACGCTGATGAGACGCTTCGGCCACTTGCAGCGCTCGCGAAGCTCCTCGCTGAGATCGAGAAAGTCGGCCACGCGGTCGAACTGGGTGGCGGCCATGCCGAAGACCGGGTTTTGCAGCAGATCCTGTCGCATGCCTGTTTATCGTCCACCCAACAGTGGAAGCAATCGAATCCTTGGGGTGATGAAACGGAAAAGCCGCCGGGGTCACCGGCGGCCTTTTGGGGGGATGTCATGTCACAAGCGCGATCAGGCTATCTCTTCCTGACCGAGGAGGTCTGGCTGCCACCGAGGTCCGAGGTCACGGTGATCGTTCCGGGGTTGCTGCTCACGCCACTGACGACGAGGCGGTATTTCCCGAGATTCGCATTCCAGATCATGGGGCCGAAACCCGTCACTTCCAGGGCAACGCTTGGCGAAGCGGTGCTGGTGGACTCGATCGTGAGCGTGCCGGCGCCGCGCTTCCAGTCGGCGGTGGTCACAGCGATGGTGTCGCGGAAATCAACTGCGAAGAGCCCCTGAACGGTGTCGGAAAGCAAAACCTTTTCTCCGGTGAGGCACACACTCCAGACGCCGTTGTAACCGGTGCCGCCGGTGGTCGGTGTGGTGTCATAACGACCCACCTCGCGAAGCAGTCCCGCTGGGGTGAGTTCGAGAATGCGGCAGCCGTCCATGAAGTTGGAAACATAGACGTACTTGCCCTGGATCTCCGCGCTGTGGATCACGGTGCCGGTGGGACTTGTAAACTGTGAGGTCTGGATCAGCGCGACCGTTGGCGAGGTGATGCTGCCAAGGTTCCAGGTGCGGCAGCCGATGGTGCTGCGGCCGTCGGTGGTGACCAGCCACTGGCCATCCTCGGAGATCGCAGCATGGTAGGTGTTGGCATTGGCATACTTGGTGTGGTTGAGCAACGAGGTGGCGCTGACGAGTTCCTCAAGCTGGAAGTCGATGTGACTGGCCGCGATGTTGCTGACGTCATGGATGGCGAAGCCTCCATCCAGCCAGGTGGAGACGCAGACTCCGTTCCGCACGGTCACATCGTGCACGGAGCCCCAAACAAGCCCATAGGCACCGGCCGGAGGACGAAGCGCGTCCTTGTATTCTGGCAGCGCGGGATTGGTGACGTCAAAGACCTCGACGGCATTACTGATGGCGGAAGCGATGTAGGCGTAGGTGCGGCCAGCGGAGACATCGATGCAGAAGTTGTGCAGGCTGGCGCCGAGATGGAACCCCGGACCGGCTCCCCAGGTGATGGTGCCGACGAGCGGAGGGTTCACTGGATTCGCGACGAGGTCATACATGAACAGGCCGGTGTGTGGCGTGGCACTGTTGTTCGGGACTTCATTTCCGACGTAGAGGATGTTTCCCACTGCCTCGACGTCCTGGATGTCAGTGTTGCCGATGCCCTGGTACGGCTGGATGCTTCCAACGTAAGCGGGGGCTCCAGCTCCGGAAATCCTGACGACCGAGACACCCGCGATGCCCCGTGCCTGATAGGCATAATCGCCGGAGGCACAGACTTCGGTGGTGCCCGCGCCGCTCGCCACATTGAAGAGTGGGACGGTGTTTCGATTCTGGGCTGACAGCAGCGGAGCTCCTGCAGCGAGGGTGGCCAGAACGCTGGCCAGCATGGGGATTCGTTTCATGATTTTGACAGGGGGTTTGGATGGTTCCATTCCCTTCAGAAGGATTCACCTCCAAAGGTTTCCACAAAGTTGCGGAAAAGTTTGGAGCCGACCCATTTGGCCGATCCGCTGAAGTGAAGGTTTGCTCCGGTGGCTCTGCCCGCCCTACCTTTCCGCCGATGCAACCCCTTCGGACCGATGGAAAGTTTTTCCGCGCCGGGGAGGATCGCGTCCATCTCCGGGCGGTGACCTACGGGCCATTTCCCGGCGGGTGGCCGGAATCGTTCGACGAGGATTTCACCCGCATCGCAGCGGCGGGTTTCCGGGCGCTACGGCTGTTCGATATGCCGGGACAAGCCTTGCTCGATGCCGCCATGAAGCATGGGTTGTGGGTGTTCGGTGGGTTGAAGTGGGCGGGTGGCATGGACTTCATCCGCGAGCCCAGGCATCTGAGCGGCGCGAGGGTTTCACTGGCGGAGGCGCTGCGAAAGACCCGCCATCATCCGGCACTGGCGGGCGTGTATGTCGGCAATGAGATCCCGACCGATGTGGTGCGGTGGATCGGACCCGCGAAGGTTCGTGAAGTGATCGAATCACTGATCGATCTTGGCCGTAGCCTCGCGCCCGAGCTTCTCTTCGCCTACGGAAACTATCCGAGCACCGAGTTTCTCGAACCTGAAAACGCGGACTTCACCGCCTTCAATGTCTACCTGGAGAACGAAACCGCCCTTCGCCGTTACCTTCGCCGTCTGCACCACATCGCGGGTGATCGCCCGGTGATGATCTCGGAGTTCGGGCTCGATTCGCGACGCAACGGACTCGACGCCCAGGCGGAGACACTTGTCTGGGCGGGTCGTGCGGCCAAGGAAGAGGAAGCCGCTGGCTTCACGATCTATGCCTGGAGCGACCGCTGGCAGAATGGTGAGAAACTGATGCTCGACTGGGACTTCGGACTCATCGATCGCAACGGCCAGCCGAAGCCGGCGCTTGCCGCTGTCTCAAAAGCCCCGATCCCCGATCCCCAATCCAGGATCCACTTCTCTGTCATCGTCTGCACCCGAAATGGCGCGGACCGCATTGGCAACTGCCTTCGTGCAATACAAAGCATGAGTGGTGCGGATTTCGAGACGATCGTCGTCGACGATGGATCGGTTGATGGTACGGCGGATGTAGTTGCTGGAAATTTCCCTTGGGTGCAGCTGATCCAGCTGCGTCCCGGAGGCCTGAGCGTGGCGCGCAATGCCGGTGCTTCCTCAGCAGTCGGAGGGGTTCTAGCCTTCACGGATGACGACTGCGAACCGGATCGCGAGTGGCTGACGCGGATGCAACGTATCTTTTCAGAGGGGCGTTTCTCGGCAGTTGGCGGGCCGAACCTCCCTCCTCCGGCGCGATCCCTGGTGGAAGCCGTGGTGTCCGCGGCACCGGGTGCGCCAAGCCATGTGATGCTGGATGATGAGGAGGCCGAACATTTGCCTGGCTGCAATCTGGCGGTGACAAGGAAGGCCTTTGATGAAATCGGTGGCTTTGATCCCATTTTTCAAACGGCGGGCGACGACGTCGACTTCTGTTGGCGACTGCGGCAGGCCGGACATCGGCTCGGCTTTGCACCGGGCGCGTTTGTCTGGCACTGGCGGCGTCCATCCCTGCGGACCTTTCTCAGGCAGCAGCGTGGTTACGGAGAGGCGGAGAGGCTTCTGTTAGGAAAGCACCCGCAGCGTTTCACTCCAGGTGGCGATGCGATCTGGACTGGCTTCGTTTACAACGGCGGCCCCTTGCGCGCAACGGGTGGTTCGGTGATTTACCACGGACCGATGGGGATGGCGGGCTATCAGTCGGTCGTTTCCGGCATGATGCCCTTGCGTGGGATCGAGCCGCGATTCGATTCATCACTTGCGAGAATTCTGTTGGAGATTGTCATCTGGCTGCAACCGCGTGTCCGTTCCTGGGCCAGGCGGCGGAGCTTTGTCGCTTCTTCACCTCGAGCTGTTGGAACTCCCGAGAGCGAGGCATTGCAGGAGTTTGTTCTGTGGTCCGAAGTTGGCAGAACGCGCGAGGATTTCCTGAAGCACCTCCTCGCCGAGGGCTGGCGATCCTCGGGCGAAACGGATCGCTGGGATGTGGAGCGCGATGGCACGCGGCTGTTGCTCGCCACCGAACAAAGCGCCGGCATTGGCAGACGCACTCTGGTTCGGATCTGGGGAAAGCCGGTTGAGAGGCTTGAGCAAATGCTGATGGAAGCATAGGGGAAATGGCGATGGCACTGCTGACCAAGGATTTCAATTACCACCTGCCGCCGGAGCTGATCGCCTCCAGGCCGCTGGATGAACGAACGGCTTCACGGATGATGGTGATCCATCGGGATTCAGGTGTGATCGAGCACCGCAACTTCACGGACTTCGAGTCCTACATGCAGCCCGGGGATCTGCTGGTCCTGAATGATACGCGGGTGATCCCGGCGCGGGTGTTTTCGGATGACGGGTCGATCGAGCTGCTGTGTCTGGACCGCTTGTCTCCGCTCGACTGGCGCTGCCTCGTGAGACCGGGAAAGAAAATGAAGCCGGGCAGATCGGTGGTGGTCGGGGGAATTACTGGAACTGTAGTAGAAATTTTTGAGAACGGCGATCGGCTGATCCGTTGGGAGGCACTGGTGGATCTCGACAAGCACGGGCACCTTGCGCTGCCGCATTACATGGGGCGTGATGACGAGCTTTCCGACCGTGAGCGGTATCAGACCGTCTTCGCCAAGCAAGAGGGTGCGATCGCCGCGCCGACCGCCGGATTGCACTTCACTCCCGAGCTTCTGGATCGGCTGCCACACGATTTCCTGACGCTGCATGTTGGCGTGGGTACCTTTCGTCCGGTGCAGGTGGAGCGTCTTGAGGAACACGTCATGCACTCGGAGCGCTACATTTTATCGGAAGCCACGGCAAAGCGGATCAACGCGGCAAAGCGGGTGGTCGCAGTGGGGACGACGGTCACCCGGGTGTTGGAAGCGCTTCGATTGCGGATTGCGGATTGCAGATTGCGGATTGAAGAGAGAGAGCACCGGGGTGAGACGGACATTTTCATCCATCCACCCTATCGGTTCGGCGTGGTGGGCGGCCTGTTGACGAATTTCCACCTGCCCGAGAGCACGCTGATCATGCTGGTCAGCGCCTTCGCCGGGAGGGAATTGGTCTTGGAAGCCTATGCGAAAGCGGTGGAGGCGCGTTACCGCTTTTACAGTTATGGCGACTGCATGCTGATCGTTTGAGGTGGAAAACGGGGTTGCATCCTTACGGCGGACGCTGTTTGCTTCCGCCGCTGTCAGGGGCCGTGGAAGTTCGGCAGGCGAACCCCGCCAGGCCTTGATCGGAGCAACGGTAGTTTGTCCGGGCTTGCCGCGGATTCCCTGGCAGCACTTATTTTTCTTTCGATGCGATTGCCAATGGTGATGGCGAAAGCGCATCCGCTGCGGCGTTCCGGAGGTCGGCCACGGTCTTCATTGGGTCAAGATGGTTGAGCGGATTTGCCGCGTAGCCTGCTCCGACGTCGATGCTGTCACTGGCGCGCATTTCAAAATGGAGATGCGCCGGGTAATAGCCGTTTGCGGTACCGACGGTGGCGATTTTCTGACCGCGTGCGACGAGTTCACCGGGCTTCACCTTGATCTCGTGGAGGTGTGCATACATCGAATGGAGAACTTCACCTTTGATCGTGCGGTGGGTGACGATGACGATGTTTCCCCAGCCGGGTGACGGTTCATCGGCATAGACGACAAGACCATCCGCAGTGGCGAAGACCGGATCACCGAGATCGGTGTTCATGCCGCCGATGCCGTTCAAGTCATCGCCTGTGTGGTGGCCTCCACGTGCCTCATTCATGTCCCAGAATTTCTGGGCATTGTAGACGAGTGCGCTGCCCGCCGAACCCATCGGGGCATCGAAGCGTGTTGCTGTGGGAGTGCCGGCGACCTGCCAGGGACTGAGAAAGTGGAGCCTGGAATCAGGAGAACCGCTGGCAGGCATGTAGGGGGCCGCCTTTGCATCCGAATATCCCGGTGTGCCATGTTGATGCGACAGCAAGGTTGAGCTCACCCACCAGCTGAGCAAACCAAGGGCAATAACCGACACGGTGAGTGCGACTTCTTTGGAGGAGGTCTTCATTCGTGTTCTGTTAGAAATCGAGATAGATTTCCGTGCGGCGGTTCACACGACGGCCCTCGGGATTGTCCGCACCGGATTCGGTGAAGTTCGGACGCCGCGGCTGACTCATCCCCTTCCCTTCGGTGATGATCTGGGACTTCGCAACTCCGGCGGCGGCGAGGTAATCCTTCACCACAGCAGCCCGGCGGGAGGAAAGGCGCTCATTGTAGGAGGCCTCGCCAAGGGCATCGGTGTGGCCACTGAGTGTGAGTTTCTTACCGACGTCTGTCTTGAGGATCTGCGCCACAATATCGAGCTGGCGGCGGGTACGCTCTCCGACCTGGTCCTGATCGAAGTCAAAGTAGAGTACGAGGGTATCACCGCCCTTGGGATTCTTTACCAGCGGACTGAAGTAGACATCACCACCCGCGAAGCGTTTGGCGTAGTCGGCAAGGAGCTTGTCGAGATTCACCTCGGAAACGCGCCAGTTCCCACCGCCCGGCGGCTGGCGAAGCATCAGGGAGAATTCGGCAGCGGCAGTGCCATCGGTGGTTTCGACATTGGCGAGGAATCCTGCGGCTTCCGGGCGGTTCATCAGGGAGCGCAGCGGCTTTTCAGGACGAAGGCGGTAGTTGCCTTCCTCGAACAGGATGCAGAGTCCGGCGATCTTCGCGTCGGAAACCGTGGCGGGATCGGCGAACTCCTTGGCGAGCTCGAAATTCTGATGAAGCACGGCTTGAAGGAAGGCATCGGAAATACCGAGTGCGTCGACGAGTACGGCACGTGGGACTGGTTCGCCTGGAGCGGGCGGCAGCACAAGTTTCTCGACACTCCATTTCCCATCCTTCCGCCGCAGATCGAGGAAAATGCGGTCGCGGCCGGGCTCCGCCGAATCCAGTTCGAGCGCGTAGCGGGTGAGCGAGTTCAACTCCAGTTCGCCCACTTCACGAACGGGTGGCTGTCGAAGCTTGAGACCATTCATACCGGCAAGGGCTTTCAGGCGCTCCTCGGACTTGGGGTCGAGCGCCTGCCTGCCGATCAATTTCGTGGCGGTTTCGAGATCACCAGCTTCAAGTGCCTTGCCAATTCTGGCGACCAGGGTGGCGGGATCGACGGCGGCGACACCTAGTCCCAGATCATTGATGCCGGTTTCGGGGTCACCTGCCTTGGTCGTTTGGTCAAGTGTTGGGATGATCGGCCTTGCTTCCGGTTTGGGAGCTGGTGGTGGCTTGGGAGGACCGACGGCCACGCGCGAAGGATCGCGGTACCATTTCACGGTAATCGCAACGACACCGGACAGCACCAAAGCCAGTGAGAGAACGATGTAGGCAAGCTTGGAACGTGATTCGGCCATGTCTGAGGTGAGACTACACGAAACAATCCAGTGGAAAAGTCCGGGTTACGAGATCGTGGGATTCCCGAGCATTTCGCCAGTCAGCGCTGCTCGTCTTCCTTTCTGGGAAGCGCTGGAAGGTCGGCCCGTATTTCCTGTCCCTCTCGAAGCACTTGAAGGGATGTGGATTGCACCGCCGCAGATGCTGCGAGGTGAAGGAAGAATTCGTTGGCACTGCCGACGCGTGCACCATTGACACCGAAAATGAGATCGCCCGGCTTAACCTTGTCCGTAGCAAGCGCATTGGGGGTCAAACGTGTAACGACAACCCCTCGGATGCCGCGCAAGCGTTCCTGCACGCTGAGATCGCGAACCTCAATGCCAAGGGCCTGGAGCACGGACTCAGGATCGCGGGTGCGCCCTTGAACGGACTTCTGAGGTGAGCGGGACAGGATCTCTCCGCTCTCTGAAATGACGGCTTTCAAGGTCAGCGTTTCCCCTTTTCTCCAGATCACGAGGGGAACCTCCTGGCCGATCCGGGTTCGTTGGACGAGCGCAATGAGCTGGGTCATCGTTCGAATGATCTCGCCATTGTAGCTGCGCACCACATCCCAAGGCTGAAGACCTGCCACTTCTGCCGGAGCATCCTGGGTGACCCCGATGACTGCCGCCCCATCTTCCCCAGTGTAACCGATCGCGGACCGCACTGCGGAATCCAGATCGCGCATCTGGACACCAAGGAATCCGCGGATCGGACGGCCGCGTTCGAGGATCTGCGAGATGGCGTCCTTGACGTCGTTCGAAGGGATTGAAAAGCCCACACCCTGGAAGGTCGGATTATCCCGATCTGACGAAAATATGGCGACATTGATGCCGATGATCTCCCCGCGCAGGTTTACGAGTGGGCCGCCAGAGTTGCCTGGGTTGATCGCGGCGTCGGTTTGGAACAGGTCGCGCTGATTATCGGATAGCGAACGCTCTTTCGCAGAGATGATCCCTTGCGTGACCGTTTCACCGAGGCCGAAAGGATTGCCGACAGCGAAGACGAGTTGACCGACTTCGGCGGTGGATGAGTCTCCGAACTTCAGGGGTTGGACACCCCCGCTGACATCGACCTTGAGGACGGCGATGTCGAGCAGCGTGTCCTCACCTATCAATGTGGCGGGGTAGGTCTTTCCGTCATGAAGGGTGACCTGGATCTGCTGCTGGCCTGCGATGACGTGATGATTGGTCACGATGTGGCCCTCCTGGCTGACAATCACACCGGAGCCTTGGCCTTGGGTTGGATATTGCCTGATACGCGAACGTCCGAGCGCATCCATGAGCCGCTCCGTGCGCACGCCCGCCGTATCGATGCTGACAACGGACGGAACCACCGCCTTGGTCACCCTCGCATACTCACCGTTGAGACGGGAAAGGAGCTCGACGTCGCCTGGATCAAGTGGAGCATTTTCCGCTAAGGTGAATTTTTCAGGCCTGAATGCTCCATCCTGGCTTTGATTCTTTCCGAACAGGTCCCGCCACGATCCACCTGAGCGCCAATGACGCAAGACCGATACAGAGACAAAAGCCGCTGCAAATACCGCCACGAGAGCGAGCAACCGACGAAATCCAGGATTCATGATGGGGATTGGTGAACAGGCCTACTCTGGCAACCTGGAGAGGTCGCTTGGCAAGGCAAACCGTTTACCAGAATGAGTGAAATGATATTTCCCTAAGGCTGATCCGTCCGATCACTTGAGACCTTTGAAGTCCTTGAAGCGGTCAGGAAATTGATCAGGCTTTCTTTTTTCTTCGCCAACTTTGGTCGCTTCGTCTCCGGCAGTTTCAGCAAGCTCGGCACGCAGCTTTGCATATTGATTTCTCAGCGAGTCTTTGGCCTGCTGAGCTGGGTTGGGATAGGTATCAGAGTTGTCCCGTGTGCGCATCACACGAGCCAAGGTTCTGACCGTGGTGAGAAGTTCACGCGCCTCCCCGAAAAACTCGCGATCCTGAGTATCGACATACCGCTCCAATGGATCGAGCCGTTTGCGGCTGCCTTCGAAAATCTCCTCTATCTGGCTTGAATCAAGTTCCTGGTCCCAATTATGGACAATCGTTGAGACTGGCTCGACAGCTCGTCGTATTTCCGCAGCTAGAATATTTTTCGGCAGACGGGTCGGACGCTCACCCGCACCTTGGATGCTGAGCATTCGGGCGGAGAGGTGGTCGGGACAGCTCTGGGAAATCTCACTGAGGCGCTGCCTGACAAAGCGATTGGCCACATACTGGGAAACCGGCATCGTTCCCATTTTACCACGGATCTCGGCGAAACGCACCGAGGCGTCAACCAAAGGACCTGTGTTGCCCTTCGCTGAAAACTCAACGAGCTCCTTGAGATTGTCCGCCAGAACCACCTCATACTTCATGAAAAATCCAGGATCCTCCATCGCCAGGATCGATGGCAACAAGGCCTCTGCCGCACGCGGCAGGACCAGACGTCCACCGGGACCGTCTGAGAGCGCTCGAAGATAATCCCAGGCGTAGTTCGGCAATTTCAGCGAGCCATCATCACCCACGATGCCCATCACCGTGGCGGCCGGCTCACGACCGGAAACAGCCGCATCAGCCAGAACGGCAGCAGCCGCGGAAATCGAGAGGCGGTTTTTCTGGAACAGATAGTCGACACCCTTTCCAACACTAAGGGAGACATTGCCTTTGGAGGGCAAACGGCCTTCAAGTTGTTTCAATGCAGCGATGACCGGCCTGCTTGCGGACCTTAGCGAGTCGGCATCCTCCGTCCCTTCGACAAGAATTCGAAATTCATTGGATTCGTCATCCTCCCTCAAAAACGCCTTCATGGAAACCTTCACGGATTTCAGGACCGTCTTGCCGGTCTCCTTTTCTAAGGTCCAGAGCGGGGTCGAAACTTCCGCATCCTTTCTCAGCAGCTCGGACTTTTTCCCACCGTCCGGATCAGAGGGCTCAACTGGATTTGGATCCGCTGGCTTTACCGTTTCCTGCTCGTCATAGGAGGCCAGGACCGGGATCCATCCTCCCCACTCCCCCGAAACACCGTCTGCCTGATGAGCTTTTGATTGGGGGTGTGCGGGATCCGCCACCGCGATCACATCCTTGATACATCCTCCGAGCATTTGGCCGTCCAATCCGGATTCCGAGCTTTCCAGCCATTCAAGAGTTTTCCAAACACGCTCTTTTGCGGACTCGATCTCCTGGCCTTCAGGCACCGATGGAGCATTCCCTTCGACCAACTGGGAGGAAAGATCACGGGCCTCCCGGTTGGATGGGTCCAAGGCGATCGCTAGAGCAATAGCCTGCGCCGCAGTCCGACGCTCGATGTTTGATTCAAGCTTTAATGATTTGGATATCAACAAGATAGAACGGGATAGGCCACCCATTGTTTCGAAATCCAAAGGCACCCGATCCCGGCGAAATGGAACCGGACCCTCAGCAGGAGCTACGAAGGGGCCCACCGCACCCATCGCCATCGAGGCGGATAGCGCCAGGCCTATCAGTGCTTTCGTCAGTTGGCTTTGCATGAACGTTACTCTATATCCGAGCTACGCCAGCTCTCAAGCCAACATTACGACGGGCTACGTTCTGGACTCCAAATCTCAAACCGACTTTTCTACCTGCATGTCAGAGGCCCTGCCGTTCTTGGAAACCCGCGAGGAAGTGATGTTTTTCGACACCGACTGCGGGGGTGTGGTTCACAATCTCGCCTATTTGCGGATGATCGAAACCTGCAGGACGCGACTCGCGACGAACATGGGCATGAACCTTCTCGAAATGTCCACCACCCGGCTTTTCCCTGTGCTCACGCGGACTGAGGTCGAATACAAGCGCCCGGCAAAACTCGGCGACTGGATCCGGATTGAGGGACGACTTGATAGCCTTACAAAAGCCCGATTTTGGTGCGCGTTCGAGATGTATCGGGAAAATGACGACACCCTGCTGGTCACCGCCCGCCAGTCACTTGCCTTGGTCCAGATGCCTGAGGGAAAACCCGCACGCCTTCCGGCTGACTGGTTGAACCGCTGGAAATGATCGTCGATCAAGGAGTCATACCCCATGATCGGGGCCTTTTTCAGACATTGGTTTCCCTATCGTGCCGTTCCATCCAAACGGCGACGATCGCGAGGTCAGCTGGAGTGATACCGGAGATCCGTCCTGCCTGACCTAGGGTCGCTGGCCGGATTTGGCCGAGTTTTGTTTGGGCCTCTTTTTTGAGACCATGAATAGCTGAGTAATCGACATCCGAAGGGATCCGCTTCGACTCGTGACGAGCCATACGGTCGATCTGGAGTTGCTGGCGCTGAAGATGTCCTTCATAGCGGAATTCCGTCTCGATTAGTGGCCAAAGTTCCACGTGGAACTCCTTTTGAATTTCTTCGGGCAGGGTTTGCCAATTCGTCTCACTGCGCCGGAACCAATGATCGAGCTTGATGCCTTGATGGGTGACTTCTCGAATGAATCGATCCGCCTTTGCCAAGGCGACCTTCTTCTCATCAACCCGTCGAACTCGTTCGCCGCCAACAAGACCGATTTCCGCTCCACGGGGCGTGAGACGCAGGTCGGCATTGTCCTGACGGAGCAGCAATCGGTATTCGGCTCTGGAGGTGAACATGCGATAGGGCTCAGTACAGCCCTTGGTCACCAAGTCGTCGATCATGACTCCGAGGTAGGCCTCATCGCGACCGAGAATGAATTCAGCTTTTCCAAGAACTTTCAAAGCAGCATTGGTCCCAGCCATCAGCCCCTGCCCTGCCGCTTCTTCGTAGCCTGAGGTGCCATTGATTTGACCGGCAAAATACAGGCCTTCAACTTTCTTGGTCTCAAGCGTCGGCCGCAACTGGGTCGGCGGACAATAGTCATACTCCACGGCGTATCCGGGACGAAGAATTTCGCAGGCCTCCAAACCGGGAATCGTCCGCAGAAAGGCCAGCTGCACCTCATAGGGAAGGGAAGTCGAAACGCCGTTGACGTAGTATTCCAAGGTGTGGCGACCTTCGGGTTCGAGAAAAATCTGATGCCGCTCCTTCTCGGCAAACCGCACGACCTTGTCTTCGATCGAAGGGCAATAGCGGGGACCCACCCCCTCAATGATGCCGCAATACATGGGAGACTGGTCGAGATTTCCCCGGATGATGTCATGGGTCGCCGGATTGGTGTAGGTCACCCAGCACGGCAATTGTTCCACGTGGAACCCCGGATCACCCCAGGGATTGAGGGTGAAAAGGTCGTCGGGCTCCTTACCTAGCGTATCCGCCAAGTAGCTGAACCGGGGGATCGGATCGTCTCCTTCCTGTCGCTCGCATTTGGATAGATCGAGTGAGCGACCGTTGAGGCGACAAGGTGTGCCCGTTTTGAAGCGTTCGACCTCGAAGCCGAGTTCCTTGAGCGAGTCCGATACAGTGGAGCTGGCATCCCCCATCCTCCCGCCTTTCTCGTTTCGAAGCCCCACATGCATGAGGCCACGCATGAAGGTCCCAGCGGAAAGCACCACTGATCGGGACGAAATCTCCATCCCGAGTGAGGTCGTAATGCCGACGACCCGGCTCTGCTCAACCAGAAGTTCCGCGACATTTCCTTGGTGGAGGTCGAGTCCAGGCGTGGATTCAAGCAGCCACTTCAGGCGGAATTGATAGGCCTTCTTGTCACACTGGGCTCTTGGTGCGCGAACAGACGGGCCCTTCGAGGCATTCAGCATCCTCCACTGGATTGCGGTCGCATCCGTGTTCAGGCCCATCGCGCCGCCAAGAGCATCGATCTCCCGGACCATGTGGCCCTTGGCCAATCCCCCGATGGCCGGGTTGCAGGACATCTGCCCGACAGTATCGAGATTCTGCGTCAAAACGGCCACCTGACATCCCAGTCGGGCCGCCGCGAGGGCGGCCTCGATCCCAGCGTGGCCGGCACCAATTACAAGGACGTCGTAGTGTTTCGGATAGCGGAACATGAAGTTGCAGTGGTGTAGCCCAGTGCGTCCGAGGTCACAAGCCCGACTCCATTTGTGTTCCACGTGGAACAGCCACTCAGGGAGCTCGGTCTAAAATCCCTGCTGAAGCTCTTGGAAGGAGTTCCTCCAAACTAAATTCCAAGCGCTCGGAGCGATTGGCCAAAAGCACCTTCGGCACCCCAAACTCCGCCAAGACCTGACGACATGCCCCGCAAGGCGAAATCGGCACGCCTGTATCCGCCACCACCGCCACGGCCTCGAACTGATTCGCCCCCGCCGCGATCGCCGCACCGATCGCAACACGCTCCGCACACATGGTGAGGCCATAGGACAGGTTCTCAACGTTGCAGCCAGTGAAGACCCGTCCGTCGGACGCCAACAAGGCCGCTCCCACCTGGAACTGCGAGTACGGTGCATGAGCCTTCAGCCGGGTTTCCCACGCCAGTTCAACCAAATGATCCCAATCCATTTCGCGACCCTACCGAAACGATTCCGGATCTGCCAGCCATGAAAATTTCCCCTCGCCCGATGCCCCAGGATCTCCCAAAGTGCAGCCATGCAGCGCTGGATCCCCGCCATTCTGATGGTGCTTCTCTTGGTTGGATTTCGAGTCCTCGGCAGTGCCATGCCGGAGACCCTCCCGAACTTCCAGCCCCTCCCCGCCCTCCTGCTCTGCGGGGTGATTTTTCTCAAAGGCACCCAGCGCTGGCTCATCCCGATGCTTGCATGGGTGGTGACGGACCCGCTCACCAGTCTGCTGCAGCACCGCCCTGTCCTCGGGTGGCACCATCTTGAGATCGCCCTTGGCCTTGCCGCCACCGTTGCCATCGCCCAACGGGTTGGCCGCTCTCCGAACTGGCTCAACCTCCTCGGTGGTGCCGCACTCTCGGCCCTCGCCTTCTATTTCGTCACCAACACGATCTCCTTCTTTGTCGACCCTCTCTACCCGAAGACTCTCACCGGATTTGTCCAAGCCCAGTGGACCGGTCCCAACGCCCCCGGCTATGGCCCCACCTGGCTGTTTCTCCGCAATCTTTTGGCTGCGAATCTGCTGTTCTCCGCTTTGTTTCTCCTGGCACGCATGGCGCTGCCTTCGAGCCAGCACGCAGCCTCCCCAGTCGTTGCCAGATAAGTCTTGCAACACCTTCACCCTCACAAGCATAAGTCCGCCGCATTCTGCCTGAAACGACCATGTCGACCGCCCAACTTGACTCGCCCCGTCTCGACTTCGCCGGCTCTGCCGTGAACCGCGAGCTGACCCCGGAACGCAAAATCGAGCTGCTGCGCCAAATGATGCGCATCCGTCGTTTTGAGCAGGCCGCCCTCAAATATTACAACGCCGGTAAGATGAGTGGTTTCCTCCACCTCTACATCGGCCAGGAGGCGGTCGCCACCGGCACCATCTCCCTCTGCGGCGAAAATGATCACGTCATCACCGCCTATCGCGACCACGGTCACGCCCTTGCCGTCGGCATGGACATGAACAGCTGCATGGCGGAAATGTATGGCAAGCAGACCGGTTGTTCGAAGGGCAAAGGAGGCTCCATGCACTTTTTCGCTCCGGACAAAAATTACTGGGGTGGCCACGGCATCGTCGGCGGCCAGACCCCACTTGGCCTGGGACTTGCCTACGGTCTGAAATATCTCGGACGCGAAGGTTGCTGCCTCTGCTACCTCGGAGACGGCGCAGTCAACCAGGGAGCCTTCCATGAATCCCTCAACCTCGCCGCGCTCTTCAATCTCCCGGTCATCTATGTGATCGAAAACAACGGCTACTCCATGGGCACCTCCCAAAAGCGATCTTCCGCCTACCGCGGATGCCTCGCCCAGCGTGCTGAAGCCTACGACATGGAGTGGGACGTCATCGATGGCTCCGACATCTATGAAGTCCGCGCCAAGACCCACATCGCCATGGAGCGGGCTCGAAAGGAACACCGCCCCTCGATTCTTGAGATTTCGACCTATCGCTACTACGGCCACAGCGTCGCCGATGCCAACGCCAAGAAGTATCGTTCCCCTGAGGAAATCGAGGACTACAAGCAGAACCACGACCCCATCACCCTGTTCCGCAAGCGCTTGGTCACCGAAGGCATCCTCACCGAAGAGCAGGCCGACCAGATCTCCAAGGAGGCCGCCGAGGAGGCCGCCGCCGCCTGCAAGTTCGCAGACGAATCCCCGATCCCAACCATCCCGGACATCATGACCGACGTCTACTGGGAAACGGACAACGATACCCCGGCTTCCAAGATCGGCCATCACTTCTTCAACGACTGAGCCGAAACTACTGCGACTCTAGTATTTCAACTTTTCCGATTCACGCATCCATGTCACGCACACTGACCTACCGCGAAGCCCTCCGCGAAGGACTCGACGAAGAACTTGCCCGCGATCCGAACGTCGTCCTCATGGGCGAAGAGGTCGCCCAATACAACGGAGCCTACAAGGTCACCGAAGGCCTCTGGAAAAAGTGGGGCGACAAGCGCATTGTCGACACCCCGATCTCCGAAGCCGGCTTCATCGGCATGGGCATCGGCGCCTCCATGCTCGGCATCCGCCCGGTGATGGAGCTCATGTTCTGGTCCTTCCATTCCGTCGCCTTCGACCAGCTCGTCAGCAACGCCGCCTGTGTCCGCTACATGTCCGGTGGCCTCATCAACTGCCCGATCGTCATCCGCGGTCCAGCCAACGGCGGAACCGGAGTTGGTGCCACCCATTCCCATATCCCGGAAGGGCTTTTCGCTGCCTTCCCGGGTCTGAAGGTGTGTGCTCCAGCCACTCCAGCCGACGCCAAGGGGCTGATCAAGGCTGCCATCCGTGACAACGACCCGGTCTATGTGATGGAGAACACCCTCCTCTATGGTACCATTGGAGAAGTCCCCGATCCTGCCGACGGAGACCACATCGTGCCACTCGGTCTCGCCGATCTGAAGCGCGTCGGTTCCGACATTTCGCTGATCGCCCATGGCCGTTCGGTCATCCATGCCCTCGCCGCAGCTGAGACGCTCCAACAGGAACACGGCATTTCCGCAGAAGTGCTCGATCTCCGTTCGATCCGTCCACTCGACGTCGACGCCATCCTTGCGACCGTGAAAAAGACCAACCGCGTGGTACTCGTCGACGAGTCGAAGCCCTTTGGTGGTGTCTCCGCCATGGTCGCCACCCTCATCCAGGAACATGCCTTCGACTACCTCGATGCTCCAGTGAAACGCGTCTGCACCCTCGATTCCCCAGCCATCTACTCGCAACACGTCGAGCACCTGCAACTCCCGAACCCTTCGCGGGTCGTGGAAAAAGTTCTCTCAATGAAATGAGCGGCGGCGTCTTTCGGATTGACCTACCCCGGACCCTCAGGACTATCCTATCAACCTCCATGCAAAAACTCCTCATCCTCGCGACGCTTGCTGCAGCCTGTGCTAGCTTGTCCTCCTGCTGCTGCCTCTTCTGAATTTCATCAACTTCCTCTCCCTCATCATGAAAAACCTCTTCCTCCTCGCCTCGCTGCTCGTGGTTTCTCTCGGATTCTCTTCCTGCTGCTCCATGTTCAGCGGCCTTGCACCCGCCCGCTTCCGCACGGAAAAAGTCCGCACCTGCAGCTATGACACCGTGACTCAGGAAGTTCCGGTCTACGGCTCCAAGAACGGTCTCACTCAAACCGTCACCACCAAGGTAGCTCGCTACAAAACGGTCAAGCGCATCGTCTTCTGCGGCAAGTGCACCCGCTACTACTGCCCCGACAAGGATTGCTGCGGCACCACCGGACCGGGCACACTCAAGATGGCGACCGCTCAAGGCGGAGTCGGCAGCCCGAACATCGGCCTGATTCCGACCATGAAGCCACTGGCTCCCTGATCGGTTTCCGAATCAAACTGTTTTCGAAGCGGCGGTGGCTTGACGGTCACCGCCGTTTTCGTTGATGCGCCTACAGTCGCGAAAAAACTGGAAATGCCTCCACTTTCTCCCATCCTGCCCCCGGCTTCAGCCCCTCATCCTCTCATGCCTGTGAACATCGAAATGCCCAAACTCTCGGACACCATGACCGAGGGAACCCTCATCAAATGGCACAAGAAAGTCGGCGACCAAGTCGAAATCGGCGACATCATCGCCGAGGTCGAAACCGACAAGGCCACTATGGAAATGGAAGCCTTCGATGAGGGCACCATCACCGAAATCCTGATCCAGGAGGGAGAGAAAGCCCCGGTCGGAAGCACCCTTGCAGTTCTGGATGGCGATGAGGGAGCCGCAACTCCTCCACCGCTCCCGGCAGCAGCCGTCGCCAGCCCTACCGCCGCCGCTATTGCGATTTCGGAACCTGTCACGAACCAAACCGCCTCCCAGGAATCAACGGGTGATCGTGTAAAAGCCTCTCCGCTTGCCAAAAAAGTCGCGGGTGAACTAGGGGTAAACCTTTCTGGACTCACCGGTAGCGGACCAGCAGGTCGCATTCTCAGAGCCGATGTAGAGGCTGCAGTGACCAAGCCAGCCGCTCCTTCCTCTGCTGCCACTGCCGCGGCCGCGCTTGCCGCAGCGATGAAGGCAAAGGTGGCCGCTTCCTCTACGCCAGCCCCTACTGCCGCGCCCGCACCCGCACCCGCAGCCATCCAGCCTGTCGCCAAGGACGGAGACGAAATCATCCAGCTCTCCTCGATGCGGAAAATCATCGCGTCCCGGCTCCTGACATCGAAGACCACCATTCCGCACTTCTACCTTCATGTTGAAGTCGATGCCGCGCCGCTGATGGCTTTGCGCAAGCAGGTCAACGACCAGGCCGAGCTAACCCACGGAAACAAATACAGCGTCAACGATTTCGTCCTCAAAGCCGTCATCAACGCCACCCAGGCGGTTCCAGCCGTCAACGCCTCCTTCGCAGGCGACCACATCATCAGCTTCAAGCACGTTGGCCTTTCTGTGGCCATCGCCGTCGAAGACGGGCTCGTCACTCCGGTCATCAAAATGGCGGAAACCAAGTCGCTGCTGAAGATTTCCCGTGAAGTGAAGGACTTCGCAATCCGCGCCAAGGACCGCAAGCTGAAGCCTGACGAATTCGACGGTGGCACGATCACCGTTTCGAACCTCGGAGCCTGGGGCATCGAATCCTTCGACGCCATCGTCAACCCGCCCCAAGCAGCCATCCTTTCCGTTGGAGCCGCCATCGAAAAGCCAGTCGTCAAAAACGGCCAGATCGTTCCCGGTCTCCGCATGAACCTCGGCCTCTCCTGTGACCACCGCGTGGTTGATGGAGCCGTCGCCGCAAAATTCCTGAACGAGATCAAGAAGTTGATCGAGCAACCAGCCCTGATGCTCATCTGATCGCCACAAGGCATCGCCAACGCCTTTGAACCGACGCCGCGTCCCTTATCGAAGGACGCGGCGTTTTCATGGAGAGATCGCCCTAGGGAGCCTTTTGAATCTGCTCGATGAAATGCCCCAGGACGCTTCACGCTCTGAAGATTACCTCTTTTAAGTTCAAAGGATTCTTCATCATCATGGTGTGAACAACCCGTCATTTGGCCTGTTCCCCAGTGCTGTTAGGCGGGTTCCACGGTGGGAAAAACCTGGGCAGGAGTCGGTTCACATCGTGAATGTCGCTGGCTCAAGAGCATTTCGGTCATTCGACTTCCCAGCCGTCCCCAAGTTGTTCGCAGGTTTCTTGGCGATTGCTGCCACACCAGCCCTCGATTAGACATTTTGCATGTCGGGTAGCGTCGTGATCACCGGTGGCCAAGGGGCTTTGGGGCAGGCGCTCGCCATTGAGTTCGAAAAGGGCATGTGGAAAGTCGAGGCGCCCGGACGGGAAGAACTCGATGTTTGCTCTGAGGAATCTGCTGCACGGTATTTCTCCGACCGCTCTGTGGATCTTCTCATCTGCGCAGCAGGACTTGTTCGAGATCGCCCACTTGATCGCCTTACCGATGAGGACTGGAATCTCGTTTGCGAAACCAACTTCAAGGGTGCCGCGCGTTGTGCAAGACTGGCGTCCCGTGGAATGCGTGAACGAAAAGGTGGGCACATTGTTTTCATTTCGAGTTTCTCCGCGCTTCATCCGCCGATAGGACAAGCCGCCTATGCAGCCTCGAAAGCAGCCTTGATCGGATTGACACAAGGATTGGCAGGTGAACTCGGTCCTTCAGGCATCCGGATCAATGTGGTGCTTCCAGGCTTCATGGAAACCCCGATGACCCGCTCGGTGTCGGAGGCCCGTTTCGCCGAAGTTCTCGGACAACACGCACTTGGCAGATTCAACACCGCTTCTGCGGTAGCCCGATTCATCCGACATCTCCACGAAGACCTCGTGCACACTTCGGGTCAGGCCTTCAATCTCGACAGCAGGCTCGCTTGACTCCCGCGCACCTTTGGCCATCTTCCAGTCATGCAACGAATGGCTCTCAAACTCACCGTGGTCATTCTGGCCCTCGGTTCTGTTTCCTGCGGTGCCGCCAACAGCCTTTATCAGACCAGTGGTCGGATGCTTCAGGCCGTTGGGCGCACGGTTGGACTGTGACGGACCTCCCGGACCCCATCCGCCAGCACCCGGAATTCCAGCCAAATCGTTTCCGCGGGCAGCAGCTCGGGGAATTTTCCCGCCCACTCCGCGATGACCACGCCGTTCTGGTCGAGATACTCGTCCCAGCCCATGGCCAGGAGCTCATCGGATGTAGCGATCCTGTAGAAATCGAAATGGAACGCAGGCAATCGGCCATCCCGATATTCATGCGCCAGGGAAAAAGTCGGGCTCGTGACCTCCCCCGCGTGCCCCAAGCCTCTCGCCAGCCCTTTCGTCCAATGCGTCTTTCCGACACCGAGATCCCCTACGAGCGCAAAGATCGCTCCAGCTCGCGCACCCTTTCCGGCCGCTTCGCCCAGGGCTTCCATTGCTTCGGCCGTGTTGGCGCGTCCGTGAAACATATACTCCGGAAAGCTGAATCATCGTCGCACGTCGATTCTAAAAAAATTTCTTGTCGCTCGCCAGCCCCCATGCTGTTCTCTCCGCCCGCCCGAAAAGGCGGCAACCCTCTCTTCCTACGGACATGGCCTACGCAGTGATCAAAACAGGCGGTAAACAATACCGCGTGCAACAAGGTGATACAATCGACGTCGAAAAGCTCGACGCCGAAATCGATTCGGAACTCTCATTCGACGTGCTTCTCGTCGGCGAAGGGGATTCCGTGCAAATCGGTGCTCCCCTCGTGGCAGGTGCCTCGGTGACCGCCAAGGTCGTCAGCCAGTTCCGCGGCAAGAAGGGCGTTGCCTTCAAGTTCAAGCGCCGCAAGGGCTTCCACAAGACCAAGGGCTTCCGTCGCTCGCTGACGAAGCTTGAGATCACCGCCGTCGGCGTCTAATCCCTCACTACCTTCCACCATGGCCCATAAAAAAGGACAAGGCTCCGTCAAGAACGGACGCGACTCACGCAGCAAGCGTCTCGGCGTGAAAAAATTTGGCGGCCAGGCCGTCATCGCCGGCAACATCATCATCCGCCAGCGCGGAACGAAGGTGCATCCGGGTCTGAACGTCGGCATCGGCCGCGATCACACCCTCTTCGCCCTCACCGATGGCAAGGTTGCCTTCGACCGCGAAGGTCGCCGCGTGAACATCGTTGAGGCCCTCGCCGCCAACTGATTCAGGCAGCCCAAAATTTCAAAAAGCCGCTTTCCGAGAGGGAAGCGGCTTTTTTGTTGCGCTACTTCAAACCCAATCCTCATCTGCTGAAGAGATCGCCAGCCTCCGCAAGGCATTTCCTCCGGGCTCGCATCGCTAGTAGCCAGCGGATCATAAGTACTAGGAAAACCACTGCGCAGATCATCACGACGATCCCCGTGCCCCCCGCGATGAGGACCAACCTGTTGACCTCATTGAAAAATTTACTCAAGTCAGCATCTGGACTCGCTAACAAAAGCGCCTCTCTTTCTCTGACCCAAACCCCCACCCCAATGCTGATTACCAAAGCCACAAAGGTAGCAAAGCAGCTATAAAGAGTGCGTCTGAACCACTTCCTTTCATTTTTCCATGCGAGCTCCAGAGAAGAGGATGCATCTGGTTTCATGAACTCCTTCTAACCTGAACGACATCTGCCTCCAAGTCCTCCCTTCTTGAGTCTTG
Organism: Luteolibacter sp.; assembly: GCA_031411755.1. GTDB lineage: Bacteria > Verrucomicrobiota > Verrucomicrobiia > Verrucomicrobiales > Akkermansiaceae > Luteolibacter. The sequence continues at coordinate 14,942 of JANOBS010000125.1, read as the reverse complement.
AATCTGGACTCTTGAATCTGGACTCTGCGGACATGTCCGCCGCCGCCGCGCTGAAAGCCCTGCTTCTTGAGAAATCCGTCCGCACCGGAACCTTCACCCTCGCCTCCGGAAAAGAGAGCGACCTCTACATCGACTGCCGCGTAACGGCGCTCGATCCTTTCGGAGCAAACATGATCGGTGAAATCGGCTGGGCTGCCGTGCGCGAGCGCATCGCGGCGGAAGGATTCAAGATCGATGCGATTGGCGGCATGACGCTCGGAGCGGATCCCATTTCCCTCGCCGTCGGAATGACCTCGGCGAAATCGAATCCGGACGAAGCTCTCCAGGTCTTCACCGTGCGCAAGGAGCCAAAGGGTCACGGACGCGGCAAGCAGATCGAAGGCAATTTCAAGGAAGGAAGTACGGTGATCGTAGTGGATGACGTCATCACCACCGGTGGCTCGACGCTGAAGGCGATCGACGTGATCGAACGCGAGGGCGGAAAGGTGGCCTTCGCCCTGGTCCTCGTGGATCGCGAGGAAGGCGGCCGTCAGGCCATCGAAGCGCGTGGCATTCCAGTGCTTGCCCTCTTCACGCGCAAGACGCTGTTAAATGAAGCCTGAACCGGTCTTCCCGCGCGGTTCGGATCGTGCTTGAATCAATTCCATGATCTCCCGCCTCAAGACGCTGTATCCGGTTGCCGGACCCTTGCGGCAGTATCTTTATCACTTCGACCGCCAGCGCGAGATTCCTCAGGTCTACGATGATCTGCGGCGGTTCTCCGGCGCAGTTCCTTACGAAGATCCGAGTGGGAAGGAAACGCTCTGGATGACGGTGATGTATTCACAGGAGTTGATTGCCGAGCTGCGGCCGCACCTGACGAACATTTATGCGGAACTGAAAATCGGTGGAGCTGCGGGGCACCACGACCACCTGATTGTCGATCGGATCGACTTCGGGGACTTCGGAAATTCAAAGCCGTTCCGGATCCGGATCACCAACCTCTTCAACGACAACTCCGACTACTTCTACGTGAAGCAGGCGGATGCCTCACGGATCTACGGGCTGGAGCTCGAGCACATCCTTTCGCCGAACCGCATCAATTACCTGGTGAATGGCAACACGCTCATCGAGGAGCACATTGCAGGCGTTCCTGGCGATGTGTTTTTGAAGGATTTCCTGCATCAGCCGACCGTCAACAAGGTCCGCATCGCGAAGGAATTCACGAAGTTCAACGAACGCTGCTTCATCCGTCTGCTGGGCGACATGCGCAGCGTGAACTACGTGGTCGAGGTCACTCCGGATTTCGAGGAGGTCCAGTACCGCGTCAGGCCGATCGATTTCGACCAGCAGTCGTACGAGCGGCGGGGGAAGATTTACCTGGCCTATCGATTCGACTCCAACCGCAGCATCACGAAGCTCGCGTTCGATGTGCTGAACCGGAAGACGATCGACCAGTACGTCGCTGAAGAGCACTCGCAGATGGCCCAGCGTGCGAAGGTCGAGAGCAGCCGCTTGAAGGCGCTTCTCGGCATCATGCGACGCGACGAGATCGCACCGGTGTCCCATGTCACCACCCTGGCCAACGACTTGGACCGCATGCATGGCACGACAGGCTTCGGCGACTGCAAGACCATGGGCGAGCTCACCGCTGCCCATGTCTCGCTGATGGTCGGGCTCTGAGGCTCAGCGTGCGGAGATGACGATGGCGTGCTCGTCGAAGCGGGCCTTGGCACCTGCCTGGGTGAGGATGTACTCCAAGGCGGCTTTGGCCGGGATGTTGTTCAGCGAGATGGTGATTGTTTTGGAGGAGAGCGTTTTGTTCGGGTCTTCCAAAATGAAATTCGGAGTGACCTGATCCTTGCTGGCCTTGGTCACCAGTGTGCCAAGAGCCGCCAGGGAATCTTCAAGAGTGGCGGAATCGAACTGCACCTTCGGCACGACGACGGCTCCGAATTTTGCCGCACGGCCCTTGGCGGCAATCGAAGCGGCGTTTTTCCGGGTTTCAAGAAGTTGATAGCGGGCGTTGGCGTTGTTGGGATCCTGCTGAAGCGCCCGCGTGAAGCAGGCTTCGGCAGTGACCGGATCACCCGCAGCGACGGCGGACATCCCTTGTTGATAAGCGGAAGGAACTGGCGCTTTCGGTTCCTCTGCCGAGGCGTTGGGTTGGAGTGCGCAAAGTCCGACCGACAGGATGGTGATGCAGGTTTTCATGGAATTGGGCTTTTGGAGCATCCTGAATGTGCCGCATTTCCAGTCGTGTTTCAAGCTGTCAGATGCGGATGCTTGCGATCTTTCGCTGAGGCGGCAGGCTTTCCCCGTGGATGACTCGCACTGGATGGCACTGGCGCTGAATGAAGCCCGGAAAGGGGTAGGGCGGACTGCGCCGAATCCGCCAGTCGGAGCCGTCCTTGTGAAAGATGGCGAGTTGATCGGAAAGGGCTGGCATCGTGCCGCTGGACAGCCGCATGCAGAGCGCGAGGCCCTGGCAGATGCAGGCCAGCGCTTTGGCGCGGACGCGATTCGTGGAGCGACGGCTTATGTCACGCTGGAGCCCTGTTCGACCCAAGGTCGAACGCCGCCCTGCACGGTGGGATTGATCGAGGCCGGGGTCGCCCGCGTTGTTTACGCCGTCAAGGATCGGAACCCGGCGCATGTCGGTCGGGCGGATGAACTTTTCAGGAAGGCTGGGATCGAGGTTTTTTCAGGCGTGGGCGCAGGGGCGGCCAGCGAGATCCTGCGGCCCTTTTTCAAGGTTCAGGAAACCGGCCTGCCATGGATCATTTGGAAAACTGCGATGAGCCTGGACGGTCGACTGACCCGTCCGCCGGAAGAGGGCCAATGGCTATCCGGGCCGGAAGCGCGAGCAGAAGTCCAAGTGCTCCGTTCGCAGGTCGATGCGGTCATCACCTCGGGAGAAACCGCCCGACGAGATCTTCCCAGGCTGACGATACGGGAGACCTGTCTGTTGGAGGGCCGCGAGCAGCCGTGGCGCGTCGTGCTGACGTCCAGGCCGGAATCTCTGCCAGCGGAAAGTCCCTTGCTCACCGATGAATGGCGCGGGTGCACCTTGATCCGTAGCGGTGGAAATCTTGAGCAGGTGCTTCGCGAGTTGGTCGCCGAGCGAGGCGTGCTAAGCGTGTTGCTGGAAACGGGCGGGACTTTGGCGGCGTCATTTCTCGAAGCATCGTTGGTGGATGAAGTGGTGATCTATCTGGCACCGATGCTTTGTGGCGGAGGAGTGGCGGCCGTATCAGGAAAGGGGATCGTGTCAGGTCTCGACCGCGACTCTATTACCTTTGAGCGGATCGGTGCGGATGTGAGGCTTCGTGGTCGGGTGATGCGCCCATGAAAAGGCCGGCGCGATGAGGTCATCGGGCCGGCCATGTGAGAAAGATGTCAGATCACCAGCGGGCGCGGATCACCACATTGGAGTCGCCTCTACTTCCGTAGTACTGTGCGGAACTTTGGCCGCTGTAGCCGTTGTAGCTGTAGCTGTAACCACGCCCGCTGTCACAATGCTCCTGCGGGCGATAGCTGCTGCGGCAATGATGATTGACGGGCAACACCCTGGTCCGCCAGACCGGCTGATTGCAGTGATCGTAGTAGGCGATGTAGCGTTGCACGTAGATCGGGCAGCCGCAGCGGCTGTAGCTGCTGATGTAGGTTGAGGAACCTGAGGAATGGGCGGATCCTTCGGTGGTGGTGCCAAGCCAGGCTAGTGCGGCGGCAGCAATAGTAAGTGCGAGTCGTTTCATGGTTGAATCCGATTTTGGATACGCCTTCTTCGACGCGGTGGATCGGCGTTTATTCGAGAGAGTAGGAAATCTTTTTTCGAAGGGATCCGGCCCTTGCTGATTGGAGTGGACTGAGTGGAGTGTCTGTGGATGCTTCGCTCTGTCCCTTTTGTTTGTTGTCATGAAAATTCCCGCATTCGTTTGTTTGATGGCCGTAGGTGTGATCCACGCCGATCCGCTGCAGATTCCCGCCCACACCGCCTATTTGTCACCCGACATCAACGGTGCCCGGATTTCAGAGAACAAGCCGGTCCGAGGCTGGAACGATCCGGAGCTAATAATCTCGTGGTACGGTGAAATCAAAACGACCGGACGTCTGGATTGCGCGGTGGAGGTGACACTTCCTGCGGGGAAGGAATCGCAGTTGAGGTTCAGCCTGGCCGGTCGTTCCAGAGACGTGAAGGTCGTGGGGGCTGGAGAACAACCGGTGCACGTCGACCTCGGGCAGTTCGAAATCACGAAGGCCGGCTACCAGCAGTTCACCCTCGAGTCCCGGAATGCGAAGGGCGAGCCGGCTGGTGAGATCGGATCTCTCCTCCTCGATGGGCCGGCGGTGAAGGACGCGCATTTCAATCTGAAGGAACGTCGCAACGCCGCGTCGGTCCACCTCAGTTACGAGAATCCGAAAGGCGTCAACGTGGAGGCGTTTTACTGCGAAGCGATCGCCATTGAAGATCCGCTCTCGACCTATTACATGGCCGCCGGATGGCATCGCGGTTACTTTGGCATGCAGGTCAACAGTGCCACCGAGCGACGGATCATTTTCTCGGTGTGGGACAGCGGCAATGAAGCCAAGGCCCGGGACAAGGTCGGGAACGACGACCGGGTAACGCTGATCGCGAAAGGTGAGGGCGTGAACAGTGGTGACTTCGGCAACGAAGGCACGGGAGGCCATAGCCATTTGAAGTACCTTTGGAAAACCGGATCCACGCAGCGCTTTCTCGTCACGGCCAGGCCGGTGGATGAGACGCACACGGTGTTCTCCGGCTACTGGTTTCACCCGGATCAGAACAAGTGGATGCTGATCTCAAGTTGGAAGGCGCCGAAGGATGGCGGTTGGCTCAAGGGCCTCTACAGCTTCAGTGAAAACTTCAACGGCCAGAACGGTCATCTTCTCCGCAAGGCGTCATTCGGAAACCAGTGGGTGCGAACAGACAAGGGCGAGTGGATCGAAATCACACGCGCCAGTTTCAGCCATGATGGGACGGGGAAAGCGGATCGTCTGGATCGCTTCATGGGTGTGGAGAATGGACGCTTTTTCCTGAGTCAGGGAGGCTTCATCGAAGGCTTCACGAAATACGGCACGCCGTTCGATCGGCCTGCCACGAGAAAGCCACCGGGAGATCTCAAGCTGCCGCCCTTGCCGCTGCCCTAGGGTGACGAATCTGTTTCGCAATCAAGGTTCCCACTTTGGCACGGAGGGTGCTTTTCTCTCCTTGTCGCGACACTCAACAGGCGGTCCGGCCGACGTGCTCTTGGTTAATGGGTTTTCCAAGAGTTAATCGGTCGGGCCGCTTCTGTTTTTTAACCTGAGAGTTCAGACAATCCCTGAGATGAATCGGGCTTGTCCACGATGTGGGATCTCACGACGCCGATTCATCGAGAAATTTAGCTGATTCTCAGGCGTGGCGTGCCAAGTGCTTCCTTGGTTCTGTCGCGACACTCAACAGGCGGTCCGGCCGAAATGCTCCTTGGTTAATGGGTTTTCCATGGGGTTGATCGGTCGGGCCGCTTCTGTCTTCCAGGAAGTCAGGGAAGGGGAGTCCCACTGAGAACCGCGCTTCGGCCATATTGCAGCCAGCGGTAGGCGATGAAGCTCGAGAGCCAGGTGATCGGGATCGCCACGATCAGACCGATTCCGCAAGCCAACAGGCCGGCGAGAGTGACAAGAAACATGAGGAGTCCGAGCACGAACAGATTGCCACGGTTCCCGGTGGTTAGTTTGGAGCTGTACTCGAACGATTCGAAGACTCCGAGATCGCGGTCGACGATCGCGTGCAGGAATTGTCCGAAGCGCAGGGCGAGGTAGACGCCTGGAACGATGAGAAGCACCAGGCCGATGGCGACCATGAGTCCATAGAGGATGGAGGCACCAATCGCACGGAGCATTTTGCTGCCTTCACCGAAGATCATTCCCACGGTTGCGGGTTTCCCGGAAACGAGATTCAGCCCGATGCGGGTCGCTCCGAGGCTGAGGAAAAGGGCGAGAAGCTGTTTGATGAGTTGGTGGACCACCATCACTCCAGTCACGCCTTGGGGTTCGAAAGTGGTGGTTTGGAATGACTCTATGTTCCTGATGGGGATCTGGGGAGCCGACGCCCGTTCGATCAATGCAAACGGCATCTCAACCGCCATGGACACGGCGAAGTAGATCAAGCCGGTCAGGGCAATGATTCCGGCATGGAGCTTCACCAACTCCCAAGCGCGGGAAATGCAGGCCGTGCCTTCAAGCGGATCACTTCCAGGCTCGATCTCGGACACGGGTCCACTGACCGGGCGTTCAGGTTGCTGCCAGGTAGTCGCCGGTGCTGCATAGGGATTGGAGGGATCCGTTGCGGGTTGGTCTCCACTTGGAGTTGAGAAACTGGGGATTTGACCCAGCGGCTTCCAATCCGCCATTCCTTCGCACCAGCCAAGATCTTTCTGCGGATCCAATTCGCCAGTGGAGATCATTCGTAGGATTGTGTCGCTGCTGAGCGGACCTGTCTGCTTGCCATCTCGGGCATAGAACCAGTTTGTCATCATGGGTGCTATCTAACTGAAGACCTTGATCGGGGAAAACAAAAACGGCTCCTCGGGTTGAGGAGCCGTTTTAAAAAAAGATTGCCGGGATTGGACTCAGAAATGAATCGCGTGACCTTCGGCGGCGAGGGTCGCCTCGTGGATCACCTCGCTCATCGTTGGATGGGCGTGGATGGTGGCGTGGATGTCGTCGATCGTGAGTTCCTGGTCCAGCGCGAGTCCCATCTCGGCGATGAGCTCGGTGGCGTTGTCGCCGATGATGTGGGCACCCAACAGCTCGCCGTGCTTCTTGCCGTAGAGCAGCTTCGCGAAGCCATCCGGCTCGCCAGCAGCGATGGCCTTGCCGATGGCGGCGAAGGGGATCTTGCCGACGACATACTCGATGCCAGCTTCCTTGAGGGCGCGCTCGGTTTTTCCAACCGAGGCAACCTGCGGATGGCAATAGGTGCAGCCCGGGAAATTCTTCACCTGGCGGACCTTGTGGCCTGGGACGAAGAGGCCTTCGATGCACTGGATCGCCTCAAACGACGCGGTGTGGGCGAGAAGCGGCGGTCCGGAAACATCGCCGATGGCATACACGCCGGGCAGCGAGGTTTCATAGCGATCGCCGACCTTGATGAAACCACGGTCGGTAAGCTCCGGCTGATGGCCGCCGGGCAGAAGCGGCTGCACACCGATCGCGACGAGCACGATTTCGGCGGAAAGTGTGCCGTTTTCCTTCGGTCCCTCGACGGTCACTTCAACGTGGGTACCCTTGTCGACGGTGCCTGTGATCTTGGTGTTGGTGAGGCAGCGGATGCCTTGCTTGATGAATGATTTCTCAAGGGCGTCGCCGACCTCGGTATCCTCGACCGGCAGCATCTGCGGCAGCATTTCAACGACGGTCACCTTGGTGCCATAGGCGTTGTAAATGTAGGCGAATTCGGCCCCGATCGCGCCGGCGCCGATGATGATCATGCTGGCGGGCTGCTTCGGCAGAATCATCGCCTCGCGCGAGCCGATGACGGTGGTGCCGTTGAAGGGGAGCTGCGGAAGGCCGCGGGTCTTGGCCCCGGTGGCGATCAGGATGTTCGCGCCTTCTAGGACCTGCTTCGAACCATCGGCTGCGACGACGCCAACCTTGCCTTGGCTTTCGATCGAACCGACGCCGCGGATGTAGTCGACCTTGTTCTTCTTGAAAAGGAACTCGATGCCGCCGGCGAGCTTGTCGGAGACCTTGCGGGAGCGGCCGATCACGGCGGACCAGTCATAGGAAAGGCCTTCGATTTTTAAACCGAACTCGGTCGCCTTGTGGGTGAGCGTCTGATAGAGCTCGGCGTTCTTGAGCAGCGCCTTGGTGGGGATGCAGCCCCAGTTCAAGCAGGTGCCGCCGGCGCGTTCGGATTCGACGCAAGCGACGGATTTACCAAGTTGGGCAGCGCGGATGGCGGCAACATAGCCGGCCGGGCCACCACCAATGACGATGAGATCGTAAGCCATAAGGAGGTGAAGTTCGGATTCGGCGGCAGCGTGGGCGGGCAACCGTGCCTTGTCAAACCGTGGAGGCGGATTCGGGAAAGTGGCTACGGGATGGCGTGGCCGTTGAAAACCGCCGCTACGATCACATCCCGTGGTACTCCTGAATGCTCTTCACCGTCAGCTCCTGGTTCTTCAGGGAACGGATTGCTTTCACCGAGGCTTCGGCGGCGGCGAGGTTGGTGGCGTGGGAGATCTTCATCGCGATCGCGCCGGAGCGGATCTTGACCTCGTCCTCACGGGACTCGTGGCTGCTCGGGGTGTTGATGATGAAGTGGACGTCGCCGTTCTTCATCGCGTCGATCACCGTCGGGCGGGCCTGCTCGGAGAGCTTGTAAAGGCGATGGCAGGGGATGCCCTCGGCGGTGAGGCGGGCCATGGTGCCGCCGGTGGAGTAGATTTCGAAGCCGAGCTCGACGAGATCGCGGGCGACCTGGACGGCCGTGCCCTTGTCGCGATCGGAGACGGACAGGAACACGTTTCCGGAAGTCGGTAGCGGGTTGAAGGCGCTGATCTGGGCCTTGGCGTAGGCCATGCCCCAATCGGCATCGAGGCCCATGACCTCACCGGTCGAGCGCATTTCCGGACCGAGCACGATGTCGATGCCCGGGAAGCGGTTCCACGGGAACACGGCTTCCTTCACCGAGTAGTGCGGCGGGATGATCGTTTCGGTGAAGCCGAGGTCGGCGAGCTTATGGCCGACCATGATCTTGGCGGCGAGCTTGGCGAGTGGAACTCCGATGGCTTTCGAAACGAAGGGCACGGTGCGCGAGGCACGTGGGTTGACTTCGATGACGTAGAGCTGCTCGTCCTTCACCGCGAACTGGATGTTCATCAGCCCCTTCACGTCGAGCTCGCGGGCGAGGTCCTTCGCGGCGCGGGTGATCTCGGCGAGGATGCTTTCGGAGAGCGAGAAGGAGGGGATCACACAAGCCGAGTCACCGGAGTGGATGCCGGCCTGCTCGATGTGTTGCATGATCGCGCCAACAACCGCCTGGTCGCCATCGGAAATACAGTCGACATCGACCTCGATGGCACCGTCGAGGAAACGGTCGACCAGCACCGGACGTTCCGGCGAAGCGGTGACGGCCTCACGCATGTAGCGGCGGAGCTCATCCTCGGCGTAAACAATCATCATCGCGCGACCGCCGAGCACGAAGGACGGTCTGACCAGCACCGGATAACCGATGCGCGCGGCGACATCGACAGCTTCCTGCTCGTTCGTCGCGGTGCCAGCCTCTGCCTGGCGGAGATTGATCCGGTCGAGCAGGGCGGAGAAATGCTTGCGGTCCTCGGCCAGCTCAATGCTTTCCGGTGAGGTGCCGATGATTGGCACACCATGGCGCTTGAGATCGGCGGCGAGATTGAGCGGAGTTTGTCCGCCGAACTGCACGATCACGCCGTAAGGCTGCTCCTGATCGCAGATGTTGAGCACGTCTTCCAAGGTCAGCGGCTCGAAGAAGAGCTTGTCCGAGGTGTCGTAGTCGGTCGAAACGGTCTCCGGATTGGAGTTCACCATGATCGTCTCGTAGCCGAGCTCCTTCAGCGCGAAGGCGGCGTGAACGCAGCAGTAGTCGAACTCGATGCCCTGGCCGATTCGGTTAGGTCCACCGCCGAGGATGATGATCTTCTTCTTGTCCGACTGGCGGGCTTCGTTCTCGTCGCCGTAGGTCGAGTAAAAATACGGGGTGTAGGCCTCGAACTCGGCCGCGCAGGTGTCGACGAGGCGGTAGGTCGGGATGATGCCGTATTTTTTCCGTCCAGCGCGAATGTGGTCCTCGGTGGTGTCAAATGCCCTGGCGAGCTGACGGTCGGAAAAGCCCAGCTTCTTCCAGCGACGCATGCGGCTGGAAAGCTCCTGGGCGATGCGCTCCGGAGTGCGCTCGGCTTCAGGAATCGCGGCGATGATCTTGTCGCCAGCCTGATTCGGGATATCGAGGCCTTCATCGGCGATTTGCTTCAGGTGACCAAGGAACCAAGGGTCGATCTGCGTGACTTCGAACACCTGCTCCATCGTCCAGCCGGTGACGAAGGCCGTTTGTAGCCAGAAAATCCGCTCGGCATTCGGCACGCGCAGCTTGCGCTCGATGTCGGCGTGGGTTGGTGCTTCAGGATCTTTCGGATCGAAGCCGAAGCCCCAGCGGCTGGTTTCCAAGGAGCGCAGCGCCTTCTGCATCGACTCCTTGAACGTCCGGCCAATCGCCATTGCTTCGCCCACCGACTTCATCGCGGTGGTGAGCACGGGATTGGCCTTCGGGAATTTCTCGAAAGTGAAGCGCGGGATTTTCGTCACCACGTAGTCGATCGTCGGCTCGAACGAGGCCGGCGTTTCACGGGTGATGTCGTTCTTGATCTCGTCGAGCGTGTAGCCGACGGCGAGCTTCGCGGCGATCTTGGCGATGGGGAATCCAGTGGCTTTCGAGGCGAGCGCCGACGAGCGGGAAACACGCGGATTCATCTCGATGACGATCATGCGGCCGGTCTTCGGATCAGTGGCGAACTGGATGTTCGAGCCGCCGGTCTCGACGCCGATCTCGCGAATGACCGCGAACGAGGCATCGCGCATGATCTGATACTCGCGGTCGGAAAGCGTCTGGATCGGCGCGACGGTGATCGAGTCCCCGGTGTGGACGCCCATCGGGTCGAGGTTCTCGATCGAGCAGATGACGACGCAGTTGTCGGCGCGGTCACGCATGACCTCCATTTCGAATTCCTTCCAGCCGAGGAGCGATTCCTCGATCAGCACTTCGGAAACGGGAGAAAGATCGAGGCCGCGGAAAACGATTTCCTCGAGCTCCTCGCGGTTGTAGGCGATCCCGCCGCCTTGGCCGCCGAGGGTGAAGGCTGGGCGTATGATCAGCGGAAACTTGCCGATCATTTCCGCCACCGCGCGGCCTTCCTCCATCGTGTGGGCCACGCCGGAAAGCGGCACGTCGAGGCCGATCTTCAGCATCGCGTCCTTGAAACGAAGTCGGTCCTCGCCCTTGTCGATCGCATCGGCATTCGCGCCGATCATCAGGACGTTGTACTTGTCCAGCACACCGGATTTGAAGAGTGACATCGAGGTGTTCAGCGCCGTCTGGCCACCGAGGGTCGGGAGCAGGGCATCGGGTCTCTCGCGGGCGATGATCTTTTCCACCACCTCAGGTGTGATCGGCTCGATGTAGGTCCGGTGGGCGAACTCCGGATCGGTCATGATCGTGGCCGGATTCGAGTTCACCAGGACCACCGTGTAGCCCTCTTCTCGCAGCGCCTTGCAGGCCTGGACTCCGGAATAGTCGAACTCACATCCCTGTCCGATGACAATGGGTCCGGAGCCGATAACGAGAATTTTGCGGATGGAGGTGTCTTTGGGCATGGGTACGAGCGGGCAAGGGCTAAATTTCGAGGGGTTTCGCAGGGAACCCGCCGCTTGTAAAGGGCTCGTTGAAAGGGAATTGCCCTTTGCCCGGAATCACCTCAGAGCTTCTTCATCCCGGGCGGCACCCAGTCCTTTTGCATCCGCTGGATGGCGGGGGCCGGTTTCGTGGGATCCGGGCCTGCGCCGGTGGGAGTCACCGTTGTCGCCGCGGGCTGCAAACCCCGGGTGTAGGCCAGGAATTTATCTCTTAGCTCCGCCTCCGACGTCCCTCCCAGGAACGAGTCGACCTGCTTCCCATTCAGGAAAAACCTCACGTCCGGAATTCCATTGACCCCGAGTTGTTTGGAAAGGGTCTGGCATTGGTCAACATCGAAGCGACCCACTTGGGCCACGCCTGAGAACTCATTTGCGACCTTGGCCATGACGGGTTCCAGTTGCTTGCAGGGACCGCACCAAGTGGCGTGGAAGACCACCACGGTCAGCCGGTCCGGGGTGGCGATGAGCCCCGGATACTCGGCCTCCTTCATTTCCCGCGTCACCGGGCCGTTCATGGGGGCGACGACGACAGGCTTGGAGCTGCTGAGTTGCTTGACCTTGTCGCATCCGCATGTCGAAAGCGCCACCAAGCCGAGGAGGGCCCGGAAGATCCGATGGACGTATTGGTTTTCAGGCATGATTGATATCCTACATCAACCATCCCGCCACCGAAAGCCAGAAGTCCATGCGCAGCCTCAACGCGGCCTCACGCCTGGAGGCAGCCAGTCCTTTTTCATTCTCTGGAAAGTCGCCGGACCGTCGTCAGTGGTTTTAGCCGCGCCTTCAGGAGGCGCGTTGGGGGCGGCCCGGAACTCTTGACTGAGATCAGTGAATTTTTTCCTCAAGACCTCCTCGCTCACGTCCCCGATCAGTTGGCCGACCAGGTTGCCGTCCCGGTAGAATCTCAGGTCTGGCACCTCGTTGACGTCCTGCTCCTTCGCTAGTTGCCGGGCGATGTCAATGTTCAGCCGGGCCACGGTGGCAACGTCATCGAACTCCCCGTGGATCTTCTCCAGCGTCGGCGCAAACCGCACGCAGGGTCCCGACCACTCGGCACCGAATTCCAATACGAACAACCTGCCCTTTCCGTGCGTGTAGGATTCGAATCGGTCCAAGGGCAGCATTTCGGGCGGCTTTGGAACCATCGAGCCGTGTCGGCCCACAGACTCCGGAGCTTTGGTGCGGAGTCTGCTAATCCAAGACTGGAGGCTTTGTGAAAATCCGGCGCCTCCGCTGGTTGCGGTGGGCTTTTTCCCAATCCAGTAGGCATTGCAGCCCATCAATCCGGTTCCCAGAACGGCCAGGGCAATCCCGCCGATCCAGGCGCGGTTCTTCTTTTGCCGCACGGCCACCGCAATCAACCGGAACGCCTGCCACAGGCATATTCCGGCAATGATGAATGAGATCGCGATCGCAATCGTCATGGGGAAGTTTTCGAGGGGTGGGGGAGCGTCGGGGAAGAAGCCGAAAGGAGAAATCCCTACAAAATAGAAACACGCGCCAGACCAGATAGTCAACTCTTGCCAACAATCGTGCTTGTGATCGGTGAGGCTTGCCGCTCGCCCGGCTGCCTTTTAAACGAACCCCATGTTCCACATTGTCCTCGTTGCGCCCGAGATCCCTCACAATGCCGGCGCTGCCGGACGTCTCGCGCTGGCGACGGGGGCCGTGCTGCATCTGGTGAAACCGCTCGGCTTTTCCCTGGAGGATAAATATGTCCGACGCACCGGCCTCGATTACTGGCAGGATGTCGATGTCCGAGTTTGGGAAACCCTCGATGAGTTGGCAGCCGCCGCGGCTCCGCACTCGCGATTCTGGTACCTCACCACGAAGGCAAAACGCTCGCCGTGGAGCGTGGCGTTCGAGCCCGGAGATTACCTTGTGTTCGGATGCGAGACGAAAGGCCTGCCGCCGGAAGTCGTCGAGAGCGCGGGTGACTCGGCGCTGTGCATTCCGATGAAACCCGGCTCCACGCGCAGCCTCAATCTTTCGACGGCTGTGGCGATCACGCTCTATGAAGCGGTGCGCCAACAGTCGCCGGAGTGGTGAGGATCAGGGTTTCTTGAAGATGACTTTCTGCGCGGGGTCCGCATCCCGGCCGAAGCCGTCGCCAATGTCCTTGCTGGTGACGTAAAGCATGACACCGATCAAAAGCATGGCGAAACCCATCTGCAGATACTCGAGGAACTTCGCCTTCACGGGACGTCGGGCAACGGACTCCATCAAGGCAAGAACGATGTGTCCGCCATCGAGGACGGGGAAGGGCATCATGTTCAACACGGCGAGGTTGACGTTGAAGAGAACGAAGAAGGCGAGAAGCCGGTTGAAGGGGTGATCCATTTCAAGCATCGCGTATTTCACCTTGGCGATGCCGACCGGTCCGCTGAGGTGGTCGATGCCGATGCTTGAATCCTTCGAGACAACGCTGGAGATCGTCATCCACATCATCTGGAGGCTGTCGCCGACCTGCTTGAAGGGGGATGGATTGATCATCCTTGAGTCCACGAACGAAACCTCGTCCGGAAGAATTCCCACCATCGGCGGCTTACCCTCTGGTGAGACCGGAACCTCAGCGAGGAGTGTCACCTTGGCTGGCTTGCCATTACGCTCGTAGTCGAGAACGAAAGGCCTCGTCTCCGCAGCCTTGACCAGGCGCAGGAATTCATCCGCATTGAAAATGTTGTTGCCATCGATCTGCAGCAGACGATCGCCAACCAGCAGCCCGGCGCGGGCGGCGGGACTGCCTTCGGTCACGGCGACGATTTCCATGTGCTCGACTTCCGGACCGATGCCGACACGCCGCAGGGCCCGGCGTTGGAACCACTTGGTCTCCTCAATCTTGAAGGTCGAGGTCAGGGTGAGGGGGGAGGACTCGCCCTTGCGCTCGATGGTGAAGGTGATGTCCTTGCCTTTGCTGAGGATGATACGCTCGAAGATGCTGTCGAGATGACCGGTGAACCCGTTTACGGCCTCGCCATTCACCGCAATGATCTTGTCACCGACCCGAATGCCGGCTTGTTCCGCTGGGCTGTCCTTCAGGACAGAGCCGACGAACTGTGAAGGAACCACGTCTGCTGGCTTGCCGATCGCCGTGACGATGCAGGCCGCGAGCAGCGCGAGCGAGATCGAGAAAAACGGACCCGCAAACGCGACGATGATCTTGTCGATCGGCTTGATCGGAGGAAGTTGGCGGCCCTCACTGTTGGAGCCCTCGATCGCCTCCATCGGCGCCATCTGCGGCAGGGCGACGAAGCCACCGGCAGGAATCCATCCGAGTCCGTACTGCACGCCGCCGATCTCTTTCTTCCAGATCGGCTTCCCGAACCAGATCTGGAACCGATCCACCTGCAAGCCGCGCCATTTCGCCGACAGAAAGTGGCCCAGCTCGTGGACGAAGATGATGAGGTTGAACGAGAGGATGACCACGAGGATCAACAATACGACATGGAGAATCTTGGGGAAGTCAGGCATGGACAGCGGGATGTGACGTCACCCTAGCGAGGGAAGCCCGT
>JANOBS010000124.1:0-5139 GCA_031411755.1 Luteolibacter sp. | reverse complement strand
TGGCCTTTTTCATCACGGAGGACGAAGGTGGCCTCGGCGTCGGTGAGGGGGAGCTTGGGCTCGACGGGGGCGGGCGGGACGAAGGGGCGGACTTCGAGGGTGCCGGGGATGTAGGTGTCTGCCTCAGCGGGGGGATTTCCGGGAGTGGGCTCCTGTGCGGGGAGGAGGCTCTGGAAGGACAGGAATATGCAGAGGGAGCTGGAAGCTCCAGAGACGGTGTGGAGCAGGATGCTCCAGCCACGGAGGAGTGAGGCGAGTGGTTTCATCGAGTTGGAAGTAGATTTGCCACTGGTGGTGCCTAGATAACAAAGGGCGCGGACTTGATCGCGCCCTGACTCCAGGCACCGGCAAGAGCGCCTCCGAAAAAGACGCGCCAAGCCGCGCCGATTGGCGCGACAGCTCTGTCTTTTTCGGGGGCTGATGAAACTTGCCGGTTTTGGAGTCAGCCCAGTAGCTTTTGTTGGTCGCAAAAGCAGTTGTGTGAGATCTATTGAATCTGCATGGATGTCATTACGAATGACATTGAAGAGTAGAAAAATCTAAATGCTTTAGGCAAGGGGGAATTTAGAAGGCGCCGAAAATGGTTGGCCATCTGTGATAGCTCAACCAACACTAGAAGCCCTGCCTTGGGAGCCGATACCGGGGCGTCGGAAGATCCGCGTGGTGGACGATCGTGGCAGGGCCGCGAGCGTGGAGGTGCGCGTGGAGAGGGAGTGAGACCGGGTCACTTACCGCCTTGGTGGCGCTTGCTGCCGGGGCGCTTCGGGCTGCGCTCGGAGCGGGGCTCTGCCTGGGGGCGGCCGCGCTTGGCGGGCTTTGGCTTGGCCGTCGCGGACTTGGTGGCAGGGCGCTTTCGCGCTGGGGAGCCACTGCTGTCCGAGGCTGCACGGGCTTTGCTGGCCTTTTCCCGGGCGGTGCGTTCGTCGACTTTCTCCTTGGTTTGACGCTTGGCGGTGTCGAGGCCCTTCGGATTTTTGAGAAGCATCGCAATCTCGGACTCGGTGAGCGCCTGGGAGCCCCCGGGTTCGAGGTCGCCGAGCCATAGGGAGCCGATACGGACGCGCAGGAGCTTCGTCACCTGATAGCCCAGTGCCTCGAACATCACGCGGATCTGACGCTTCGCGCCGTGTTCCAGGATGATCTTGATCCGGCGGGCGGATTGGCGCTCGACGGCCTTGGCCTTGAGCTTGCCCTCAGGCGTGTAGATGCCGACGAGAAACTGGTCGAGGTGGGCGTTCTCGAATGCCTGGTTCGAGGTGACGTGATACTCCTTTTCCATCGACTTCGATGGATGCATCAGCTGCTGCGTCTGGTCGCCATCGTTGGTCAGAATGTGGTGGCCTTCCGACTCGCGGTCGAGGCGACCGAGGTGGTGCAGGTGATGCATCGACGGGGCCAGAAACGTGTAAATCGTCTCCCGGCCGAGCTCATCGGACTTCGAGCAGACATAGCCGCGCGGCTTGTGGAAGGCCACCACCGTGGGGACCTTTGTCAGCACCCGCTTGCCATCGACTTTCACGAAATCCGCCGGACCCACGCGGGTGCCGGGGTTCACGCAGATCTGGCCATTGACCTCGACACGGCCTTCCTTGATCAGCTCGTCGCTGCCACGGCGGGATCCGATCGCGCAGGAGGCGAGGAACTTGTTGAGTCGGGTGCCTTCTTCGTTCATGGCGGGTGGATTAACGCAAAAAGGCGCGGCCCCGTGAGGGATCCGCGCACTTAGCGGAAAAAGACGGGACCGATCAGGCCTCGTGCTTGGTCTTCGGCAGGCCGACTGGGCTGCGACCGGCTTTCCAGTCGCCACGCTCCTTGAGGAGTTTCACGCGCTCGAAGCGCTTGAGGACGGAACGCTTGCCGCCGACAGTGGCGCTGGCCTTGAGGCTGTTGTGCTTGGACATGACAGGAAGAATGTTCGAATTTGAATCGCGGGGCGCGGAACCTAGGAGCCGCCGCTGCGGATGGCAATGCTAAAAAAAGTCGCTTCGCTCACTCGGGTTTGTCCGGGTATTCGACCGCCGCGCCCTGGTCGCTGACTTCCGGTGGTTTTCCGAACGGATCCCAGGTCGCGATGCCGTTCGCGACGAGCCAGCCGATCTGCGGCTTCAGGCGTGCCTCGAACGACGCGAAATCCTTGCGGCTGGAGGCGGTCCAGCCGGATTCCGCCACCGCCACGAGCCTCGGCCAGGTCATGAAATCGCGCCGTGCCTGGGTCAGGCAGGTTTCCGTCCACAAGCAGGCTTGGAGGCCGAGGACCTGCTTCTCGTCTTTTTCGGAAAGTTTCAGCCCGGCCGGAAACGCGTAGACATCGGCCAGCGGATTGATGCCGTTCCAGTTCCGGCCGGTCTTGTGGGAAGGGTCTTGGAGGAAATCGAAGTAAAGCGGTCGGCGCGGGCAGAGCACCACCGGATAGCCCTCGTCGAGCGTCTTGCGCAGGACGCCGGGCTTGTCGTGTCGCCACCAGAAAATGACCGTCTTGTCCTTTGGCAGGCCGCGTTCGGCGATCTCATCCCAGCCGCCGGTCTTCAGACCCAGGCCATTGATGGTGCCTGCCATGCGTCGGTTGAACCAGGTCTCGATCGCGGGCAGGTCCTTTAGATTTTCCTTCTTCATCAACGCCTGCACATCGGGCAGCTCCGGCCACTTCTTCCAGCCGAAGTTTACCTCGTCGCCGCCGAAGTGGATCATCCCGGCGTTCGGGAACAGCGCGGCCACCTCCTTGAGGATGTCGTCGAGAAAGGCCAGCGTCTCCGGCTTCGCGGGATTGAAGGTGAAGTTCGGCCACTTCTTCGGATTTCCCTTCTGGATCATGCCGCCGCCGTCGTGCTCGGGGTAGGCCAGCACCGCCGCGTCGGCGTGGCCGGGCATGTCGATTTCCGGGATGATCGTGATATGACGGGCCTCCGCGTAGGCGACGATGCGCTTGATCTCCTCCTGGGTGTAAAACTGGACCGGCGCGGTGTCCGAGCGGTCGGTCTCATTGCCTCGACCGCCGATGCTGGTCAGTTTCGGGTATTTCTTGATCTCGATCCGCCAGCCGGGCGAGTCGGTCAGGTGCCAATGGAGGCGGTTGAGCTTGTAGCGCGCCATGGCATCGAGGAGGCGATTCACCGCCGCCTCGCCGGAAAAATGTCGGCTTTCATCCAGCATGTAGCCGCGCCAGGCGAAGCGGGGGCTGTCGTGAATTGTGACGGCGGCGACACTTCGGATCTTGCTACGTGGAGTGGCCTGCACGATCTGCCCCAAGGATTCAGCCGCGTAGAAAAGCCCCTCATTCGTTCCGGCGGAAAGTAGCGCGCCTTTCTCGCTGATCTGGAGGCTGTAACCACTCGGGCCGTCCTCAACGGAGGGTTTTTCCAGGGTGAATACAATATCAGCCGCTTCCCCATCCTTGACGACCTTGAGCTCCTTGCCCGTCGCCTGCGTTAACCGCTCAAGGATCAATCCTGCATCCGGAAGTTTTCCAATCCTCACCGTGGCACCATCGGCGATCTCCCAAGTGCCCGAGGCCTCCTCCACCTTCGTCGGACGCGGAATCACCGGCACCTCCGCCACCGCGGAAATCCCCAACGCCCAACCCAATCCCAAGACTCCATACAAACGGTTCACCCGCACAAGTTGACGAAGTGTTTCCTGCAAGGCAAGTTCCCGCCATGAGTGCTCCGGTGGTCAATTTCAAGATCGGCAATGAAAAGCTGATCCGCGTGCTGGAAGGCGCTTCGAAGCACCTTCGCGGCCTGCTCGACAAGCAGGGCCGGCCCGAGGGCGCGCTGCGGATCGCTGTCGTCGGTGGCGGATGCTCCGGCCTTCAATACAAGATGGACCTCGTCGATGGCCCGCGCGATCGCGATCTGCTGGTGCCGAGCAACGGCGTGAACGTCGTGATCGACCCGAAAAGCGCGCTCTTCGTCAGCGGCAGCGAGCTCGACTACTCCGACGACCTCCAGCAAGGCGGCTTCAAGGTCAGCAACCCGAACGCCGTCGTCACCTGCTCCTGCGGCGAAAGTTTTGCGGCTTGAGTCCTCGCGTTGCGGTGCCGTTCGTTGTTGGAATGACCTGACCTGCACATGAAACATCTGCCAAACATCATAGGAGCCCTGCTGGGCCTGGCCTTCATTGCCTTCGGAATCATGTTCTTCATGAAAGTCGAGGGCGGCCCACCTCCTGAGCCGGGTTCGCCTCCGGCGTTGTTCATGGGTGCCATGGCCCCCACCGGCTATCTCGCCTTCGTGAAGGTCCTCGAAATCCTAGGCGGGCTGCTGTTGATCATCCCGTCCCTGCGCGCCTTCGGGCTGCTCGTCATCGGACCGATCCTCATCAACATCCTCGCATTCCACACCTTCATCATGAAGGGCGCGACCTTGTTCGATCCCGTGCTCATCCTCATCTGCCTGCTCGCCGCCTACCTGCTGTGGACGGAACGTCGCGGATTCCTCGGCCTCTGCCGCTGCTGCCGTTCCTGTGAGAAATCATGATCGACGCCTTCGAGCAACTCGGCCTGCCCCGACAGCTTGATCTTTCCGAGGACGAGCTCCGCAGCGCCTTCCGTGAGGCGGGAAAGCGTGTCCACCCGGATGCGGGCGGTTCCGAGGCGGAGTTCGCGAAGCTCCAGGAGTCTTTCGTCCTGCTCGGCAGCCCCTCGCGTCGGCTGAAACACTGGCTTGTCCTGCAAGGCGTGCCCGGAGACGAGCGCGGCTCGATCTCGCCCGAGCTGATGGATCTTTTCACGCAGGTCGGGAGCATCGTGCAGCCAGCGGACGAGCTAATCCGCCAGCGCGAGGCGGCCCTCAGCGTGCTGGGGAAAGCGATGCTCGAAGGCCGCACCCAGCAAACGCGCGAATCGCTGGAGCGGATGCAGGCGGTGCTCGATGAATCCATCGCCGAAAAATCCGCCGCCTTTCCGCAGGTGGAGTCCGGTGCACTCGACGGCTGGCAACTCACACGCGACCTCGCCTTCCTCGAAAAATGGCAGGCCCAGCTTCGCGAGCGGTATGGGAAGCTGTGGTGAGCAGGGATGTCAGATTTTTCCTAGCACCTCGCTAAATACCCCGAGCGTTTCATCCAGATCCGCCTCGGTGTGGGCGAGGCTGAGGAAGCCGGTCTCGTAGGGCGAGGGGGCGAGGTAGATGCCCTTGTCGA
>JANOBS010000123.1:0-4842 GCA_031411755.1 Luteolibacter sp. | reverse complement strand
AGCCATTGCAGGAATTTTGATCTCAGCAGTGGTTCCTTGATCGGGATCGGCCGCATCTGAGCCAGCGGGAACCATGATCCACGTTCTATTCAGCCATCCATATTTATCGGGTTTATTAAACACGTAGGACGTTGCCGTTGGAGTGCCGCTGAATGTCGCCTTGGTGGAGTTAACCGAGATCGAGTCCACTCCTCGAAATGGGATTTCTTCGTCCATCACGGCGGGTGATTCTACTTTGACTGGAACTGCCAGGCAATAAAGAGACCGGATTTCGGAAGAAGAGCTTCCTCCGATCATGCCTGAGGTCGAATGCACGGCCAATGCAAAACCCGACGGGGCGGCATCCAGCCATTCGAATCCACTCAGTGAACCATATGGAATATTCGGCACTACATCATAGGGCTTGAAAATCTGTCCATTCGACCAGACTTGGCCTTTATAGAGAAAGATGAAGCCTGTGTTAGATGAAGCGTCGATGGCAAGCTGAGTGAGTGTTTTTACCTTGTTCCATTGATTGTCGTGGCGGATGAGAGGGGGCTTTTCTTGGGAAAAGGCGATCAAATCATTCGAGGGAACCTTAGCTACCTTTTGGTAACTAGGAGAGCCCAGGTCTTGGCCGTTTACTTTCGTGGTCGTGTTCAAGCTGATCAAGCTGCCGTCTGGAGCAACGGCGACGACTTCCGGAGAGGTGAGTTGATTCGCGATGGAGAGTGTTGGTGGCGTACCCTCAAGTTCTTCCGACAAAGTCCACTGATAGCGGCTATTCCCAGAAGCATTGATTGGAGAGAGAGCCAATCCGTTGCTAATTGGAGTTGGCACTAGCGCATCGGTAATGAAACTACGAGTTCCATCGGGTAATGTAGCGATAGCCATGTCCCGCGAATAAAGATCCTGCCCCCCGTCCCGAGGATATGTTGTTCCGGTTTTCAGGACTGTTGGTGACAAGCTATTGGGTCCCCAAGTCACCAAGGCACCGCCCCAATCAGAGTCGTTGAACTTGACAAAGCCTGGACCATACGCGCGTCCGACATCATCCATCCAACCAACAGTGGCACTGCTAACGTCACCGACCGTTTGACTTAAGGTCACCATTTTCCCGCCACGAAAAATCTTATTGTCGTTAGCCATTACATCCCCTCGCTTGTTCACTTGAACTTGGATACCACCTTCGTTCGAAGGCTGCGAAAACAGCGGGAACAGCGCAAATCGGTAAGGATCGGTTTTCTCCCAGTTGATGACTCCGTCGTTCTTGTCCGCGTCCAGTTCGTCGGCGATCTCGTCCCCGTCACTGCTGCGTTGTTTGCCGTCTTCGATTCCATCGCCGTTTGTGTCCTTATTGAAAGGATCAGGCTCAGGGCCTGCCACCTGATTAGTTCCAGCTCCTGCGGCGAAAAGTTGACCAAACTCCATCCAGTCCGGCGTGCCGTCTGTGTCGGAGTCCAGATCCCAATTCACTCGAACCCGCCAGAAACGCTTTTCAGTCGGTGGGGCAGGAATGCGTGGGGCCGCCCGAGCACGAGCCACCGCAGCAGCCACCTCGGCATCCATGGTTGGAAAGTTCGTTTCGAATGCCGCCACCATCGCCGTATCCAGCGTTCCTAGAGTCGGATTGGTCGCAGGAGGAATTTGAGGCAGTAGCGGGTTGCAGAGGTAAAAATCGTAACCGTCAAAGCGCTTCACGTACCCCGGCATATTGATCCATCCAGGATCCTGGGTAAGCCCTGGCAGGAAGACGATCTTCGTGGAACCATCATCCAGTGACTTCCAGGTCATCACTTGTCCGCCTGTAGTTCCGGGACGAATGATGATCTGCGCAGCGGGCACACGAATAAACGGCGGTGGCGTGGAACTGGTGCCTGGCGGAGGAGGCCCAGGCAAGGCCGGTGCCTGCTTCATGATGACCACTTCTTCCTGCCCGAAGCCGTAGAGGGAGTCCTCTTCCGTCCAGCCCGTCAGATCATTGCCGCTTTCCACCACGTAGGGCAGTCCGTGGATGGTTTGAAAGGTGAAGGCGTGCCAGCGGGAGCCATCATCACAGGTGGTGATACCGACTTCCAACTTGGGGGGATTTCCCGGCAAGGAGGGGTCAGTTTCGGAGAGTAATTGGCCGAAAGCCGGAGAGGCCAAAACAGCGGAAAGCAGGAAGATTCGATACCAGGTCATGAAATCAGGAGTGGTGGGTGATTTCCTTCCTGGTGGACGGGGAGCTAAGAAAGTCGCAACAAGACGACCGCGATGGCCTTTAGCCATCTCCGAGGAGGTGACCTGGACATACGCCACCGCCTCCCCGGCCGTTTGGTCGGTTTGGCGGCATCGTTTGCGGTCGATGCCGACCGCTTGTTGCGAGGCTTCTTAGTTCCCCATTCACCCGAAGGTGGATGGTTCAATAAAGCGAGCTGATGGAATTTTTACAAGAATAACTTTGAAGTGAACAGACCAGCAGGATGATGCCAGACTGGTCCCGATTTTCATTCTTTGCGTGGCGACGGGGTATTCCGTATGACGCTTTCGGCCACTCAGCCTGCTGCCGCGTCAGGCGTGATGAGTTCCTTTCGCTCTGACGGCTCTGCGCATACGAAAGTCGATTGGTAATGCCGGGGTTTGAAAGTTACCGGCAGCAGCAGGCTGCACGTAGTCCACGCTTACTTCAAACGAAAGCCGGGGCCATGTCGACCCGCTCGTATTTCACGCCGTAGCGATCGCAGAGGAGATTGGAGGAAATACGACCACTCTCGTAGATGGTTGGCAGACCGGAGCCGGGGTGCGTGCCTCCGCCGACAAGATAAAGGTTTTCGTAGCCCTTCATCCGGTTGTGCGGGCGAAGGTAGAGCATCTGGTCGAGGGTGTGCGCGAGGTTGAAGGTGGCACCCATGAAGACATCGAGATCATCGCGCCAGCCGTCGGGCGTGATGATGCGCTCCTCGACGATGTGGCTGCTGAGGTCCTTCATGCAGGTCATCTTCTCGATGCGGGCAATGACCTTGTCGCGGTATTCCTGACGATGGGTTTCCCACTCGAAACCGTTGCGACAGTTGATCGTAGGAACGAGAACGTAGAGCCCGGACTTCCCTTCCGGAGCGACGAGCGGATCATTGATCGAGGAGTTCCGAACGTAGACGGACATGTCGTCGGAGACACGGCTCTCGCTCTGGATGTCGCTGACATTTTTCCGGTAGTCGTCGGCGAAGATGATGTGGTGGTGCGGCTGGTCGCGGTAGATCGTGTCGAGCCCCA
Source organism: Luteolibacter sp. (assembly GCA_031411755.1). Lineage (GTDB taxonomy): Bacteria > Verrucomicrobiota > Verrucomicrobiia > Verrucomicrobiales > Akkermansiaceae > Luteolibacter. The sequence continues at coordinate 1,608 of JANOBS010000123.1, read as the reverse complement.
GGTAGAGCATGAAGGTGGAGCAGGAATACTTTTTCCGCTCCAGCTTCTTCTTGGGCTGCGAGTGGCCGTTCATGAGCGAGGTCATGGCGTGGGCGTAGTCGGCATTGACGACGAGATCATCGCACGGGATGCACTCGCCATCGCCGGTCTCGACCGAGGTGGCGACGCCTTTCTGGAAATGGATCTGCTTGACCGAAGTGTTGAGCCGGAGGTGGCCGCCGTTCTCGGTGAAGACCTTCGCCATGGCTTCAGAGATCTTGCAAAGGCCGCCCTGGACGTGGTAGATGCCGTATTTGTACTCGATGTAGGAAAGGATGCTGAATAGCGCGGGGCAGCTCCAGGGCGACATGCCCAGGTATTTCGCCTGGAAGGTGAAGGCGAGCTTCAGTCGGTCGTCCGCGAAGTAGCGCTCGAGTACATCAACCACGCTGCTGGCGGTGGCGACGTAGGGAAAGGCCTTGAGCAGGCGTGCGCTGAGAAAGGACTTCAACTCGTGATACGGCTGCTGGAGGCAGGGAAAGATCAGCGAGAGCTTCTTCGCGTGATCTTCCATGAAGCGCCGGTAGCCCTCGGCATGCCCGGGAAAGGCCTTCTCGACATTGGCAGCCATCTTTTCGATGTCCGAGGAGGTCTCCATCGAAACATCGCCCCAGGTGAGGCGGGTCATCGGATCGAGCAGGACGAGATCGAGATAATCCTCCGCCTTTTTCCCGGCCTCGGCGAAGACTTCATCAAGGGTGAACTTTTGATGAAGAAAGGTCGGGCCGGTGTCGAAAGAGAACTCTCCGACCTTCAGCTCGGCATTCCGACCTCCGACGCGACCCTGCTTTTCCACGATGGTGACGTCGAAGCCGCGTCGCGCGAGAATCATGCCTGCCGTGAGGCCTCCAGGGCCCGCACCGATGATCACTATTCGTTTATCCGTCATGATTTGTAGAGAGCGGCGCATTGTTAGCCTGAATCTGGAACCGCGCTAACTCAAAGTGCACGAATCTTGCCATCATGCCACAGGATCGTCAAAAAAGCCCTGAAACCATGGTCCGCACCCGATTCGCCCCCAGCCCGACCGGTCGCCTGCATCTGGGGCATGCCTACGCGGCCAAGATCGCGCGGGACCTGGCAATGGCAGCCGGTGGAGAATTCCTGCTGCGCTTCGAGGACATCGACACGACACGGGTCCGTCCGGAGTATTTCTGCGGGATCGAGGAGGATCTGGCATGGCTGGCGCTGACCTGGAATGGCGAGCCGCTGCGGCAATTGGAGCGACTGCCAGCCTATGATGCCGCCTTGCTTTCGCTGCGTGAATCGGGAGTCGTCTATCCCTGTTTCTGCACTCGTCGGGAAATCGAAGAGGAGATCGCCCGCATGCGTGGCGCCCCGCAAGGTCCGGAAGGCGCGCTCTATCCTCGAATCTGCCGGAGGCTTTCCCAAACGGTGCGCGAGGAAAAAATCGCGGCCGGGCTGCCGTTCAGTTGGCGTCTCGATGCCGAAATGGCGTCCACACGATCCGGCCCGCTTCATTTCACGGATCAACGTCACGGTCGGATCTCCGTGAGCCCGGACCTGCTGGGCGATGTCATCCTCTCCCGCAAGGACATCGGTACCAGC
>JANOBS010000122.1:0-14052 GCA_031411755.1 Luteolibacter sp. | reverse complement strand
CAGGTAGATCACGAGGAAGGGCGGACCGAAGTCGAAGATCTTCATCCCGAAGTGCTGGCGGAAAAACAAGGGCCGCAGGTAGAGGTTCCCGCGCCAGATCGCATCGGTGAAGAATTTCCCCATCATGAAGGCCCAGGCCTGGCGCGTGGAAAGGATGCGCCCCAGCGGCATGGCGTGGGTGACTGCGTCCGGTGGATCGCTGTGGATGTGGGCGAGCTCGGACGGCGAGACACGCGGATGGGTTTCCGGAGAACGGAAGGCCTGCAGCCAAAATGCCAGCCAGATGAGTCCGACCGCACCGGTGGCGAGGAAGGCCGCCTGCCAGCCGAAGTGAAGGAAGAGGATCGGCACCAGCACGGGAGCCAGGATGGCACCGACGTTGCTGCCGGAATTGAAGATGCCGGCAACGAGGGCACGCTCGCGACTTGGGAACCACTCGGCCACCGCTTTCGTGGCACCTGGAAAGGCGGCGGATTCTGTTAGACCGAGGAGAAACCTGGCCAGACAGAAGCCGATGATGGTGGCCATGCCGCTGTGCATGGCGAGGGCGATGCACCAACCAGCCAGCGCGATGGCGAGTCCGACTCGAGTGCCGATGCGATCAAGAATGCGCCCGACAAAGGCCAGACCGAAGGTGTATCCAACCTCGAACCAGAAGACGATGTTGGTGTAGTCGGCATCGCTCCAGGTGAAGATCTTCTTCAGCTCTGGACTGAGCACGCCGAAGACCATCCGGTCCATGTAGTTGATCGTGATCATCGCGAAGATGAGCGCACAGATCACCCAGCGGTAGCGGGTGGTGGGTTTGGGGTTTTCGATCATGGAGAGGAGGTTAGCCGGGCTTGGGCAGGGCGCGGGTGTCGTTGACGGAAATGCCGCCGTCAACGAGGAGGGTCTGGCCGTTGACGTAGGCGCTGGCATCGCTGGCGAGGAAAAGCAGCGGACCTGTTAGATCCTCGATCCTCCCCGGCCTGCGCAGCGGGATCTTGTCGCTGAGGTAGCTGACCCACTCGGCATTTTCGTAGAGCACGGCGTTCTGTGCGGTCTTGAACCAACCGGGCGCGAGGCAGTTCACCGTGACGCCACTTGGCCCCCAGTCGGCGGCAAGGCTCATGGTGAGTTGTTTCACCCCGCCACGGCTGGCCCCATACGGCGCGAGTCCGGCGTATCCGGCGACGCAGGTGACGGAGCCGATGTTGATGATCCTCCCCTACCCGACCGCGACCATGTGGCGGGCGACGGATTGGGCGACGAAGAACAGGCCGCGCAGGTTGGTATCGAGCACGGTGTTCCAATCGTCCCAGGTGATGTCGAGCGCGGGCTTGCGGACGTTGCAACCGGCGTTGTTGACCAGGATGTCGAGGTGGCCGAGCTGTGTGATCGCTGAGGCTATGCCGAACTCGATGCTGTCGTGATCGCGGACATCGAGTTCGATCGGAATCGCGCGACGTCCTAGTGCCTCGATCTCGCGAACGGTTTCATCGAGTGAGGCGAGCGTGCGGCTGGTGACGGCGACATCGGCCCCGGCCTCCGCAAGCGTGAGTGCGAAATGTTTCCCGAGGCCGCGGCTGGCTCCGGTCACGAGGGCGGTCTGGCTTGTTAGAGAAAACAGAGACACGGTTGGAAGTGATTGGTTAAAGGTGATTGGGCTCGAGGATGACCTTCATGTAGCTGCTGCCGTCCTTGGCGCTGAGGGTTTCGAACCATTGGGCACCTTCGGAGAGCGGGGCGACGGCGCTGATCATCGGCTCGACGCGGATGACGCCGCGCTCAATGAGATCGAGGCAGAGCGGATACTCGCCGGCGGAGGCGCAGGTGCCGTGGAGATTGAGCTCACGGGTGACGACGGATTGCAGCGGGAAGTCGGCCTTTGGCGCGAGATTTCCCACCAGCACCGCCGAGCCGCCACGACGGAGCAGAGTGAGGGCAAGGTTGAGGGTGGGGGTGATGCCGACGACTTCGAAAGACACATCGGCTCCGACCCCACCGGTGAGGCGGAGGATTTCCTCCACGGCATCGGTGTTGCCGGAGTGGATCGTATCCGTGGCTCCAAGTTCGCGGGCGAGGTCGAGGCGGTTCTCGGCGAGGTCGATGGCGATGATCCGTTTCACACCGGCCCATTTCAGCGCCTGGATGACGAAGAGCCCGATCATCCCGCTGCCGACGACCACGACGGTGTCATCCGGCCCAAGCTTCACTCGACCGACCGCATGGATCGCGATGGAAACCGGCTCGACCATCGCGGCCTGCACGAAGGAAAGCGAAGGCGGCAGGGCATAAAGAATGCGGGTCGGCAGTACCACGAACTCCGCGAAGGCGCCGTGCTGGCGGTACTCCGGAGGTGCGACGCCGACGACGCGGCGGTTGCCACAGAGATTCACCTGCCCGGCGCGGCAGCAGTCGCACTCGCCGCAGAAGATCGTGGAGTCGAAGGTCACGCGGTCGCCGACGTTCCATCCGGTGACGCCTTCACCGAGGGCGGCGATTTCCCCGGAAGCCTCGTGGCCCATGATGAGCGGCGGAAGGCGGCGGCCGGTGGAGCCATCCCAGCCATGGATGTCGCTGCCGCAGATGCCGCAAGCACGGATGCGGACGAGGACCTCGCCGGCGGCGGGAACGGGAGTCGGGACGTCGGTGTATTCCAGACGCGAGGGCGCGGTGAGCAGAAGCGATTTCACGAGGAGACAGTGGATTACGGAAAGCTCGGGGACTGTCACGCCTTGGATTCGAAAATTGTCTGACAAGTCGGGAGTCAGCTGAGAGAGTTCGGCGCTCCACTTGTTTCCAATCCCATGAACCGGCCCCTCGCTCTCGCCGTCTTCGCGTTCCTGATCACGGTTGTCCACGCCGCGACGGAGATCGTCATCAAGGACAAGGAGGGACTGGATACCTGGGTCTACTTGCCGACGGCAGAACCGAAGCCCGGAAAGACTTACTGGCTGGCGGTCGGCGTGCACGGGCTGGGCGGCAATGGCAAGGGCGCGATGGGGCTTTCGCCGTGGGCCGTGGACGATGTGATCGTGCTGGGACCCTCGTTCGTGAACGGCTATCAATCGGGCGGTGGAGCCAACGCGGAAAAGCTGAAGGAACTGATCACGAAGATCGGGACGAAGTGGAAGCTGCACCCAAAGATCCTGCTGCACGGATTTTCCGCAGGAGCGCAGTTCACGCATCGCTTCGCCATTCAGAATCCGGAGCTGGTCGGAGTGGCCTCGGCGCATTCGGCCGGCTCCTGGAGCCCTCCGAACGCACCAGTGCCTTCGGTTTTTTTCGCGGTGTCCTGTGGTGAGAATGACCTCCAGAAGGCCGACCCGAGAATGGAGCTGAACCGGCTCGATGGGCTCCGCACTTTCGCGAAGGCACTGGAGGAGCAAAAGGTGGCGCACGAAGTGAAGACCTGGCCGGGTGTCGGCCATAGCCAGTGCCCACAGGTGATCGAGATGGCGAAGCGCGCGTTCGAGACGATGCGTGACCCCGGGAAGAAGACCATGCCGACCCGCTGAATGCGGGATTTGTCTTGCCGCTGTGGCGCGGGTGCTGGTTCGTTCAAATGCGATGGAACCTGAAACCACCTCATCCGCCTACCAAGCGGGACAGAATTTCGCGCAGATGATTCTGCCCATTTCGATGGCCGTGTTGTTCCTATTGGGCGGTGCGTTTTTCGTCTTTTCCATCATCAAGGCCTTCACACGCAAAACGAGCGGGTGGATCATCAGTTCGGTCATTGCCTGCGTGATGGCGCTCGTCGGACTGCTGGGGGGAATCGGCCTGATGGTTCAGAAAGTGGCGTTGGCAACCAAGACGGCCCGCGATGCCGCGGACAAGAAGAAGCTGATGACTTCCAAAGACGGCAGCTTCTCGATCGAAGTTCCCGGAAATTGGAAGCCGATGCCGGAACTCAATGAAGATGCCGAAATCTCGGCAGGAAATCCGCTTCGCGATGCCTATGCGATCATCATCCCGAACCTGCGGAGCGATTATGAGGGAAGCTTCGACGAGTTCGACAAACTGGTTCTGGATGTCCTGGTTTCAAGTGTGGAACGAGCCGAGGTCGCACCGGTGGAAAACCTGACGATCCAGGGTCATGCCGCCCGTCGCAGAAGGGTGGAGGGCACCGTTAAGAAAACCCGGGTAGTCTACTATCTCGTCACGCTCGGAACCAAGGATTCCTACTATCAGATGATGGCATGGACCACGCCCTCGAAGGAGGCCTCGATGAAACCAGTGCTGAACGAGGTGATCACCAGTTTCACCACTTCAGCAAAGGCTCAGCCGAAAAAGAAGCAAGGGGCGACGAGGCCAACCGGGAGCGCCGAGGACAAGATTCGGAAACTCACCGCGGATCTGCTGGATCTCGACCCCACCGCGATCAAACTGGAGTCCGACTTCACGAAGGATCTGGGAGCAGACAGCCTCGACGCCGTCGAACTGGTGATGGCCATTGAGGAGGAATTCGACCTGGAGATTCCTGATGCCGAGGCCATGAAAATGAAGACCGTCGGGGACATGGTTCGATGGGTCAATCAGCAGCCAACCCAATGACAACGAATCCAGACGAAGAACTGAGTGCATCCTCCGCACAAAGACTCCTGCGTATCCTCCGGCTCACCTCCATTGCCGAAGGGGTGTCCTACCTGCTTCTTTTGGGAGTGGCGATGCCGCTCAAGTATGTGTTCCATCATGAGATCGCCGTGAAGATCGCGGGCTCGATCCACGGCGCGCTGTTCGTGGCGCTGTGCCTGATGATCCTGCTGGCCTTGATGTGGGCGAGGCTTCCCTTCAAGACAGCAGTTCTCATCGGCATTGCGTCGCTGCTGCCAGCGGGTCCGTTTTTCGCAGATCGGCTGCTGAAGAGGCATCAGCGTGATCTATCGGATCAGGGCGGATCGCTCACCTGAACTGGTTCTGCTCCGGTCGATAGTCGTAAGCGGCCGCACTCATTTTCGCAAGTAGCTGATCCGGATCGAGGTTGTGGGTTTTCACGAGATCCTCGAGGGATTCGCTGTTGTTCCGCAGCTCGGTGTTCAGCAGTCCAACGAGCAGATGCGGATCCATGGCGAGGGCTTTGGAAATGTCCATGCACCGATGTTGTCGTGCCGCCGACGGCAGGCAAGCCGTGATCCCCGCTTGCGCGGCGGATTTCCACGACTATGGAGACCCGCATGAATCGCTGGATGGCTGCTTATCAAGGATCACTCGCCGCCGATGCCCTGGCGATGCCGGTGCACTGGTATTATGACCGGGAAGCCCTGCGGCGTGACTACGGCACGGTGGATCATTTCATGGCACCGAGGAGCCCGCATCCGGGCAGCATCCTGTGGCGATCGGTTTATGAAGCGGTGAATGAGCGAGGCGACATCCTGCGTGATCAGGCGCAGTACTGGGGCCAGCGCGAAATTCACTACCACCAGTTTCTAACAGCCGGTGAAAACACGCTCAACTTCAAGCTGGCGACCGAGCTTTTCACGATGGTGAAGGCGAACGGCGGCTATGATCCCGACGAGTGGCTCGAGCTTTACATTTCAAGAATGCTGGAGCCCGGCTGGCATCGCGACACCTACGTCGAGGAATACCATCGCGCCTTCTTCACCCGCTACGCCCAAGGCAAGGCCCCACGAAAATGCGGGATCAGCGACGAACACATCGGAGGACTCGCCACCGTGCCTGCACTGGTCGCCGCGCTGGAAGGAGCTCCTCGCGAAGACCTCCGCCGCATCGTGAAGGAGCACGTTGGGCTCACGCATTCCCATGCGAATGTGCTTCGCGCCGCCGACACCTTGGTGCGTCTGCTCTGGGCGCTCAATGAAGGCCTGTCGCTCCACGATGCGATTCGTCAGGAAGGCGGCGACTGGCTTTCGGGCAACAAGGCGGAGTCCTGGAAAAGCCAGCCCGACGAACAGGTCATCGGCGCGCGGTTCAGTCCTGCCTGCTACATCGCCGAGGCCATGCCTGCCTCGCTTTATCTCGCGTGGAAATACCACGACGATTTCAGCGCAGGGATCACCGCCAACGCCATGGTCGGCGGCGACAATTGCCACCGCGGAGCCGTGGTCGGCAGCCTGTTGGGAGCTGCCGCCGGCACGGTGCCACAGGCATTTCAGGGCTCCATCGGATAGGCGTTCTCACCGTGCTCCGAGCGGTCGAGCCCTTCGCTTTCCTGCTCGTCGCTGACCCGGAGACCGATGACCGCCTGCACGAGTTTCGCGATGATCATGGTGGCGAGTGCCGACCAAAGGATCGTCACGCCGACTCCGGTCGCCTGAATTCCAAGCTGCTCGAACAGGGGCTTCACCAGTCCAAGTCCGCCGAACGCCCGCTGCCCGAATACCGCCACCAGCAACGTGCCGAGGATGCCGCCGACGCCATGCACCGCGAAGACGTCGAGCGAATCATCGATGTGGAGTTTTTCCCGGATCAGGCTTACGCAGAAGTAGCAGACCACCGCGGAGATCGCGCCGATCACGATGCCACCGAGCGGCCCGACATCGCCCGAGGCGGGGGTGATGGTGGCCAGGCCCGCGATCAGGCCGGTGACCATGCCGATGAGTCCGACCTTGCCATTGCGGATCCTCTCGAGAAGCGACCACACCAGTGCCGCCGAGCATGCGGAAAGGTGGGTGACCAGCATCGTCATCCCCGCGCTGCCGCCTGCGGAAAGCTGGCTGCCGGCGTTGAAGCCAAACCAGCCGACCCACAGCATCGCCGCCCCGACGAAGACCATTCCCGGGTTGTGCGGCGGGTGGGGATGCTGGGGAAATCCACGGCGCTTGCCGAGCATGAGGGCCAGCACCAGCGCGGAGGTTCCGGCGGTGGCGTGAACCACGATTCCGCCCGCCAGATCCTTCACTCCCATGTCGGCCAGCCAGCCACCGCCCCAGACCCAGTGGCAGACCGGCGCGTAGACCAAGGCCAGCCAGAGGGCGGAAAACAGCATGATCGAACCGAATTTCATCCGCTCGACCACCGCTCCGACATAGAGGCCGGGCGTGATCACGGCAAAGGTCATCTGGAACATCACGAAGGCCGTCTCCGGCAGGGTCGTGCCGGGCGCGACTGAGTTGCTGGTGAGGTTTTTCAGGAAGGCTGCGTCGAGATTTCCAATCCAGCCGCCGTCGCCCTTGAAGGAGAGGCTGTAAAGCCCGGCCACCCAGAGCAGCGAGCCCATGCAGGCGATTCCAGTGCACTGGGCCATGACGGACAGCACGTTCCTGCCACGAACCAGCCCGCCGTAAAACAAGGCCAAGCCGGGCATGGTCATGAACAGCACCAGCGCGCTGGCAGTCAGCACCCAGGCCGTATTCCCGGTATCCGTGGCAGGTGCCAGCTCATTCGCCTGAGAAAGAGTCGTGCTCAAAAGCAGCACGGCGAGGGCAAAAAGCCCGGCTTTCGGCGTTTTGGAGGTCTGCATGCGGCCGAAATGCAGCATTTCACCCACATTGTCATGAGCAAATTTCATCCAAATCTGCATTCTGCATCTACTTTAGTCATGATATTCTGGGGGCCCTTTCCGGTCTGGATTCCTCGGTCCACCCCCTGACCGTGTATTCGGGATGGCGGAACCAGAGCCCTTGCCTGTAGAAATAACAGCACTGGCACCAGCCGTTTCCCTCCCCACCCCGAACCGTGAAACGCCCGGTCATCGCCCTCCTGATTCTCTTGTCCGCTGCCTTCGCGACTGCAGCTCCTTCGCCGAAGCCCAACCTCATCGTCATCCTGGCCGATGACATGGGCTACAGCGACCCGTCCTGCTTCGGCGGGGAAATGGCCACGCCATCCATCGATCGGCTCGCGAAGCAAGGCATCCGCCTCAGCCATTTCCACAACGGCGGCATGTGCGTGACCTCGCGCGCCTCAATGCTGACCGGGCAGTGGTGGCCTCGGGCCCTTCCCCATTTTTCTGAGACCCCCCTCCTTTCCGAACACCTGCACGAGTCCGGCTACCGCACCGGACTGATCGGAAAATGGCACGAAAAGGGCGACCCCATGGACCGCGGCTTCGATCACTTCTTCGGCTTTCTCGAGGGCTTCGCGGACCACTTTTCAGGCGCTCCCAGCTATCGGCTCGATCGTGAGCCGTTTCGTGACTTCGGCCCGGAGTATTACAGCAGCGACGCCTTCAGCGATCGGGCGATCCAATTCATCCGCGACGGCAAGCCCGACCAACCGTTCTTCCTCTACCTCAGCTACCAGGCCCCGCACAATCCCCTCCAGGCACCGAAGGCCGACATCCTGAAGCACCGCGGCCACTACCTCGGCGGTTGGCAGGCAGTGCGAGAGGCAAGGTTCCGCCGCCAGAAGGAAATGGGGCTCGTTCCGACCGATACCATCCTTCCCGACTACCCGCAGAACCTGCCCGAGTGGTCGTCCCTCACTCCCGAACAACGCGACCTCGAAGACCTTCGGATGTCCGTCTTCGCCGCCATGATCGAGCGCATGGACCAGGGGATCGGCCGCGTCATGGAGGCCCTGAAGGCCAGCGGAAAGGCCGACAACACTCTCGTCCTCATCATGAGCGACAATGGCGCCGACTCCTTCTCCGTGGTGGATGCCGAGCTTCTTAAAAAGGGGCTCCTGCCCGGTGATCCGAAGTCCAACTGGCAACTCGGCACCGGTTGGGCCTACGCCAGCGTCACCCCTTGGCGGCTCTACAAGATCAGCCAGCATGGCGGCGGCGTGACCAGCGGCGGGATCGCATGGTGGCCTGGAAAAACCGTCAGGCCGGGACGCATCGAATCCAGCCCGGTCCACATGGTCGATGTCCTGCCGACATTTCTAACAGCCGCAGGGGTGCCAGGAAAACCCGAAGGCCTCGCCGGTGAATCCTTCCTGCCCCTCCTGCTGGGAAATGCCTGGCAACGCACGAACCCGCTGTTTTTCCAATATCTCGACAACCGCGCCATCCGCACGCCGGAGTGGACGCTCGCCGAGGTCGACAGCTCCGGCTGGGAACTCTTTCACACCACAGTCGACCCGCTCGAAACGAGGAACGTCGCGGCGGAAAACGCCCCCATCCTCGCCGGCCTCTCGTCGCGCTGGCTGGCATGGTGGCGAAATGAAAGCGGCAGATCCGGCTACCAACCGGAGTCCAGCAAGGGGAGCCCGCACTACAAACCGCAGGGAGATCGCGGCTCCGGCCTGCCTTACATCCCCAGTTCCATGCCGCCCGGACTCTCAGGACGCTACCCCGTCCCGTAAACTCACTGAAACTTTCGGCTCATAGGCGCGTTTTAATGAAACGATTCTTAGCCCCTACCCGCATGAAATTTCTCGCCCACCTGCTTTGCCTGTTCTCCCTCACATCCTTGGGTCTGTCGGCGGAATCGAAAAAGCCAAACATCGTGGTGATCCTTGTCGATGACATGGGCTACTCCGACCTCGGCTGCTACGGTTCGGAAATTTCGACTCCGAACCTGAACTCCCTCGCCGCCAGCGGTCTGAGCTTCTCCCAGTTCTACAACACCGGCCGCTGCTGCCCCACCCGCGCCGCGCTCCTCACCGGGCTCTATTCCCACCAGGCGGGCATCGGCGGCATGGTCAATGAAGGCGGGGTCGATGGCTATCGCGGTGATCTGAACAATCATTGCGTCACGCTCGCAGAAGTGCTGCGCACCGCCGGCTACTCCACCTACATGACCGGCAAGTGGCACGTCACCAAATCCGTCGGCCAGAACGTTCCCGAGGAGAAGAAGTTCAACTGGCCGCTCCAACGCGGCTTCGACCACTACCTCGGCATCATCGATGGAAAGGCGAACTACTTCCACCCCGAATCGCTCACCCTCGACAACACCCAGCTCCCGCCGCCGAAAAAGGATTTCTACACCACCGATGCCTTCGTCGACAATGCCATCAAGTTCATCAATGACGGCCCGAAGGAAAAGCCGTTCTTCCTCTACCTTGCCTTCAACGCCCCGCACTTCCCGCTGATGGCTCCCGCCGAGGACATTGCGAAGTATCGCGGGAAATACAAGGGCGGCTGGGACAAGCTCCGCGAGGAGCGCCACGCGAAACAACTCAGCCTCGGCCTGCTCGACAAGGCCTGGTCGCTCACCCCACGGGCACCGGATGTGAAGGCCTGGGATTCTCTAACAGAAGAGGAAAAGGACCGCTTCGACAACCTGATGGCCATCTACGCCGCCTGCGTCGACCGCATGGACCAGGCGGTCGGAAAGCTCGTCGCCAACCTCAAGTCTCGCGGCGAACTCGACAACACGCTGATCCTTTTTATGAGCGACAACGGCGGCAATGCGGAAGCCGGAATCAACGGACGCTCAACCGGCCCCGGCGAGCCTGGCTCGGCTGAGTCCGATGTCTTCTGCGGCGAATCCTGGGCCAACCTCCAGAACACCCCCTTCCGCCTCTACAAGCACTTCAACCATGAAGGCGGCATCTCCAGTCCGCTCATCGCCCACTGGCCCGCAGGCATTTCCGCGAAAGGTGAGTTCCGTCAGCAGCCGGGCCATTTGATCGACATCATGGCCACCTGCGTCGCCATCTCCGGAGCGAAGTATCCGACCGAGTTCAAGGGCCAGCCGATCACGCCGATGGAAGGGAAGAGCCTGCTGCCCGCCTTTGCCAACAAGCCGATCGATCGCGATGCCATTTTCTGGGAGCACGAAGGCAATGCCGCCGTCCGCTCCGGTGACATGAAGCTCGTCCGCAAGGGTCGCAATGGCGCGTGGGAGCTTTATGATCTGAAGACGGATCGCACCGAGTTGCACGACCTCGCCAACCAGAAGCCGGAGGAAGCGAAACAGCTGGCCGCGAAATGGGACGCCTGGGCCACCCGCGCAAACGTCCTCCCCTACCCGAAAACTGGAGCCGGTAAGAAGACTGGCAAGACACCCCCATCTGGAGAATGAAACGCCATCTCATCGCCTTTTCGCTCGCGATTCTGGGTTCGGTCTCCGTCATTGCAGCCGCAGCTTCAACGCCCAACCTGCTCTTCATCCTCACCGAGGACCAGGGTGCGCATCTCAGCTTTCTCGGGACCCCGGGATTGAAGACGCCTCATATGGACTCGCTGGCGAAATCCGGCGTCTATTTCCGCAATGCCTTCGTCGCCTACCCGGTCTGCTCTCCCTCGAAGGCCGCGATCTACACCAGCCTTCCGAATCACCTCAACGGCATCCTCAACAACACGCCGAACTTCCACAAACCCGCGGAAAAGCTGACTCCGGCGGAGCAGAAAAATCCCCTCTATCTCAGAAACCGCATCGCGGCTGGCATCCCGACCTTGATTGAACGCCTGAAGGACGCCGGCTATTACCAGGGAGTCACCCAAAAGCTGCACGTCGCTCCAAACGAGAAGTTTCCCTACGACGAATTCATCGTCGCAGACGATGGAACCGCCGTTTCAGGCTTTCTCGATCGCGCTGCCAAAAGCGGCAAGCCCTGGCACTTGTTCCTGAATGTCGGCCAGTCCCATCGTCCCTATCCAAACAGCGACAAGGTCAAGATCCGCGTGAAGCCGGACGAGGTGAAACTGCCCGCGTTTCTCCCCGACACTCCAGTCGTCCGGCAAGACTGGGCCGAATACCTCGCTGCCGTCGAAAGAGCTGACGGTCTCATCGGCGAAGCTCTCGACGCTCTTCGTAAAAGTGGTCAGGACCGGAACACGATCATCATCTGCCTCGGCGGCGATCACGGGCCACCGTTTCCCCATGGTAAAATGACGCTCTACGATCTCGGGCTGCGCGTCACCCTAAGCATCAACGGACCTGACCTCGGACATGGAGTGAACAGCGAGGCCCTGGTCAGCGAACTCGACCTCGCCCCCACCGTGCTGGACCTTTTGGGCCTCCCTCCATTGCCAAACGTCCAAGGCATCTCCCTGCGACCACTGCTCGAAGGAAAACCAGGCTCCAAAGGCCACGACTTTGTCTCTGCGGAAATCTCCGACCTTGGCCCCCTGCCGAACAAGGGCATGCAGGAACGCAGCATTTGCGACGGACGCTGGCACCTCATTTTCCGAACCGCTGTGAGCCCCGCATGGCGACAAGTGCAGGCAGACAGCAAGGATCCCGCTCCCTGGGGAAATCGTTCCTACGCTGAAATCGTTCGCGTGAAGGATCGCTTTCCAGAGGCCTATCGTGTCCTAACAGAAATGGACCCGCAGTCCCTTGGCGGCACTCCTCCCACTCTCGAACTCTACGACCTGAAGAGCGATCCGGACGAGATGAAGAACCTCGCCGCAGATCCCGCCCATCAGGCGGAACTCACAAGAATGTTCAGCGCCCTGAGAACGTGGTGCGCGGAAACGAAGGACACCTCCGCCAAACTTCCCGCCAGCATTCCGCGACCATGAAGGCAATCGCGTTCTTCATTCTGTTCGCACTGCCGGGCATCGCACTCGCCGAGCCTGCGGGAAAGACAGTCGTCGGCATCGTCGGTGGTGATTTCCGAATCAACGGCCGGCCTACCTATGCCGGCCGCACCTGGAACGGTCACCGCATCGAGGGGCTTTTAATGAACTCACGGATGGTGCAGGCCACCTTCGACGATCTGAACCCGGACACCGCTGCGCGCTGGGCCTACGCGGACACAGGCAAATGGGACGCCGAGAGAAACGTGCGCGAATTCATCGCGGCCATGCCCGAGTGGAAGGCCCACGGACTACTCGCCGTCACGGTCAATTTCCAGGGAGGATCGCCTGAAGGATATTCCTCGAAGCAACCCTGGATCACAGGAGGATTCGACGAGAACGGCAACCTCCGCCCGGAGTTCGCCGACCGGATGCGTCGGGTGATCGAGGCCGCCGATGCGAACGGAATGGTCGTCATCCTCGGCTATTTCTACTTCGGTCAATCGCCCCGCTTCACCGGCGAGGAAGCGGTCATCCATGCCACCGACGCGGCCACCCGCTGGCTGCTCGACGGCGGATGGAGGAACGTGCTGGTCGAGATCAACAACGAGTCGAATCCGAACTACAAGCCACCGATCCTGCGCCCGGACCGGGTTTCGGAACTGATCGTGCGTGTTCGAAACGCCAAAGCCGCCGACGGACACACCTTGCTCGTCGGCACGTCGTTTGGAGGACGGGTCGTGCCATCCGCCAACGTGATGGCCGTGTCGGATTTCGCCCTGATCCACGGCAACGGAGCGAAGGAACCCGGACAGATCGCCGAGCTGATCCGCAAGACCCGTGCGGTTCCGACTTTCAAGGAGATGCCGGTGCTGATCAACGAGGACGATCATGAGAATTTCGATCAACCCGAAAACAACTTCACCACCGCCATCGCGGCCCATGTTTCCTGGGGCTGGTTCGACTACCGCCGCAAGGGCGAGTCCTTCGAGGACGGTTACCAATCGCCGCCGGTGAACTGGGGAATCAGCTCCGCGCGGAAACGGTCGTTCTTCAATCAACTCAACAAAATCACCGGCTCCACCCAGCCATGAAACGCGCACTCCTTCACGCTATTTGCATCCTGTCGTTTTGCGGAGCCATTGCCTCCGCCGAGCCGGCACGCCCCAATGTCATCGTCATCCTCGCGGACGACATGGGCTGGTCGGACCTCGGGGTGCAAGGCGTGATGAAGGACTGCAAAACTCCGAACCTCGACTCGCTCGCCACCTCGGGCGTCCGCTGCACGGCGGGCTACATCACGTCGCCACAGTGTTCGCCGTCCCGCGCCGCGATCATCACCGGTTGTTTCCAGCAACGCTACGGGATCGATACCATCCCCGACGTTCCACTGCCCGCCGAGGCCACCACGCTGGCGGAGAGACTTGGCGCGTCCGGTTACCGCTGCGGCTTTGTCGGGAAGTGGCATCTGGAACCGAACGTCACCTGCGAGAAATGGTTCGCGAAAGAACTCCCGGCGATGGCGAAGCTGCCACCGAAGGAGCGCCGCATTCCGCAGCCGAAGATTCTCGCCTACAGTCCCGCGGCCCAAGGATTTCACGAATACTTCTGGGGTGAAATGCGCCAGTATCGGGCCAACTACTCGCTCACAGGCGCCGATTTGAAACCCGAGGGTGAAGTCGTCCCGATGCCGCAGGATTTCCGGATCGACGTCCAGACCCGCGCGGCGGTCACCTTCATCGAGCGCAACC
>JANOBS010000121.1:0-10400 GCA_031411755.1 Luteolibacter sp. | reverse complement strand
CAACTTCTCGATCCCGGATCCCGGCGACAACTTCGGAGAAATGTCCTCCCTCAGTTCCATCACCGGCGGCGGAGCCTCCGGCGGACTCGGCGGCGCAGGCAGCGGCAGCGGCTTCGGCAGCGGCAGCGGCGGCGGAAAAGGCAGCGGCAGCGGCTTCGGCTTCGGCGGCGCCGGTGCCGGGAAGCTCTTCGGCCTCATCCCCGACCAGATGCGCAAGCGCTGCTCGAAGGAAGACCGCCTCCAGCGTCTCAAGGATAACGGCGGCACTCCCGAATGCGAGGAAGCCGTCGTCAAGGCCCTGAAGTGGCTCAAGGCCAACCAGAACTCCGATGGCTCCTGGGGCAGCGGCAAGAAAGTCGCAATGACTGGCTTCGCTCTGCTCGCCTACTTCGGCCATTGCGAAACCCCGATCTCCGAGGAATTCGGCGACTCCTGCCTCAAAGGCATCGTTTACCTTGTCAACGTCGGCCTCCAGAATGAAGGGCGCATGGCCAACGGTTTCACCGGCAACGGCTGGTGCTACGAGCATGCCATCGCCACCTATGCCCTCGGCGAAGCCGCCACCTTCTGCAAGGATCTCAAGGTCGAGGTCCCCTCGCTGATGGATGTCACCGAAAAGGCCGGCCAGTTCATCATCGAAAACCAGAACGGCAATGGTGGCTGGGCTTATTCTTATGAACGCTCGGGCGGCCATACTGACGTCTCGGTCACCGGCTGGCAGATCCAGGCGCTCAAAGCCTGCAGCCACGCCTCCAGCAAGTTCAATGGCATGAATGGCTGCATTTCCGATGCTCTCAAGTATCTCGACACGTGCCAGAACGAGAATGGTGGCTATGGCTACAGCGGTCCCAAGCCGGTCGGAGAAGTCGATTATTTCACGCTCACCGGTGTCGGCATGCTCTGCAATCAGATGTGGGGCAAGGGCAACCGCTCCGAAGTCAAGAAGGGTGCCAAGTATCTCGTCGCCAACAGCAAGTTCGAGTACAACGGCGAGTTCGCCGACCTCTACGGCCACTATTACGAATCCCAGGCCATGATGCAGCTCGGTGGTGGTGACTGGAAGTTCTACAACGAGATGTTCCGCGATCAGGTCCTCAAGAACCAGAACGAAGACGGCTCCTGGAAGAGCCCAGGTGGTGGCAAGAAGATCCGCGCGGCCGGCAATGCCTTTATTGGTGAAAGCTCTGATGCGAAAGTCTACCGCACCTGCCTCTGCACACTGATGTTGGAAGTCTACTACCGCTTCCTGAGCACCGGCGGTGGCGGTGGCGGTGGTGGTGGTGGTGGTGGCCGCGAACGCGACCGGCCAGGCATCTGAGCTGTCTCCTCCGATTCCTTTCAAAACCCGCCGGTGTGCCTCTGCCATCTGCGGGTCTTTTTTTTGATGCGTCTTGCGGCTTGGTGTTCTCCGCAAGGTGGCTATGTCTTGGCGGCAACCTTTTGTCTTCATTCATGCAGTCCAGTTCCGGCTTTCTTCATCGGGTGGCGGCCACACCCTTGGTCCCCGTCATTCTGGAATCCTCGCTAGGGCCAATCTGGTGCAAGCTTGAATTCATGAATCCAAGCGGTTCCACCAAGGATCGGATCGCTCGGCACATTCTGGAAAAGGCCCGTGGGCGTGGCGTCCTGAAGCCTGGAGATACGGTGGTGGAGGCTTCGAGTGGTTCGACCAGCATCGCGCTGGCCCTCGCCTGCGCGCAGATGGGATTCAGGTTCGTGGCCTTCATCCCGTGCTCCGCCACCCACGAGCGCAGCCTCATGATTCAGGCATTCGGCGGTGAGGTCATTCCGGTCGAGGGAGGCATGGCGAAGGTGCTGGAAGCGGCGCGGGCTGCGGGAGCCGAGCACGGCTGGTTTGAGGCCAGGCAGTTCGAAAATCCGGACAACACCGAGGCCCATCGGCTTTTCACCGGACCGGAAATCCTTTCCCAGATTGATGGACACCATGTCGATGCCGTGGTCAGTGGCGTGGGCACCGGCGGCACGCTGAGGGGATTGTGGGAGGCCTTTCAATCGGCGGGTTGCGAGGTTTCCGCGCATGCCGCGATCCCATGTCATGGCGATGCAATCGAGCTGAACGCCGAATGCTGCAGTCTTGCATTCAGTCCCCACGTGCCCGGCGTGGTCGAGTGTCTTTCCTCGATCTATGAATCCTGGAAGGCGACAATGCCCGAAGGCCAGCTCTGCGAGCGGAGGATCGATGACAGACGCTGCCTCAAATTGACGCAACAGCTCTGGGCTCTGGGCTACCCGGTCGGACCTAGCTCAGGACTGAATGTCGCGGCCGCACTCGATGTGCTGGAGGAGAAGGGGCCAGGCCACCGGGTGGTGACGGTCTTTCCCGATCGAATGGAGCGCTATTTTTCGCGCAAGGTCTTCGAGGGCCTGCGCTGCGGGTGAAGTCATTCCTCTGGAATCGCCGCTGGGATTGCGCCTTCCGGCATGCCGGGAAGTTCCTCAAGCGGCTCGGCATCCTGGATGAACCAGCGCTTCTTGTCGGCGGCTTGACCCATCTCGGTCAGCTTGCAGCGCTTCACCATTGCCTGGTAAAAACGATCTGCAGCCATCGGGTCGCGAGCGGCCAGCCATTGTCCGGCGGTGTTGTAGAGTGGCGCAAGCGAGGGATCATTGTCCGGCAGATGGCGGGCCGCCTCCCAGGCGAGATCCGCCGCGACGTAACGGTAGTGGAAGCGGTTCGGATTCGGCATCGGATGGCTGGCGATCCTGCGCAGCTCTTCGGACGTGATCGCTGGAATGGGCTGATAGGCCGCAAACTCGGATGGCTTGTAGATCGCATCCTCGTCCCAATACGAGGACCAGCCCTCTGTTTGAATTCTCAGTTTCCCGAAGTCCGCAGAGGAAAAGCTCCACTCGTAGATTCCGCTGTCCGGCGCGGTGTCGGATGAAAACAGCTCGGCTCCCCAGTGGCGGTGCAGTCGTGCCAACCTCCAGGTCAGCGCGGCGATCGCGGCCTCGGATTTCTCGACCCTGCGGGCAGCATCAACTTTGACGTAATGATCCCAGAGCAGTAAGAGGTCCGGAGGCATGAACTCACGCGCATCGTTGAGCTTACCTTCCCGTGCCAGTCGACGGGCAAGCTGCCAGCGCAAACGGTTGTCAGATCCCATCGTAGGGTACCAATCGCCAAGGCCTCCTGCGAGCGCCCCAGCGGGGTCGATCGGTTTTCTCGGGATCTCGTCCTCGAGCGGTTCTTCCTCGTTTCCTTTTGGAGCCACGGGCACATGCTCTTTCCACAAAGGCGCATGCAGCCGCACAAAACGGATGAGTTCGTCGGTTGAAAGCACAGACTCGGCAACGTAGGCGGCGTCAGCATCATAGCCTCCCTGAAGAAGTGACCCCAGTGCCTGAAAATAATCCTCGCGGGCCAGGGCGACCATTCCCGCATCCGCGAGCAGACGACCTAGTGCGGCCCCTTCGATCTGTGACGCTTCAGCATACCAACGCAGACCCTCGGAAGGGCTGAGCGGAGGCCAGGCCTGTTCCGCGGAAAGCGCTTGGATCGCCTTGGAAAGGTGATCGTTGGCCGCATCGAGGTGGCCGGAGCGTAGATCGAACTTCGCTTGCAACCAGAGAGACAAGGGATCGTCCTTCGCTGAGAGATCGAGCCAGTGTTTCGCTTCGGGGAATCGTCCATTGGAGTAAAGTGCCCACGCGATCCTTGATCCATCCGCCATCGGCAGGGGAGCGTGCGCTTCGAGCGCTGCGAGCCATTCCGCCGGTGGCTGGGATGGCTCGTCGTCCACTTCTGATGCGTCGAGTGGCGCGTCGAGGGTGCCTTCCAGAGAAGCTTGGATCTCCAGGTTGATCAGCGATCTCAGGATGGGATCTCCAGCCGCCAGGGCGAGTGTGGCTGGATTCCTTTCCTCCAGTAGCCTTGAAACCAGACTCCGCAAATCGCGTGCAGCTGAATCCTTGCCTTGCCGATAGGCTTCGAAAAACAAGCGGATGCCCTCGATCGGGTCCTCCAATCTCGCCGCCCGCCAGGACTTCGCCGCACCAGCCAGCCCGAGCACATCGGTGGCACCTCCGGCGGCCTCGATTTCCACCCGCTCGTACCAGCTCAGGCATTCGGGAAGGGACGCAGAGGTCTTTGCCAACATCCACGCGGCCCACACGCTGCGCAGATGTCGATCCATCGCAGGTCGTTCCAGGATGGCTTTCCAGATCGCACGCGCCTCCTCGGTTTTGCCCAAGCCATGCAAACGCGCTCCCTCGGTGTAGTCGGCGACATCACTCGGGAAATCTGCACCTAGTGGATGTTCGGTCAACTCAAGCGGGACATCAGCCTTGGTCCTGAACTCCATCAGACCGACGTCGAGGACACGCCCCAACATGTCCTTTCGGACGGCTTCATAATGCTTCACCCGCGCATCGATCTCCGGCTGTGCCACACCTGACGCCCGCCACAAGTCCTGCAGCTCCTCCACTTCCAGCGGGATCTGCACCTCCAGGGAATCTTCCTCATTGCCACTGTCACCAGGGGATTTCCGTCCAGCCAATTTCGCGAGGCCGCTCAGGTAGGAAAACGGAGGCACTCCGAGCGAGGCCTGCGGCTGATCCAGAACCGTGTCCGGAAAAAAAGGACCACAGGCCGGCGAGGGGATGGAGCAGACAATCCAGGCAACGAGGCCGGGAACAACGCGAAGATTCATGGAGAGAAGTGCCAGGCAATACGTGACGGTTTTCCAGCGCTTCTCAACCATCCAATTGGAATTTTTTTGCCAGGGTCCAGCCATGGCCAGACTTCCGCACGACGGATGAAATGCAACCCGTCTTCCCGACGCTCCAGCCGGTAGCTGCCGATGCCATCCGCCGCCTCCACCGGACTCGTCACCACGATGTCTGCGGGAAGCGGAGCTGGAAATTCGCCATGGTTGACGATGAACAGATCGTTCACCTGATCGTGCGGCGAGTCCTCAAATACGACGGTGGCAGGACGATCCTCACCCTTCGCCACGAGCTGGAATGTCTGCCACGGCCAGTTCCGCCGATCTCCTTCGATGGGTAGTCGATACCAAATGACCGCGCTCAGTCCGGCCGGCGGACTCTGGTTCCACTCCTTGATCAAGCGCGCACTTTCGATCGGGTCGGCGAGCGAGAACGAGCGGCGTGTCGGGCTTTTTCCCTCCGGTGCCCGATCTTCGGAAATCACGTCCATGACCTTGCCATCGGGACCGAACCAGACCTCGCAGCCATACGTGGCCATCGCCACACGGAACGGCACGCCCAGCGATGACGCCCGCTTCACCGCCAACCGAGTCGCAGCGGGATCGAACAGGAGCACCGGCTCGTCGGGCGACTTCGGTAGCTGCAGTGAATGGACCTGCAGCACGTAGCCCGGCCTTGCAGCGACGAGCTTCGCGAACTCCGGGGCGTCGAGCCAGGACGGCAGGGTGGTCGGGATCACCGGCACGACTCCGGCGGCTTTCTGAAGCGCATCCAACAGAACGATGTAGCGGTCGAGACGCGACTGCGGGCAATCGTAGTCGCACTGGATCTCGATCGGCTTCAATGCCGCCAGCTCGCTCACCACCTTCGCCACTTCTCCGATCTCAGTCGCTGTCCATTCCAGGCGCGCCGCAGAAGCTCCGATTCTCATGACCAGTCCGCAACCCGGGGCGGGCAAGCGACCGGTGACCACCCGCTCGACCGTGAAATTCCTGCCGGTCCAGCGCAGTTCCGCAGCGCGGAGGTGGAGTGTGGAGATCACGCTCGTGCTGCCTGTTAGGGCGCGCTTGACCTCCGGCTTTCCACAATCCTGCCAGACGTAGGCCTGTACGCCGGGAGCTGAATGCGGTGCCTCCTTGCGGCAGCCGACCAGCAGCAAAAGGACAGGAATGATCCACCGGAATGCCATGATTGGATGCCACGGATGTTGCAGGAACCGTCAGGAAAACAAGCGGCATCCGAGTATCTGATGAATCTCGAAAGGGAAGTGGATCATTCATCCCCCGAAAATTCCGTGACAGGAGTTCCCAAGCAGGGCCATAGCGCCGAAACTGTTACGGAATAACGGGGTTCAAGCGTGACCTTTCCTACCTTTCCTCTCAGCTTCCCAATCGCATGCGTCCGACCCGAAGTCCACTCGCCATCATCCTGCTTGCCCCTTTCTTTGCCCTGTCGATTCTCCCGATCCCAGCGGCGGAGTCGTTCGCCTTCCATCATGAAAATGTCCTGGGAACCTCCCTTGACCTGACCATCTCCGCTGTCGACAAGTCACAGGCAAGCGCCGCTGAAACCGCAGTGCTGGCCGAAATCGAGCGTCTCCGGAAAATCCTCAGTTCGTATGATCCGGCAAGCGAACTCAGCCGACTCAATGCCGCAACAGCCCCCATGGTCTGTTCACAGGAGATGCTCGATGTCCTGAGCGCTTGTGATCTCTGGCAATCAAAGTCCCGTGGTGCCTACAGCGGCCATCTTGGCGAACTTGTCTCGCTTTGGAGCAAGTCTGAAAAGGCAGGCGCAGTGCCGACTTCCGCCGAGCTTCAACCGATTCTGACCACGCTGGCTTCACCCGGCTGGAAGATCGATCCGGCCACCCACAGCGTGACGCGGCTTTCCCCGCCGCAGAGTCTGAATCTGAATTCAATTGGCAAGGGCTACATTGTCACCAAGGCCTCCGTTGCCGCACGCAAGGCGGTTCCCGGGCTCACAGGGCTTTTGGTGAACATCGGCGGAGATATTTTTGCAAGCGGCCGACCTGCCGATGGATCCGCCTGGGAAATCGGAGTCTCTGATCCGAAGCGCAGCGCCGACAATGCTCCACCGCTGACGAAGGTGCATCTTGCGGATCGTGCCATTTCCACCAGTGCCGCCTATGAGCGTGGCTACACCATCGCCGGTCGTCGCTACTCCCACATCCTCGATCCCCGCAATGGAATGCCGGCGGAAGGAGTTGCCAGCGCGACCGTGATCTCCGCCAACAACGCCAGTGCCAACGCGATGGCGACGATGCTCTGTGTAATGAAACCCGAGGAGGGATTGGAGTTGGTGAAAGCCAACCCGGGTTCCGAGTGCCTGATCATCGCCAGCGATGGAAGACAGCTCCGCAGTCCGGGATTTTCCGCGCTTGAAGGAGCAGCTCCAGCTCCCGCCGCTGCCGCTGCCGCTGCCGCAACTGGCCCAAACGACTGGCCTTCGAATTTCCAGGTCGCCATCGCGATCGACCTGAAGGCCGCCGCCAATGGAGGGCGCAAGATGAAGAGGCCCTTCGTCGCTGTCTGGGTCGAGGACTCCACCGGCAAGCGAGTCCGCACGGTCGCCGTCTGGGGACGCGAAAGGAAGTATCTGCGCGAACTCCGCGTCTGGTGGAAACTTGCCCAGACCCAGCCGGAATGGGCCGCCACCGTCACCCGCGCCACCCGCAATGCCGGGCAGCACCGCATCGAGTGGGACGGCAAGGATGATCAGGGGCAGCCGCTTCCGATGGGCACCTACACCCTGACGATCGAAGCCGACCGCGAGCATGGCACCTATGCCATCCAGCACGGCACGATCGTGTGTGGAAAGACCGCCGCCACCGGCACGATTCCGGCAGGAACCGAGTTCGGTGAAACCCAGCTCAGCTACGGCCCAGCCGGACAATGAGCGTGAACGCCCACCAATGGAGGTTGTTCGTCCGCAAGTGGACGCGCACGCTGCACATCTATCTCTCGATGCTCGGCCTGCTGGTGCTCGTGTTCTTCTCGGCCACCGGCTTCATGCTGAATCACGAGGAGTGGTTCGGCTTTGCGGAGCCGCGCGTGCTGGAGAAGCAGGGAGTGATTCCAGCCGCGATGCTGGAGCAACCAGACAAGCTCGCGATCGTCGAACTGCTTCGAAAGGATTTCTCCGCGACCGGAGCACTCGATGCCTTCGAGATCGAGCCCGACCAGCTTTCCATCATCTTCAAATCCCCCGGCCGCCGCACTCAGGCGACGATCACTCGTCCAGATGGACAGGCGGACGTTTCCATCGAGACCCATGGTTTCGCCGGACGTCTCGTTGAACTCCATCGCGGCGTGGACGCCGGACCCGGCTGGCGCCTGATCATTGATGCCTCAGCCATCCTGTTTCTCATCATCGGTCTCACCGGGCTCACGCTCTGGTTGTTCGTGCCGAAATGGCGACCGCTTGGACTGATCGCCGTGGCCGCGTCGATCGCGATCTGCGCCACGGTCTATTTCACACTGGTGCCGTGATCAGCCCATCATCGCGCGCACCGTATCTTCATCAATCACCGGCACGTTGAGCTGGATCGCCTTGTCGCGCTTGGAACCGCCGCCTTCACCGGCGACCACAAAGTGGGTCTTCGCGGAAACCGAGCCGGATACCTTGCCTCCCTTTTCCTCGATCAGCCGCTTCATCTCATCGCGATCAATCGTGAGTGTTCCCGTCAGCACGAAAGTCTTCCCGGCCAGCGGCATCGCGGAAAGATCCACCTCTGCGGCTTTCGGGAGATAGTTTGCGGAGCTTGGGTCAATGCCGAGTGCGGTGAGCCGTTCGAGCACGTGATTCCCGGCTTCGGATTGGAAAAACGCAAGGATGCTTTCCGCCACTGCAGGACCAACATCACCGGTGATCGCGTAGGGGATGAGAAGTTCGTTCTTCTTCTTCGCATCCGCCCGAGTGTCCTTGAGTATTTCTGTTAGAATAAGCGACTTCGCAAGTTCACCGAGTGTGGCGTGGAGCCTTGAAAGCTCCTTCGCCGCCGACTCGCCAACCTGACGGATGCCCATGGCGTAAAGCCAGCGGGCGAGGGGCTTGCTGCGGGCCTGCTGCAATGCCTCGATCACTTTCGCCGCGTTCTTTTCACCGAAGCGTCGCGGCTCGTCATCGGTGCCGAGATTCAGGCCGCCAAGGGTGGCTTCATCGAGAGTGAACAGATCGAGCGGCGTCCGGCAGAGGCCGCGTGAAACCAGCGCCTCCGCCACGGTCTCGCCGACGCCTTCGATGTCGAGCGCCTTGCGCGAGGCGAATTGCTTGATCTTGGAAACCGCCTGCGCCGGGCACTCGAAGTTGGTGCAGCGCCACGCGACGAAACCTTCTTCTTTCGAGATCGGTCCATGACACGACGGACACTGACCACCGACATGATCGAAGAGCGAGAACGGCTTGGAATCCGGAGCCCGCTTTTCGAGCACGACCTTCACGACCGCCGGGATGATCTCGCCGGCTTTCTCGATGATCACCGTGTCGCCGAGACGGATGTCCTTGCGCTGGATCTCCTCCTCATTGTGAAGCGTGGCACGGGAAACGGTGGTGCCTGAGACAAGGACGGGATCGAGTTCCGCCACCGGAGTCAGCACCCCGGTGCGGCCGACTTGCACGGTGACCGAGTGCAGACGCGTTTCCTTCTGCTCGGGCAGGAACTTGTAAGCGGCGGCCCAGCGCGGGGCGCGGGAGGTGTAGCCGAGTTGTTCGCGCTCACGGCGATCCAGCAGCTTCACCACCGCGCCGTCCGTGCCGTAACCGAGATCGTGGCGGTCGTGGTTGATCCTTGCGACGGACTCCAACAGTCCTTCAAGCGTCGAGACGGTGAAGACCGGCTGGTTTCTCGGGATGCCGAGTGCATCGAGCAACGCATGAAAGTCATGTTCGCTCGGCAGCTCCGGTCCTTCGTAGGCTCCGAGTCCGTGGGCGAGAAAGGCCAGTGGCCGCTGCGCGACGATCTTCGGATCGAGCTGCTTGAGCGTCCCGGCGGTCGCATTTCGCGGATTCGCAAACGTCGCCAGACCTTGTTCATCGCGCTCGGCATTCATCGCCGCGAAGGCTTCGTTCGGCATGAAGATCTCGCCGCGGACTTCGAGGAGGGTGGGGAGGGGGAATTGCGGATTGGGGAGATTGCCTTCGGTCAGGACCTGGAGATCGATGGGGATGAGTTCTCCGTCGGCAGTCTTGATGAGGTTTCCGGTATGAGCATCGGCGATTTCGGTTCCGGTTCCAGGATTGCTCCACCGGTTGTAACCTGTTGACTGGTATCCGTTGTTTTCAAACCAGGTT
This sequence comes from Luteolibacter sp., assembly GCA_031411755.1. Lineage (GTDB taxonomy): Bacteria > Verrucomicrobiota > Verrucomicrobiia > Verrucomicrobiales > Akkermansiaceae > Luteolibacter. The sequence goes on along the minus strand of JANOBS010000121.1, from coordinate 398 downwards.
GCGATTTCGTCGAGAGTTGGTTCGACGCCCTCTACGAAGGGCTGCGAAATCACGAAAGCAGGTCCCTGCTCCATTTCGAGAATTCCCAAAAAATGAATATTGTCTCCGAATAGACGATTACAGGACTCGATATTTCTGAGGTAGTCGATGGCTCCCTGTGCTCCGAAATATGGAGGAATCGTGAATTTGATTACACTGTTAGATTCTTTGGAATGGAACACGGTGTGTTCCGATTGCCCTCCTAGAAGTGCAGGGTTCTCCTCGGTCCCGAAGATTTCTTCCGAAGTGAGGATCCTGTCAGCGTCAGCTCCCCATTCAAGAATGGATTGGGCTTCCTGTCGGAGCCGTTCCTGAACATCTGTTCCATGGCCTCTTCCGAGGTCATTCGCGAGCCTTGC
>JANOBS010000120.1:0-3282 GCA_031411755.1 Luteolibacter sp. | reverse complement strand
CATGCCGCGAAGCATCCGCGCCCGGAGCCCTTGGTCAATCCGGAACCAGTCGGCACTCAGAACTTCATCCCCGCGGAAACCAGCAGACCGTGGCTGATGAAGCCATACGTGCCATCCGCGTTCTGCCCGACGAAACGCGCGGGCGTCGACGGCGGCGTGCTGCCGCTGACCGTGCGGTCCGGGCCGTATCCGAACTGGTAGGCAACATCGACCGTGTAAGCACCCCATTTTCGGCCGATGCCGAGGGTCAGGAAATGGCGATCCAGGTCGGCGACCGTCGGGCTGTAATACTCCGACGGCACCGAGTTCTCATTAAACAGGTAACCGGCGCTCGCATACCAGCCATCATCGAAATACCGCGTCGCTCCGAGCTTCAGCATCCAGCTATTCTTGAAGCGCAGGGTGACCGGAATGTTCTTCTGCACTGGAAACGGCGGTGTCTGCTCCTGGCGGATCGTCACCGTGTCGATGCTGCTCCAGTTGGTGTAGTCGGCGTCGAACTCGATGTTCCACTGCTTCGTCGGTCGATAGGAAATCCCGGCGACGGCCGTCCATGGAAACTCGAACTCGGCCGTGGCGTCGACTTCGGTGCGGCGGATGAAGGGCTGACGTTCGATCGTGGTCTTGCCATCGAAGTCCAGGGTCACCGCACTGCGGAACGTGGAGCCGAAGGACCATTGCTCGTTGATCTTCCAGAGCAGCCCGAGATTGTAGGCCACACCCACGGCATCGCCCTCGAATCGGAAGGAATTTCGAAACGGCGTCTCGGTCCGCAGCAGGCCTTGCTCCAGCCCGATGTTGGCATAGTCCACCATCACGCCCGCCGCCAAGGAGAGACCGGGCAGGACCTCGGCGGCCAGCACCGGATTGACCCGCAGATAGGTCAGCTCGCCTTCTGTCGCCACCGAGCGGAACCCCGTATCCTGCGGCCAGGTCAGGCTGGCTCCATGGGGCGCATAGACCCCTAGGCCGAAGGTGATCGGGGAATCGGGAAAACGATGCGAGTAGTAGAGCTGCGGCGCGAAGGCATCCTGTTTCTCGATCTCATACTTGCGCCCGGCGTTCGGTGCGCCAGTGGGAGCTTCATAGCTCGGATCGAAATGCAGGGCATACAGGCCCATCCGTACTTCGTCGCCCTCGATCTGTGTCAGTCCAGCCGGGTTGTAATGAACCGCCGATGGATTGTCCGCCGTGGCGACAAAAGCCTCGCCCCTTGCCGCCGCGAACGCGTCCTGACTCACCAGCCGGAAGCCATTGGCGAACACGACCGATGGCAATCCTGACAGCAGGAAGATGGCGGAGGCTTTCAGGCGGCTCATGAGCACTTGGGGTTTCCGTTGAGCAGGACACTCGTCGATCCCATCGGACAAATTCGGACACCGTGACGACCCGGGGGCGGCAACTAGTGTTTGCAAAAATTTAGGAATCATTGATAATCAGTTCTGCAGATTCGGTCAAGCGCCGACCCTTGAGCTCTAATTCAGCCCAAATGATCAATCATCCGAAACTCCGCGTGCTGCTGGCCTTGCTGCTGGTAGTTCTGCCGATGCAGCGGACGGCGGCATTCAGTGCGCTTTATGTTTTTGGCGACGGTGTTTGCACCACCACGGACAACATTTCGGGAGCCAGCTATTTTTACGGCAATCGGTATTGCAATGGTCGGGTGTGGGTCGAGGTCCTGGCCCAGTGGCAGGGGCTGGCTTATGATTCCGCGAAGAACAAGTCGTATTTCGGTCATTACAGCACCGCGCTGAAGACCAACGTGAACAGCTTTGTTGCTCCTCCCAATGCAGCGACATCACTCTTCATCGTTTGGTGTAACAATGCGGATTTTGTTAAGATCACATCGGATCTCCCTCCTCCCTACACGCTTCCTGGACCCAGTGCGCAATGGACGACCAGAATGAATCAATCGATTGAGGATCATAAGACCGCGATCTCGACTCTCTACTCGAAAGGAGCTCGAACGATCATCATGCCCAAGGCTGTGAACATCACCAAGACTCCGAGTCTTTCAGGAATGGCCGCTAACAGCAAAGAGTACGTTAGATTGCGGACAATTGAATACAATGCCGCTTTCGAGGCGGGAATGATCACCCTCGCGGGAACGAAGCCTGGATTGAAAATCTATTTTCCTGACACCTATAGCTTGGTCGAACAAGCCTTGGTGACCCCGGCAGCTTATGGACTCACCAACACCGCCGACTACGCGCTTTCCGTTGGCGCCAACCAAGTCGCGGTAGGGCCAACCAGCCCGGGGAGTAATTACCTCTTCTGGGACGACGTTCATCCCTCCGCCAGGTTCCAAATGTACCTCGCCGACCTCGCCCAGAAGATGATTTCCCCCGTGAATGTGAACAGCATTTCGCGTAGCGGAAACACCTCGCAGATCACGATCGCCAACATTCCGCTGGGAAGGCAGGGGATCGTCGAAAGCAGCTCGAACCTCCAGCCACCGTGGAATCAGGACGTCACGTTCATGCAGCCGTTTTCCGCAGGCGGAAGCACCACGGGATCCGTGAACGCCTCCTCCACCGCGCCAAGCCGCTTTTACCGCGTCAGCTTCCCGGTGGTCTGGACTTGGCCGTGAGATCGCATGGCGGCCCACGTGAACCAGAGGAAGATTCTCTGTAACGGGGATTTCGATTCAGGTAAGCTGCTGTAGCCGATGTCCCACCCTGACCCGTCACGGACTTTCTTCGCCACCACCCGCTGGACCCTGGTTCGCGAAGCCATGCAGGGCGGGAATACGCAGGCGACGGAGGCTCTGGGAGACCTGTTTCAGACTTACTGGCTGCCGCTTTACCGCTTCGTTCGCCGCTGTGGGAAGTCCCCGCAGGATGCCGAGGATCTGGTGCAGGGATTTTTCACCAATCTCCTCGAGCGCAACGGCCTTCGGCTCGTCGATCGGGATCGCGGAAAGTTCCGCGCCTTCCTGTTAGGCAGTCTGAAGCACTTCATGGCGAACGAGTGGCTGCGCGAGCACCGGCAAAAACGCGGCGGCTTTGCCACGCATCTCTCGATCGACTGGCAGGATGCTGAAACCGGACTGGCTTTGCAGCCGGAGGACCATCGCAGTCCGGACCGGCTCTACGATCGCGACTGGGCGATCGCGCTGCTCGACAAAGTGCTCGATGATCTGGAGCGTGGCGAGAAGGACGGTGAGTTCGCCCGGTGGAAGCCCTTTCTCGGCATGAGCAGCGCGAGGATCTCCTACGCCGGGATCGCGGATAATTTCAACATGACCGAAGGCGCGGCGCGGGTGGCCGTGCATCGATTGCG
>JANOBS010000119.1:0-19316 GCA_031411755.1 Luteolibacter sp. | reverse complement strand
CACTTTCCCGGACACGGGCAGCAACTACTGGTTCTCCGGACTCATCCTGCGCAACAACCTTGCTGCGTGCCCCGGCGAACCGCTAGGCGGATCGAAAATCCCCTACATCGCCCTGATGGTGAATGCCTCGGGTCAGATCCTCCGCTGCGACAGCACGATGATCAACGGCGCGGGGAACCAGCCTGCCTCTGTCGGCAAGGCCGATGCCAGTCCGTGGTTCAAGCTGACCCGCAAAGGCCAGACCCTCTCGTCCTTCATTTCCGAAGACGGAAAGGACTGGAAACCGGTCACGGTCATCACATTCCCCACCACCAGTCTTTCGGGCAACTACAAGATCCCGGCGCTGGCGGATGAGATCGAGATCGGCTTCCTGCAGTATTCCCTCCCCAATTCCACCCCGCTGATCCAGTGGTCGAAGTTCGACAACCTCTCGATCACGAACGAAGTGAAGTGAAGGCCCGGCATTGGCCTCGCGGCTTTTTGGAAGTGCCACCGACCGGACTCGAACCGGTACGCCCGTTGCCGAGCAACAGATTTTAAGTCTGCGGCGTCTACCATTCCGCCACGATGGCTTTTTGAGGGCCACAGGAAAGATGGCGGATCGGCGAGCGGAGTCCAGCCTGTCGTGAAAGATCCGAATCAGGAGATTGATTCATGCCTACAAACCCGGGTGAATTTTCCCGTGCAGCGCGGGTTGGGATTCTGCTAGATCCTGCATTCTTATGGCGCGTTATCCGACACGATTCCAGCAGAAGACCCTTTGGAATGCCGCCACCGGAGTGGGCATCCTGGTGCTTGGCTCCCTGCTGGTGGGACTGATTTCACTGATCGGCCAGCTTTTCAGCTTCCTTCAGCCGGTGCTGGTTCCGCTTCTGGTGGCCGGCATTATCGCCTACCTGCTCGATCCAGTCGTGCGCTGGCTGGAAAAGCGTGGGATGAAACGCCTGTGGGCTGTGACCACGGTCTTCTTCCTGATGCTGATCACCGCCTCGCTGCTCGCCCTGGCGCTGATGCCCGCGGTGCAACGGATGCGGGAAATGGTGAGTCCGAAGTCTGGAAGTGTGACGGAGAGCCAGGTGAAAATGGACGATTCTCCGGATGCGCATCTGGTCCCGCAACTCGCGCGCTTCCTCCACAAGGCCAAAAGGGACCACGCCAACAATCCAATCGGCTGGGCCTTGACGGAGACCGATGACGCGGGCGAGGCCATCGTGCCGACGATCGATGTCAAGGTGGACGAGGACAAGATCGACTTCTTCTGGAAAACACGGATTGGCCGGACCCTTTTTGAGTCGAAGGGGACCATTCTCGAAACCGGACGCCGCTGGCTCAGCACCGGAACCAGCAAGCTGCTCGGCTTTCTCGGCCTCTTCCTCGGCATGATCATGGTGCCGGTTTACCTCTTCTTCTTTCTCAAGGACTCCGCCTCGATCCGTGATCACTGGCATGACTATGTGCCGCTGAAAGCCTCGCGCTTCAAGACCGAGCTGGTCGATACGCTGAGGGAGATCAACCGCTACCTGATCTCATTCTTCCGCGGGCAGATGCTGGTGGCGATGATCGACGGCCTGCTGGTCGGCATCGCCCTGGAAATTTTCCAGCTCCCTTATGGTTTCCTCATCGGCATCTTCATGGCAGTGCTGGGTGTGATCCCCTACATCGGCAATATCCTCTGCCTGATTCCCGCCTGCATCATCGCCTACCTCCACGCGCAAGGCGGCGCGGCCCCGTTAGACCTTTCACCGATGGGCTACGTCTTCGGCGTGCTGATCATTTTCGTCAGCGTGCAGCAGATCAACTCGCTGGTGACCGCGCCGAAGATCGTGGGAGACTCGGTGGGATTGCATCCGCTGACGGTGATCTTTTCGATGCTGTTCTGGTCGCTGGTGCTTGGCGGCTTTGTCGGAGCGCTGCTGGCAGTGCCGATGACGGCGGCCGTGAAGGTTCTCTTCCGCCGCTTCATTTGGGAACGCCAGCTCCGCGAGGACCAGGGGATATTCGAGGAAGAAACGGAACTCTCTTAGCAACGTTCGTTGCGAAGGCATCAACCATGACCAGGACAGGACTCGGCATCGTTGGCACCGGCTTCATCGCAGAAGGCCTCGCCAGGATGATCCGGCGCAGCCACGAGTTCGGAATCGCAGCGGTGCTGACGAGAAGGCGTGAACGCCCGCTTCAAGGCTTCTGCGAAGACGAACTCACGGACTCGATCGACGAGCTGCTGGATCGCAGTGCCATTGTGGTCGAGTGTTCCGGTGATTCCTTGCACGCCACCGTGGTGATTGATCGCGCCATCAAAGCGGGCCTGCCGGTGATCACCATGAACTCCGAGTGGCATATCACCGTTGGCAGTTACTTCCGTGGCTGTGGTCTTGTCACGGAGGCTGAGGGGGACCAACCAGGTTGTATCGCCGCACTCCATGAGGAGGCAGTGGCAATGAGTTTCCTGCCTCTGGTGTACGGGAACGTGAAAGGATTCCTCGATCGCAATCCCAGCCGTTCGCAAATGGAGGCTCATGGTTCGAGACAGGGACTCTCGCTGTCACAAGTGACGTCTTTCACCGACGGCACCAAGGTGCAGATCGAGCAGGCGCTTGTGGCCAACGGACTGTGTGCCGGGATCGCCAGAACAGGGCTTCTAGGTCCTGCTGTCGCGAATCTTGAGGAATGCATTCCGATCCTTGCCGCGGCAGCGGAATCGGTTGGCATGCCGATCGCCGATTACGTTCTGACCAGCGATACCCCCGGCGGCGTGTTCATCATCGCGCGGCACGACGAGTCCCAGGCCCGGGCTTTGAGCTACATGAAGCTGGGAAACGGGCCGTACTATCTTCTCAAAAGGCCACATCATCTGTGTCACTTGGAGATCATCAAGACCCTGCGGCGGATTGTGGCCGGGGGAGGAGTCCTCTTGGACAACGGCAGCAAGCCTGCCATCAGCGTCGCCGCCGTGGCAAAACGGGAACTGCTGCCAGGACTTCGGATTGGGCGTGGCAGCGGCAGTTTCGAGGTCCGTGGCGAATGCATTCGCATCGCCGAAAGCCGCGAGCACGTCCCGATCGGCCTGATGCAAGATGTGGTCCTCCGGAAAAGGGTGGCGGCAGGTGACTTCCTGACAATGGACGATGTGGATCTGCCTGAATCCTTGGCGCTGACCGCCTGGCTGGCAACCAGCCTTTCAATCGACCGATGAAACAAAGTGCTTGTCCAGGTCGGCCACAGCCGGAAGCAAGTCTTACTGGCAGACCACTTGGAAGCGATCAGAATGAAGCCTCCCCCTTGAGAGGGAAGGCTTTCAAAACAAGGCGAAGGAGTGGCGGCCCGAAGTCCGCCACTCCTTGAGATTCATGCCAAATCGAAACGATCCAGATTCATGACCTTGGTCCAGGCCGCGACGAAGTCGTGGACGAACTTGGGTTGAGAGTCAGAGGTCGCATACACTTCTGCGAGGGCACGCAGGATCGCGTGGGAACCGAAAAGCAGATCGACTCGGGTGCCGGTCCACTTCACCTCACCCGTTTTGCGGTCGCGTCCTTCAAAGGCATCCTCGTCAGGCGGGAGCGGATTCCAAGCGGTGCCCATGTCGAGGAGGTTGACGAAGAAGTCGTTGGTCAGTGCCTCCGGTTGCTTGGTGAAGACTCCAGCTTGGGATCCTCCAGCATTGGCCTTCAAGACGCGCAGGCCGCCGATGAGCACGGTCATTTCCGGGGCGGTGAGAGTCAGCAATTGCGCCCGGTCGATCAGCAATTCCTCGGCAGAAACGGAGTATTTCGTCTTGAGGTAATTGCGGAATCCATCCGCGACCGGTTCGAGAAACCCGAAGGATTCGATATCAGTCTGCTCCTGTGAGGCGTCCATCCGGCCTGGAGTGAACGGCACGGTGACGGGGTGCCCGGCAGCCTTGGCCGCCTGCTCGACGCCGGCATTTCCAGCCAGCACGATAAGGTCGGCAAGAGACACTTTTTTCCCGCCGGATTGAGCGCTGTTGAAATCGCCTTGGATGCCTTCAAGGGTGCTCAGGACCTTGGAAAGCTGGACGGGCTGGTTGACTTCCCAATCCTTCTGGGGAGCCAGGCGAATTCGGGCGCCGCTCGCCCCGCCGCGCTTGTCAGAGCCGCGGAACGTGGACGCCGAAGCCCAGGCGGTCGAGACCAGTTCGGAAATGCCCAAGCCGGACTCGAGGATCTTGCCCTTGAGAGCGGAGATGTCCTGAGCGTCGATCAGCGGGTGATCAACGGGCGGGATAGGATCCTGCCAGATGAGGATCTCATCGGGAACCTCTGATCCGAGATAACGATCTCGCGGGCCCATGTCACGATGGGTCAGCTTGAACCAGGCGCGGGCAAAAGCGTCAGCGAACTGATCCGGATTTTCCAGAAAGCGACGGGAAATCTTCTCGTAGTCGGGATCCGCGCGAAGGGCGATGTCGGTGGTGAGCATGCTGGGGGCGATGCGCTTGGACGAATCGTGCGCATGAGGCACGGTGCCTTCACCTGCGCCATCCTTCGGCCGCCACTGTTGGGCACCGGCTGGGCTTTTGGTGAGTTCCCATTCGTAGCCGAAAAGGTTCTCGAAGTAATTGTTGCTCCACTTCGTCGGAGTCGTGGTCCAGGTCACTTCGAGCCCGCTGGTGATGGTATCGCCACCTTTCCCCGTGCCAAAACTGTTCTTCCAACCGAAGCCTTGCTCCGCGAGGCCGGCTGCTTCCGGTTCAGGGCCCACATGGTCGGCAGGACCCGCACCATGGGTTTTCCCGAAGGTGTGGCCGCCTGCGATGAGCGCCACGGTTTCCTCGTCATTCATCGCCATGCGGGCGAAGGTCTCGCGGATGTCGTAGGCGGACTTGAGCGGATCGGGATTGCCGTCCGGCCCCTCGGGGTTGACGTAGATGAGACCCATCTGCACCGCCGCCAACGGGTTTTCCAGTTTGCGCGAGTGGATGTCGCCGTCTGCCTTGTCATCGGTCACTAGCACGCCGCCGTCTTTCTCGACGCCTTCGGACCCGTGGGCATAGCGCTTGTCTCCACCAAGCCAGGTGGTCTCGCGACCCCAATAAACGTCGTGATCCGGCTCCCATGTGTCTTCCCGACCACCGGCGAAACCGAAGGTTTTAAAGCCCATGGATTCGAGCGCGACGTTGCCGGTGAGGATCATCAAGTCGGCCCATGAAATCTTGCGTCCGTATTTCTGCTTGATCGGCCAGAGCAGGCGACGGGCCTTGTCGAGGCTGACGTTATCCGGCCAGCTGTTGAGCGGTGCGAAACGCTGTTGGCCCCTGCCACCGCCCCCGCGACCATCACCTGTGCGGTAAGTGCCGGCACTGTGCCATGCCATTCGGATGAAAAGTCCACCGTAATGGCCAAAGTCCGCCGGCCACCAGTCCTGGGAATCGGTCATCAGCGCGGTGAGGTCCGCTTTCAGCGCAGCGAGATCGAGGGTCTTGAATTCCTCCGCGTAATTGAAATCCCCGCCCATGGGGTCGGATTTGGAGGAATGCTGGTTCAGCAGTTCCACTTTTAGGGCTTTCGGCCACCAATCGCGATTGGTCGTGCCGGTGCTGGGCGCGTGATTGAAAGGGCATTTGCCTTGTGGCGCTGGGGCAGCGTGGTCAACCGGGCAGCTTTGAGCTTCGTCTGGCATGTGCTTGTTTTTGTTAGGTTGGTAAATGGTGTTTGGAGCGGAAATGGCGGTCGGAGAAGCTTCCCAAGCAAATGAATCCGCGCAATCCGGAATTGGAATTTCGGGCCTGCTGAACTGCCTGAATGCTGATGGATCCGGAGGGCTCAGGCAGGAACAGTGGAAAGCACCTGATCGAGCACTTCCAGGCAGCGCCGGTTCTGTGCGGGCGTGCCAACCGAAATCCGCACCCAACCCGGCAGTTTGTAGCTGCGCATGGCTCTAATGATCACCCCCTGCTGGAGCATTTCCCGGAACACGCGGTCGCCATCACCAACTTCTACGAGGATGAAATTCGCGACGCTCGGGACAAATTTCAACCCGCGCTCGGCGAAGGCTTTTTCGTAAAAGGCCAAGCCCTCGTCGTTGATCGCACGGGTGGCGTCGACGTGTTTGGTGTCATTCAGCGCCGCAAGCGCACCGGCCTGGGCGATGGCGTTGACGTTGAATGGCTGCCGGGCCTTCTGAAGGATGGTCGTGACGGCTTTCGAAGCCAGACCAAAGCCCGCCCGCAGGGCGGCGAGTCCGTGGATCTTGGAAAAGGTCCGCAGCACGCAGACATTCCGGCCTTCCCGGACATACTTGAGCGTGTCCGGCGGATTCTTGACGAACTCGTAGTAGGCCTCGTCGAACACCACCACGACATGCTCTGGCACGCGGGCCATGAAGCGGTCGATTTCCTCCTGACCGACCATGGTGCCGGTCGGGTTGTTGGGATTCGCAATGAAGACCAATCGCGTGCGCTCGGTGATGGCATCGGCCATGGCATCGAGATCGTGGACGAACCCTGGATCCGGCACCTCGACGTAGTGTGCGCCAAACAGGGTCGCCATGAGCTTGTAGACGACGAATGCGTGCTCGGCGGCGATCAGTTCCGCCTCGGGATTGAGAAAGGAATGACAGAGCAGTTCGATGATCTCGTTGGAGCCGTTGCCGATGATCACTTGATCAATCGGCAGATCGAAGGTGGTCGCGATCCCATTCCGCAGTCGATAGCCACCGCCGTCGGGATAAATGTGAGCCTCCTCCAGCGCCGTGCGCATCGCCTCCTTCGCGAGCGGTGAAGGACCGAGCGGGTTCTCATTCGACGCCACCTTGACGATGTCCGAAGGATTCAGACCCAGCTCGCGGGCAGTTTCATCTATTGGCTTCCCGGGCTCGTAGGCCACCAGGTCGCACACAAATCGGTTGGCGTATCGGTCGATGCTCATTCGAGCTGAAACTAGAACCCGACTCCGCGCCGGTCAACGGTGCGGAGTGGATTTTCAGCCGGGTTGGGTCGCTTCGTAAAAGCTGACCACGCCGAAGGTCATCGGCTTGCAGGAAGGTTCTGTGAAGCCGCATTTCACCAGCAACTGGTTCATGCTCTCGCCGGAGGGAAAGGCTTCAATCGATCCGCCAAGATACTCGTAGGCGTCGGTCTGGCCGGTCAGCAAGCCGGCCATTTTCGGAAGGACCCGATGCAGATACCAGCGGTAGGGCACGCGCAGGATTCCCTTAGGCAGGGAGAAATCCAGAATCACCAACTTGCCGCCGGGACGGATCACGCGGCGCATTTCGCGGAGGCCTGCTTCGTAATCGGCCATGTTCCGGAGTCCGAAGGCGACCGTCACGACGTCGAACGCCCCGCTTTCGAACGGCAGGTTCAGGGCGTCCGCGACGATGGTTTTCTCCATCCCCCGCCGGGCTGCGTGCTCGAGCATCTCCGCACAGAAATCCGAGGCGATCACTTCACAATTCGGGCACGCGTCCTGGATCGATAGCGCCAGATCCCCGGTGCCGCTGGCCACGTCCAGCAAGCGTTTCGGCTCCCATTGGCGGATCCGGGCGGTCACGACCTTCCGCCACCAGAGATCCGCTCCGCCGCTGAGCACGTGGTTGGTCAGGACATATCGGTCGGCGATCCGCGCGAAGGCGTCGCGCACGTAGGTGGCATCAGGCATCGGGCGGAGAGTCCAGAGTCCGGAGTCAAGAATCCAGAAAGAAAGCACGCCGCTGGCGTCTCTCTGTCCTCTTCTCCGGATTCTTGATTCTTGATTCTGGAATCCGGTCGAAACCCCTATTCTCCCAATCCCTTCGCCCAAGCCCCCTCTTCCGAGAACACAATCACCATCGGGCGGCAGCAGATTTCACAATCATAGTCATACTCGGTCGGCATTTCATCCTCGGCGGGCATGGCCACCTCAAAGGTCTCAAAGCAGGTCGGGCACTGGACTTCGGCAAATCTCATACCGGGAGAATTGCACTCCGGAGACCGGTTACAAGTACGGGAACGAACAGACTTTGACGAATGGTTCACCCTGCACTAGAAAACGAATTGGCCGATTGAGAGGCCACCATCAACTACAACCACGCACGTCATGAAAACCAGAGTTCTACTCCCGGCACTCGTTCTCCCGCTGTTCCTCATTTCCTGTGATGACAAGAAGGTGAACTCGGCCGCCGATGAAATGAAGAAGGCCAGCGAGGACGCCAAAGCCGCGATGGCCGATGCCAAAGCCGCCGCAGAGAAGACCGCAGCGGAAACCAAAGTCGCCGCCGATAAGTTGGCAGCGGAAACCAAGGCGGCTGCCGATAAGTTGGCAGCGGAATCGAAGGTTGCTGCCGACAAAGCCGCCGCGGATGCGGAGGCTCTTGCGAGCAAGGCCGCCGCCGATGCGAAGGCCGCTGCCGCCAAGGCGGCCGAAGAGGCTGCGAAGCTGAAGGATGCTGTCGCCCCCGGCCAATAAGCCCCGCGTCTCCAGGTCTCATGGCCACCTCCTGTTCCAGTCCACGTTTGCTGATGGTCGCCACCGCGATCCTCGGCATCGTGGGCGGATGCTTCCTGGCTCTGAATCCCAAGTCGGCGGATGGTGCACTGCACGAGAAGAAGGTCGAGCTGGCGGGTCGTCCGGTCTTCCAATCGGACTCCGCTTCCACCCCATCAGCGATCCTGGTCGCGATTGTCGATTCGGATCCCTTGAAGCGGAAATTCGCCTGGCCGCAGAAAGCTCTGCCCGCGGGCGAACTTCCACCGGAACAAAGCCTCCGGTTTACGTTTTTTGGAAGCCCGCGAGGCTCCAGTTGGCCCCTGGAACTCCTGAGGATTGAAGGCGATTCGGGGACGCTGTTTGATGGCTCTGTCTGTCTTGTTCATCGTGAGGCGATGCACCGAACGCTGGTGCGGTTGTTGCAGCCTTCCGATCTGATTTCCCCGTCCCCCGCCATCGAGGAGATGCTGTTTCCCCACTGCGGAGTGATGCTCGCCGGTCCAGGAAGCGGCAGTTTTGAAGTCCCTGCGTGGGTCTGCGATTCCTGCCACCGCGAGCGTGATCGCTGGCTCGACAAGGCACGGCGGACGGCTTCGGTTTCGAACTAGCGTTTTTCGATCAACGCGTAGGCGTTGTGGTTGTGGATCGACTCGAAGTTCTCAGCCTCCACGCGATACCACGTGATGTTCTCATGCGCATTTGACCGGGATGCGATGTTTCTAACGAGATCCTCGACGAACACCGGATTGTCGTAAGCGCGCTCGGTCACCGCCTTTTCATCGGGGCGCTTGAGGATGCTGTAGAGTTCACAACTGGATGAGCGCTCGACCAGGGCGATGAGATCCTCGACCCAGATCGGTTCACTGAATCGCACCGAGTAGGTCACAAGCCCGCGTTGGTTGTGCGCGCCTCGGTCGCTGATCGCCTTCGAGCACGGGCAGAGCGTGGCAACCGGCACCAGCACGGTGACGACGAAGTCACTTGTGCCATCACGATCCGCCTCCACCTCGAAGCGCACTTCATAATCAACCAGCCCCTGTTTGCCCGAAACCGGCGCGGCCTTGTTGCGGAAAAACGGAAACTGGAACTCGACGTGGGCCTTCTGGGCATCGAGCACCGAAAGCAGTTCGCGTGGAAGCGCCACCATCGAACGGACGTCGAGGCAACCTCCGTGGGCATGAAGCACCTCGACAAATCGGCTCATGTGGGTGCCCTTGAAATGCTCGGGCAGGTCCACGGTCAGCGCAGCGGTGGCGACGGTGCGCTGCACACTGCCGCCCTTGTCGCGCACTTCCACGGGAAAACGGAGGCCCTTGACTCCGACCTTGTCGATGGCCAGACGGCGGTCATCGCGCTCGTTCTGGGTGTCCTTGAGTTCCTGCATGGCTCTGCTTGAAACGGAAAGAGCTTGTTCGGGTCACGAACAAGCTCCTTCGCGGAAATGATGAAGTCCGGCTTCTTATGGAAGCAGATTGATCTGCCGGGCCTGCTTGATGGAGCGGGTGATCTGGCGATGAAGCTTGGCGGAAACACCGGTGACGCGACGTGGCAGGATCTTGCCGGTCTCGGTCGTGAACTTGGTCAGAAGCTCCGGGTTGAGGTGATGGACGTTGGCCACCTGGATGTCATGCCGACGGCTCGGCATCTTGCGGTTCGCCTTACGGAAGGCGATGCGGCGGCGGACGGTTTTAGGCTCTGTGGACATGGTAATTAGCGAAGTTCACGGTGGAGGGTGCGGCGCTTGAGAAAGTGATTGAATTTCACTTTTTCAAGACGACCCGGCGTGCGCAGGCTTTTCTTGTTGCGCGTGGTGACGTAGCGAGACGTGGGTTTACCCTCCGCCTTGGCTTCCGTGCATTCGAGGATAATGATCTCGCGTGGCATGAGTGGGAATCTTGGGGGCCGGAAACTAGTTTAATCGTCGTCCTCGTCAAGAGAAACCGTTTCAGAATCTTCATCTTCGGCGTAATTTCCACCGCTGAAGCCAACTTCGTTCGAGGGACGGTAGCGGCGGTTGCCGTATTCCTTCTCCCACTGGGCCTGGCATTCGACGGTCAGACGGGCGAACGGGATCGCCTCAAGACGGGCCTGAGGAATCTTTTTTCCGGACATTTCGCAGACTCCATAAGCACCCTTCTTGATGCGCTGGAGGGCCTGCTCGATTTCATAAAGGGCGTCCTGTTCCTTGGCGAGCACGCTGAGGGCGAAGTCGCGGTCGTAGGCATCGCTGCCGGCGTCGCCCTGATGCATGCCGCTGCCGGAGGCCTCGCTGCCTTCCGGCGCATTGCGGATGGTGTCGCGAGTGGTGCCGGTCATGGCGTCGACGAGTTCGTCACGCAGGTCGAGCAGACGCTGCTTCTGCTTGTCGACAAAGGAAGCGGAGTGGGAAACAGAAGCGCTTGGGGCGGCATGGTTGCCATTCGTTGCGGCAACGGGCGCAGGAGAGGCCTTTACGACGGGCTTGGCAGTAACAGGAGCGGGCTTCGCGGGCGGAACTGGCTTGGCAGGAGCCGTCTTGGCGACTGGTGCGGGCTTCTTCGCGGGTTCAGCCTTCTTTGCAGGAGCTGCCTTGGCAGCAGGCTTGGCTGGGGCGGCTTTCGCTGCGGGCTTGGGAGCCGCCTTCGGAGCAGGCTTCTTCGCCGGGGCTGGTTTCGCCGCCACTTTTTTCGCGGCGGGTTTTGCCGCAGGAGCAGGCTTTTTGGCAGGCGCTGCTTTTTTCGCAGGCTTGGCCGGAGCGGCTTTTTTAGCGGAAACTTTAGGGGCAGCCTTTTTAGGTGCGGCTTTTGGGGCTGTTTTCTTCGCGGCCATGACTAGGGGAACCAGTTCTCGTAAGGTTGAAAGCGCTGCTGGGAGAATTGAACCCTCCAGCGCTAGAGAAAGGGCGGGGTGGAGTAGCCCCTGTAGGAGTCGCCAGCAAGGCGAAATTTCATAATTCCGGAACTCGATCTGCACAGACTTCTCGCGGGGGGCTTGAATTGCCCGGCTGACTCCCTACGCTCCGCGCCCGTGATGCAACTAAGCGCGATCGTCGAAGCCCTACTCATCGCCTCCGATGAACCCCTCGCCACTTCCGAAATCGCCCGCCTGATCCGCGCGCGGGTGGCCGAAGCGGAGGATGTCCGTGCCCGTGATCTGGAAGAAGGCCGCGAGTCCCCCGCCCTTCCTGAATGGCTCTCCAGCCTGACGACAACTTCGTCCGAACAGGTCGCCGAGGCCATCAACAGCCTGAACGAAGCCTATGCCCAAAGCGGTCGCGCCTTCGCGTTCATGGAGCGCTCCAAGGGATGGAAACTCCACACCCGGATCGCTTACGCCGAGTTCGTCCGTCAGCTTTTCCCCGGACGGAAGCCCGAGCGACTGAGTGGCCCGGCCATGGAAACCCTCGCCATTATCGCCTACCGCCAGCCGATCACCAAGGCGGCCATCGAGGCCGTCCGTGGCGTGGCCTGTGACGGGATGATTCAGAAGCTGCTAGACCGTGATCTCGTGAAAATCGGTGGCCGCGCTGAACTCCCCGGTCGCCCCTTGCTCTACGAAACGACCGATCTCTTCTTCGAACACTTCGGCATCCGCAGCGTCGACGACCTCCCGAACGCCAACGAGCTCCGCAAGGTAAAACTCCCCGAACCCGACGAGGCCCAACCCGCCCCTGCCGAAGAGCAGCAACTCGCCCTCGGCTCCTTCAACGAACCTTCCGAAGCCTGAACCGTTTCGAATTTAGTGCTTAGAATTTAGTGCTTCCTCTTCCTCCATGAATCTCGACGACATCCGCAAGCAGATCGACTCCCTCGACACCGAACTGCTCGATCTGCTTTCACGTCGCGCCGACCTCGTCCATGAGGTTGGGGTCGTGAAAAAGCGCGACGGCCTCCAGATCTACGCGCCAGAACGCGAGGACGCCCTGCTCCGTCGCCTGATTGAAAAGAACAACGGTCGCCTGCCGGAAAAATCCATCCGCGCGATCTTCCGTGAAATCATGTCGGCCGCGCTCGCCTTGGAGGATGATCTGAAAATCGCCTACCTCGGCCCCGAAGGCACCTGGACCCATCAGGCGGCGATCAAGAAATTCGGCCACTCGGTCAACTACAGTGCCCAGCCGAACTTCGCGGACGTCTTCGATCAAGTCGCCCGTCGCCGTGCGGACTACGGCGTCGTGCCGATCGAGAACTCCACTGAGGGTGCCGTTTCCCACACGCTGGATCTCTTCGTCGATTCCCCGCTGCACATCTGCGCGCAGATCATGATGCGGATTGAAAACGGGCTCATGGCCTCGATTCCGCGCGAGCAGATCAAGACGCTCTACTCGCACCCGCAGGTCTTCGGCCAATGTCGGAATTGGATCCTCAAGCACTTCCCCGAAGCTGATCTCGTCGAGGTTTCCTCCACGACCAAGGCCGCCCAGCTCGCACGCGACAACGCTGCCGACGGTGCCGCCGCCATGGGTGGTCCGCTCGCGGCGGAAATGTATGGTCTCACCATGCTTGAGGAAGCCATCCAGGACAGCGCCACCAACACCACCCGCTTCCTCGTCATCGGCGAAAAGACCTGCCCCGCCACCGGCAAGGACCGCACCTCCATCCTCTTCGCCATCCAGGACAAGCCCGGCTCGCTCGTCAGCGCGCTTCAGGCCTTCGATCAATTCCACATCAACATGTCGAAAATCGAATCCCGCCCCTCGAAACGGAAGGCTTGGGAATACATCTTCTACGTCGATCTCTCCGGTCACTGTGAGGACCACAAAGTCGCCAACGCCATCGAGGAGCTGAAAAAGCACTGCTCGCTGGTGAAGCTGTTGGGGTCGTATCCGGATGTGGTGGAGTGATCTCTCCGAAGAGGATTTTGGAAACGCGTCTTCCTATCCAGTCACATGAAAGACCGAGTCGGCGAAATCTTTGATCGGTTGTTTAGCAAGCCGCCTATCGTCGACACGAATGATCGATTCGATTACGAGAACCTGGGGCTGATTTCTGGGAAAACTTACAAGGAACTTGTTCCGCTTCTGCTTTCGGCAGAATTGGGTGCATTCCCTCTCTTTTCCTTGGTCTCCCAAGAAGCAGGCCAATATTACATGGGCTCGCTTTTGCTGTATTTCTGCAGAGAGGTGGAACGGATCAATGAGAATGGCCGTAGGGAAAACGACTTCTTGTGCTCGGCCTCTTTACCAGTGTCTTGGTTTTCGATGCTCAACTTCTTGGAAAGGCCTGATACTCGAAGTTGGATACTCCGGGATGAGCCGCTGAGGTGCCTAATATTGGAGATGCTCAATGAGGCTTCCACGTTCCGAGGGTTTTATTGGACTGACGGTAACCTCGCAGAACTACTACACTTGAAGGGGCTTTTCGAATATCCGGAACCTCCAGCGTAGCGAAAGGCATCTGCCCTCACTCCCCCAACGCCACGGCATTCGCGGCCGCGTAATCCCTGGCATGGGTGAGACTGATTTTCACATCAGCGATGCCGTTCGCTTCCGCGTAGGCCTTACCGGTGCCGCTGAGTTCGAGCGCGGGCTCGCCTGAGGGCCGGCGGATGATTTCCATGTCGAGCCAGCCGAGGTCCTTGCCGATGCCGGTGCCGAAGGCTTTCGCGACCGCTTCCTTCGCGGCGAAGCGGGCGGCGTAATGAAGCGCGGGGCGTTTCTGCGAAGAGCAATACGCCCGCTCGCTTTCAGTAAAGATCCGATCACGGAACGCATCGCCATGACGCTCCAGCGCATCTGCGATGCGATCGACCTCCACCACGTCGATGCCGATGCCGATCAATCGCATGGTCCGTCGGGATAGGTGGCCATGAGCTGCTTCATCTGGCGCACGGCCTCGGTCAGCCCGACCTTCATGGCGCGGGAAACGATGCTGTGGCCGATGTTGAGTTCTGTTAGATGCGGCACCGCGAACAGTCGGAAGAGATTTCCGTAGTTGATGCCGTGCCCGGCATTGACTTGGAGCCCGGCGGCGTGACCGACCTTCGCCGCCTCGATCAAGCGTTGCACTTCAGCCTCAACGGCATCCCCTTCCGCATTCGCGAAACAACCGGTGTGCAGCTCGATCATTTCCGCCCCGAGTTCGGCAGCGGTCCGGACCTGGTCGATATCAGGATCAATGAACAGGCTGACCTTGATTCCTGCCGCTTGGAGCTGGCGGATGCAGTCGCCGGTCTCGCGACGCTTGCCCACGACATCCAGCCCACCCTCGGTGGTGACCTCCTCGCGGGTTTCGGGAACGAGGCAGGCGAACTCCGGTCGAAGTCCGAGCGCGAAGCCGATCATCTCCTCGGTGATGCCCATTTCAAAATTCAGCGGCACGCTGATCTCACTGCGGATCGCACGGGCATCGGCATCCTGCATGTGGCGGCGGTCGCCCCGGACGTGGATCGTGATCGAGTCCGCGCCGCCGAGGATCGAGTCGTGTGCGGCTTCGAGCGGCGACGGTTCGGCATTCAACGAGTGTGGCAGGAGCGCGTAACGAGCCTGCCGGAGGGTGGCCACGTGGTCGATATTGACGCCGAGGAGCAAGGACATGAGCGCCCTTGTAACGTCGGAACTCCAGCCCCGCAAGGGCGCGTTCGGCGCTATCTTGACTTGAGGATCAAATCGAAGGTCGGGCGAATGTCGCCATCCTCGAAGCTGACTCCAGCGGCGGAGTATGGGATGCCAGAGCTGTGGCGACTGCGGGTTGTCGACAGGGACTTGATGCCGTGTTCGGAAACGGGCTTCACCTCGCCAGGATCGGAGATTCCATCCGAGTTAAGATCCTGCCAGAGCGAAAGCCCACTGAGCTCAGATCCACTGATCGAGTGGTCGCCATTGTCATCCAGAAGATCGAGGGCCTCGTAGCCGTCGGTGCAGAACAGCAGGAAGGAGCGGTTGCCAAACATCTGGATCGCCGAGGTGATCTTTCCGGTCTGCCGTGGATCATAAACGAGCCACGCGGCATCGCGGGTGATCCACTGCCATTCGAGCTGGCGGCCGGTTCCATCGAGATCGAATCGAACGCGGGCATCTGGATTGATCAGATCATCAGGTCCGGAAGCGCTTCCACTCAAAGGAACCGCAATCGGTGTGATGGCGCGGGGAAGGGCGAGGAGGGTTTGAGACTTCTTTTCGATTTCCGCGATTTCGGCCGCGTCCTTCGCGGCATCGAGCAGCGGCTTGAGATAACCGACCGCTTCCACATAGAGGAAATTCCCGAAGCCGCCGCCACTCTTGCTTTCTGCTTCCCAGGCCGCAGTGGCGACCTTGCGATAGCCGGTGATCGCCGCTTCCTTTTCACCCGCCTGATCCTGACACCAGGCGAGCCCCAGCGTGATCGTGTTGTCATCCGACTTTGCCGCGAGGGCTTTTTTGTAATTTTCGATGGCGATCGCAAGGTGGGCTTTGGCGGCCTTCTGCTTCGCCTCATCCACGGTGCTGGTGACCTTGTTGAAAGGAACGCGCGGAGGAAGATCTCCGAACCACGGGGTCTCGGTGTCCTTCCCCTGACCGCGGCTCGAAGTTTTCACAGGATCGGCATCACCCAGCTTGTTGGAATAGGCAATTGCGTGGATGCGGGCGAGCTGATGGAGCGCCTCCGGGTTCGTAGGTTCAGCTTTGACCTTTTCAGCGATGTTCGCGATGAGACGTTCAAGCGGAACGTCCTTGGTTTCGACCCGCATGAACATCCCGAACGACTGCAGGGGAAAACAAACAGTGACCGCGAGCAGGCATGGAGGCAGCAAGCGCAATTTCACGGATGAGAGGAAATGGATCATCATGTCATTCATTCATCGCAGACACATAACCCGGCGTCAACGAGGGCTTTCCGTGGAACCCAGCAAACGCCTTAAGGTTCCGAAACCTGGAAGCGGAAGAACTGCTTCCCGCTGGGTGTTGTGGGGATCGGCAGCTCGATCCATTCGTCCAGAGCGGAGTAGCCAGAAGGCAATCCGGCAGGAGTCCACGCCGACCAGGTGCCGAGGGTTCCGCTGGTCTGGATCGTGTAAAGGCGGTGGGATTTCCTGAGGAAGCGCAGCATGGGTGTCGTGCCGCTCTGGACCTGCGCTTGCCAGGCGCCGACACCTGTTAGAGGTGGGCTGCCGAGGAGATACTCGCGGTAGTTGTCGAGGCCGTCGCCATCCGGATCCGCCGTGCGGTCGCCGCTCGGATCGAGGGCTGCGAAGTGGTTGCCACGCCAGGTGTCGTAGAGCGGACGTGTCGGCAGTTCGCTGTTGATCCAGTCGGTGATGAGCTGGATGTCGGTGGGATCGATCTCGGTGCTACCAAGTGGAGGCATGCGGGTGAATCCGTTGGTGGCGGCCATGCGGCTGAGCACGATGCTGTGGCTGGTGTCGCCGGGAACGATGTACTTGTTCAGGGGATTGCCCGTGTTGGTGGGCATTCCATTGATGAGCCCGGTCTCCTCAAGCGTGAGGTGGGCACGACCGTCCCAGAAGCCGTTACCGCCGCCGCCGGGCTGGTGGCAGTACGAGCAGTTCACCGCGAAGTAGGATCGGGCGCGCTGCTCCAGCGGATACTGGGTTTCGTCCGGGCGGATGTGGCGAGCGAGGGTGGCGACGGGATCCGGCGTATTGTTGAGGAAGTCGCCTGCGGAGAGCAGGGAAAGCTGGTTTCCTGCGAAGCCGTTGATCGTATTGTCGAGATTGAGCTGACGGGTGTTGAACGAAAGCGCATGTCCAGCCTGGGAGGTGTGGCAGGTGAGGCAGCTCGACCGCCCAGGAATCTGCCAGCGCTGGGTCTTCGGGGTGCCGTGGTCGTCGATGGCGAGATCGAATTCGACGCCACCATCCTCGACGAGTGAGGCTTCGGTCTGGGCCTCATTCCAACGATAGCTGACGCCGTAGCTGCCGGTGTCGGTCTTGACGAGGACTCGGGTTTCGATGCGTTTTTTCGTCGCGGGATTTCCACGGCTGAGTTCGAGATCGAAGTGCTTCACCCACACCATGCCGGTCGGGTAGCTCCAGTTGCCATCCTTGCTCCAAGTCATCGTGCTGGTCGCGTCCGGGATTGTGAACCAGCGGCGTTTGATGGCGTAATCACTCCAGAAAGTGAGGTTCGGCTGGTAGGGAAGCAGTCCTGGTGCGGGCGAGAGGTCACTGAGATCGGAGAACAATCCGGTGGCACTCAGCGTGGCGGGAAACCCCTCGGTCGTGCTGGTGGCGTTGCCCAGGCGCATGATCCGACCAGCGGTGGTGTTCAGTCGATAGTCGGCGAAAAGTAAATCACCGTTCGATGGATCGACCCCCTGCGTGGAAATGACCCCATACGCGCCTGGCAGGCCGGTGAGGCGGGTGGTCGCACGCGTGGTCGTGTTCATCTGCCAAACGTGACCGGAGACAGAGTCGCTGAACACGTAGCTTCCGACCAGCGAGGGGAAACGATTGCCGCGGTAAACGTAACCACCGACGACGGAGTTGCCCTTGAAATTGACATCCCCACCGGCGACTGCGGCATGGGTGTATTCGTAGAAAGGATCGGTGGAAACGAAGGGGGTCGGCTTCGTCGCCCAGCCGGCATTGGTGGCGATGATGTTGTGCGCTCCCTCGCGGAAGACCCAGCCGTAGTTCCCGCCTTTCTCGATCTTGTTCACTTCCTCATAGGTATCCTGGCCGACGTCACCGCCCCAGAGGTCGCCGGTTTGACTGTCGAATGAAAAGCGCCAGGTATGACGGAGGCCGGTGCACCAGAATTCCGTGCGCACGCCGCTGAGTGGAGTGACGGCACTGCCATTGTAAGTGCCGTTCCAAGTGCCGCCGAGCGTGGAGTGAATAAAGGGATTGTCCTTGGGCACGGAAAAGCGGGCGATGCCATTGTCGGTGGGAATGGCGGCGTGTGGGTTCGGCTGGATGCTGGTGGCCTTCTTGTCGACGTCGATGCGGAAGATGCCGGAGAAGAAGTCCTTGTTGATCCGCTGGCTGTTGAGGCGGGTGTCGTTGCCGTTTTCCTCATCCCCGGCGGTGTAGTAGAGATAGCCGTCCGGACCGAAATGAAGATCGCCACCGTCGTGGTTCGGGCCTTCGTCGAGTTGTTGGAGCAGGATGAGCTCGGAAGCTGGATTCGCCACCGTAGGATCGGCACTGACTTGGAATCGCGAAATGCGCTGATAGTAGGAACCCGCGTTGATGCGGACAGTGTAGGCGACGTAGAAGTAGCCGTTGCTCGAGTAGTTCGGATGAAAGGCCAGGCCCAACAAGCCGTGCTCCGCGTTTCCTCCACCTTCGATGGTCTCGGCAGGCGTGCGACCTGTGATGGCGGTCTGAAGATTGAGAAAAACATTCTGCGTGGGAACGGCGGCAGCGACATCAGGGATGTGCTTGATCTTCGCCATGCGCTCGCAAACGAAGAGGCGGTTGGCATTGCCCGGAATCGAGGCGATGCAGATGGGCTCCGAGAAAGTAAGGCCGGGCAAGGCATCGACAAGCTGCCAGGTGTTCGTCGGTGGTGCGGTCGGCATGGCCAACTCGGGGTTCGTGAGGCGCAGCGAGTTGGCGAAGTTGAGCGTGACGGTGGCCGGGGAGGATGGCCCGCCTTCACCGGAGACACGATAGGTAAAGCTCACCGGCGAGGTGCCCGGGCCGCTGTGGGTGTAGAGGATTTTTCCAGCCGAAGTGAGGGTTGCTGTTCCGACCGAGGGCGGGCTGACGATTGCGAGCGAGCTGCGATTGATGAGGCCGGTGTCGTTGGCCAGCACATCGATCAGGACCTTCTGCCCGGGATGGATCGTCGCGGAATCGTTGTTCACGACCGGAGATGGATACACTGCGTTGGCACCCGCAGTGTAGGTCGAGGAGACCTCGACGGGAGTGATCGCTCGGTCGTAGATCCGGAGCTCGTTGATGGCGATGTTGGAGTTCAAGTCCGCCGCCCACTGGGAGCGACCAATCCAATTGTTCACATCCGAC
>JANOBS010000118.1:0-8068 GCA_031411755.1 Luteolibacter sp. | reverse complement strand
GCGGGCGTGCTTTACGTCGTCGATCCCTCGAATCCACTGCGCGATGCCTTCGTCGCGGAAATGGAGATCCTTCGTTGGACCGGCCAGCCGCGGCTGGCCTTGCTCAATCCTCAGGGCGAAGTGCCTCCCGAACAGGACGCCTCCTGGCGTGAGCGACTTGGCGCGACCTTCAACCTCGTCCGAAGTTTCGACGCCCATTCGGCCCGTTACGAGGAACGTCGTAGATTGCTGGAGTCGCTGCTTCAGATCGACGAGCGCCACGGCGCCGCCATCCGACGCTTGCTCGAAAAGATGGACCACGAATGGACCGAACGACGCGAACAGGCGGCCGAAGCCATCGTGGATTTCCTCGAAAAGTCCCTGCTGCTCCGCGTGCACGAGCCCCTCGACGAACGCGACGAAGGCCTGCCCTCACGCCTGGAACGGAAAAAGGCCGAGATGAGCGATCGGTATTTCAGGAAGCTCGCCGCCATCGAGCAGGACTGCGTTTCCGCCCTGCTCAAGCTCTACCGCCATCATCTTCTCAAGGCCGACAACGATCCCTCGTTGCACGAAGGCCTCGATCTCTCCACCGATGAAACCTGGCGCAAGTGGGGCCTCAACCGCACCCAACTCTCCGCCGCCGGAGCCCTCGCCGGCGGCGCGGCGGGCGCAGTCATCGATCTCGGAGTCGGTATCCACAGCCTCGGGGCCGGCACGGTCATCGGCGCGATCGGCGGCGGCATCGCCGCCTTCTTCAAGGGCGGCAGCCTGCCCGAACTGAAGGTCAAACTCGGCGGCATCAAGCTGGCGGGTGGCGATGGAAAGAACCTCGTCGTCGGCCCACCCGGCAGCCCGAATTTCCCCTGGGTCCTGCTCGACTCCATGCTGCTCCGCTACCAAGGCATCCTGCATCGCGCTCATGGCCGAAGGGATGCTGCTTCCGTCAAACCACTCTCCACCGAGAGTCTCGTCCGCACTCTCCCCTCCGATCAGCGCGGCACGCTCCAGAAGTGGTTCACCTCCTGCCTGAAAGGAACGCCGGATCGAGGGAAAGAGCCGGAGGTGTTCGCGTTGATTGTGGGAATGCTTTCTGAGTGAATGCAGCAGCCATGAAGAACCTGCTCTTGATCCTGAGCCGCCTTTTGCTCGTTTCCTGTCTGGCATTGTCCGCCTGTGCCCCACGTGGTGTCATGACCTACGAACGAATCGAGGTCACCGGCAGGCCCCATTTTGATGAGGATCGATACAATGCCTCCAGCTTCCACAGCATGGAAATGTGGATCGAGGATGGAAAGCGACCCTCGTATCTGAAGACCTGGTGGAACAACGATGTGCTGGACCGTCGGCTCATCGATACCAAAAGGACCTATCAATTCGAGCTGTTGGAGGGCTCCTGCCTCGATACGCGGGGTGAACCGCAAAAGTCGAGTGATGTCTGGCGCGTGCGTGACGATCAGCGGCTGATTTACGATGCATCCTTTTGCCGTGTTCATCGACGGATCATGGAGAGGGAAACCAGTAAGGGAGGCGTCGACGCCGAGAGCCTGCCTCGAGGCTATGACTCAGCGAAGGCTCGGAGTTTTCCAAATACTAAATTCTACCATGACGCTTGCTACAGTCTTTCGTTTTACTCGACTCTCGATTGGACCTGCCCGCAGTGCAGCGAAGCGGAAATGAAGTGGCTGGAGAAGCATCCAAAATGACCGTGACTGCGCTTTCCAATCGCATGACCACTTCATTTGGGCTGGCGGATGGAGTCCGCCGCCACCGTGTGAAGGCACGGTGAAATCCTGGTGAAGCTCGGCTTTCGTGTCGTTTGAAGTCAGAAATCCTGCGTAAATTCCCAGCATCATGAAGCTGTGGCAACACATGATGCGACCTCCGTGGTGGACATTCTTGCTATTGGGGGCTATCCTTGGCGCTTTGTGTCTTGGCTATCTTGTGTGGTCTCCTGGTCAGCGGATTCAGGATGGAAGGCATGATCTCAAGACGAACGGCATCTGGATCGGACACGGTTGGCTGGGTGCCGATTCCTGGTTCCTGGAGAATGGCAAAGACAAGACCCAGTTCAGGGACGAGCAGAAAATGAAGGAGCTTGCAGTTCAGTTCGCCAGTCACGGCGTGAAGTATGTCTTTCCGCATGTTTGCCCCTGCGATCCGGGCGGGAATATTGCACCTGTCGATCCAGTCCAAACTGAGCGGTTCCTGGACCACTTTGCAGATTTTCAGGTCGTCGCTTGGGTCGGTGGTGTTCTGGATGTTCAATGCGCCCCGGGATCTCCGCAGTGGCGATCGAACTTCGTTCTCTCCGTGGTCGATCTTCTCCAAACCCATCCACGACTTGCCGGTATCCAGCTCAATATCGAGCCCTTGCCAACAGGCAACTCGGACTTCCTCATCCTGCTAGAAGAGCTCCGGAAGTCCATGCCCGCAGGAAAGATCATCTCGATTGCCGCCTACCCGCCGCCCACCAGTTGGCATCGGTTCCCGGATGTTCATTGGGACGAATCGTATTTCCGTGAAGTTGCCCGGAGAGCCGATCAGATGGTTCCAATGATGTACGATACTTCCATCAGGCTGCCAAAGATTTACCAGCAACTGATGTCCACTTGGACCTCGGAGGTGCTGGATTGGTCGGGAAGCACGCAGGTTCTGCTTGGAGTACCCGCTTATGATGACCCTGGAGTGGGGTATCATTCTCCGGATGTGGAGAACCTTCAGAACGCCCTCTGGGGCATTCATGCCGCATTGAGCAAGCAAAAGGAACTTCCGAAGCACTATGCCGGTGTCGCCATCTACTGCGAATGGGAAATGGACAGCGGGAAGTGGAGTAATTTCGGGAATGAATTCGAAAGGGCTCCCTGAGTGAGCAAATGCAGGAACCCTACTCCGACATTCTTAGAATGACAATGATGTCCATCGTTGCAGCGCTTTTCAAGCGCATGGCCTGTGCCTCTTTTGGCTTGGCAGATTGAATCCGCCGCCACGTTGTGAAGCGTCTGTGAAATCCTGGTGAAGCGTTGTTTTGAGGTCGTCCGGGATCAGGAAATTCCAAACCCTGAATCATGTTGCGCAAGCTTTGCTGGTTGGGAGGGATCATCGGAACCATGGGGATCGTGGTGTTATTGCAGAGGCCCTATCATGATGGGGCGCTGCGTTATGGATTGCCGGTTTCTATCCTGTGCTTGTGGTCGATGTTGTTGATCTCCCTGTGGTCGCGGCGGCGTTTGCGAAGGCTGCTGCTGATTCTGCCGCTGGCCGCGATCCTGCCATTTGTTCTGCCGGGAAAACCCATGGATCGGCTTCCCTTGCGGGCTGGCTATGTGGAGGGCTTGAGGAGCTTTGAGGGTGCTGTTTATGTCTGGGGTGGTGAAAGCAGGAGCGGGATCGACTGCTCGGGCCTTCCTCGCCGGGCTCTGCGCGATGCGTTGTTTCATCAGGGAGTGAACGGGATGAATGGGGTGGCCTTTCGAGAGTGGGCGCGGCAATGGTGGTTCGATACCAGTGCGAAGGCGATGGGTGAGGGCTATCGTGGATTCACTCGTGCGATCGGCATCTCTGGACAACTTCGCAAGCTGGACTCCACCCAGCTTGAACCTGGAGATCTCGCCATCACCGCTGACGGACGTCACGTGATGGTCCACCTTGAAAATGGAAACTGGATCCAGGCGGATCCCGGACCGGGGAAGGTGGAAATCAGTAATCCAGAGACCGATCCGAGAGGATGGTTCGACTCGGAAGTGATTGTCTGGAGGTGGTCGATTTTGAAATAGGGATCAATTTTATGGCGACTCAAGATGCGTTAGAAGCATGGCCAGCATCCTCCTGAAGCGACCTCCACGCGCTGCGGCGACGAACAGTATGACGGCCACTCCTTCATTACCGACAGCTTGCCGGTAGATGAAGCTGCCAGAGCCAAGAAAATTGAGGATGTTGCCGCTAAGAACTTGTGGTCATTGAAGATTGATTTTCTTCAATGCGCGAGATCTGATGAATATGTGAGTGAGTGGCTATTTGATTCCAAGTTTGATTCCGTCATGTTAGCCCTCGCCCTTAAGAAGAACCGATGAAAACTGCCTAGGACGACAACCCAAAAAGGCGAAGCTGCCGAACAAGGCAGCACTCGAACGCGGACAAATCCTTTTTTAGATCGCAGCTTGATCTCGCCGGTTCCACCTCATCTCACACACCATGAACGAAGACGTTTCGCCCCTGTATCGTCCCGCCGCAGGCCTCTTGCGTCGATTGCTTTTTGGGTGCTGCATCCTCGGCATTTCGGCCGGCGGGCTGTCTGCTGAAGAAGCGCGTGGTGCGGAAGCGCCCGTTCCCGAGGGGCCGTTGTTTCGCGAAGCCGCCCAGCAGTTCAAGGCGATGAAGACGACCTTGTATCAGCATTCAACGCAGGTGGATGGCAAAGCCGGGAGCTATCGGTATGACTGTGTCGGCTTCGTTTCCTACGCGCTGAAGCAAGCTGCACCACAGGCACGGCAGTCCGCCTTTACGGCTCTTGAAATCAAGCCGGGCCGGATTCCAAGCCCGCCGAAATACCGGGTATTCCTGGCCAGCCTGGCGGAGAAGCCGCAGCCGGGTTGGCAGAGGGTCGCCAAAGCTTCGGAATTGCGCCCGGGTGATGTGGTGGCCTGGGAGCATCAGACGGAGACGTCGTCCGGGCATGCGGTGGTGATTGGAGGTGTTCCGGTGGCGGGACCGGACGGGACCTGGGTGGTTGAGGTGTATGACTCGACAGCATCGCCACACAGCGACGATACACGCCCCAAGGACCCGCGTGCTGAGGTGCTGGCCTCAAACGGGAAGCGCAGCGGACTTGGCCACGGCGTGATGGCCTTCACGGCGGATCCAGTCACCGGCGCTCTGACCGGATACCGTTGGAGCCCGAAGTCGAAGACCAATCTCGTTCCAATCTCCGCAGGACGTCCGACCTCATGAGGGGCTCTCGGAAATTTCCTGAAGCATCCTCCTGGAGCGTCCGCCAAGCGCTGCGGCAACGAACAGCATGATGGCCACTCCTCCAGCGCAGGCTGCGAGGACTGCAAGCAGGACATACTGGATGCCGTCAAAGGGCCCGCGCGGCACGTAGGTCATGTTCTTGTAGACGCTCCAGCCCAGCAGACCGGTCGAAACCGCCACCAGAAGGGAGGCGGAAATGATCAGGAAGCGGTAGAGGTTTTCCTTCCAATGCAGCCATCCCTGGCTGGTGACGACGGGCAGGAAGCCGATGAGGAAACCGATGATGCCGGTGAGCTCGTTTTGCAGAACCTCCGACTTCGGCATCAGCCAATTCGCGGCCAAGGCGACGGGAATCATCGCCAGAAATCCGCACGATACGGAGAGGATCAGGGTGCTGGCATGGCGATATAAGATGGCCTTGAGACGCCCGGAGCGTCGTTCGCCGCCCGGTCCGGCCAATCGCCTGGCGCGCATCACGGGATTCATCAATCGGCCGCGGGTGGATAGACCAGCTTCAATTCCTTTGCGGCGGCGAGGTCGCGTGGGGTGATCATTTCACGTTCGAGCGGAAGATTCCCCTGGCCTTCGATGGCCTCAATGACCTTGCGATAGGGCTGCCAATTCAGAGCGCCGAGTTTCACGGGAGTTCCGAGGCCTTTGCCGGTGCAGTCCTTCCAGCCGCGCCAGAGGAGTTCAGAGCAATAGATCGCCTGATCGTCGAAGCGATAGTGGGGATCGTAGGGCTTTCCCAGATCGCGACGCATGGCGATGAGGGCTTTCGGGACGTGCTTCCGGAGGTCGGCATCGAGCCGGTAGGCCCAGACTTTTTTGCCGCGCCCGCGGTCGACCCACTGAGCGAGGGTGATTTCCTGAACCGGGCCGATGGCCTCGATGACCATCCAGGCACCGTTGCGCTGGAAGACCATCGCGCAGTGCGAGTAGGGCGATCCGGTGGAGCCCTCGATGGCATCGACGAGATCCATGCCCCAGGGATTCGGGAGCGACTGGAACACGATGTCTCCCTCCTGCGGTTGATAAGCGGGACCTGCCTTTTTCGACAGGCCGAAGACAGGGCTGAGGATGGCGAGGGAAAGCAGGATGATGCGAGTGATCATGCCGCCAGAGCTACACTACTTCTCCACCCGTTGCCAGACCTCGTTGCGGCGGAACATTTCCAGGGTCCAAGGTGGATCGAAGAAGGCGAAGAAGGGCTTGCCGACGGGTTTCAGGTTGTTCGCCTTGAGGAGGGTAGTCAGCTCCTCCTCGGCCTTCTTCCGGTTCTCCTCGGAGGTCCAACCCTTGAAGCGGAGGGTGGCGATGTGGCTGGCCTCGATGGCTCCGGTGGTCATGCCTTCGCCGGTCGGCTTCGGGGCACCGGCCTTGGCGACGGCGGCTGGAATGACGAAGCTCATGCGACCCTTTTCAGCGGCCGGGGCATCGGCGGGGCCTCCTTCCATCAGGACGGGCGCGGTCATGGGGACCTTCTGCTTTCTGTCATTCTCGCCGCTGATGTATTTGAAGAGGTTGTTGAAGCTCTTGTCGCGCTTGCCCATGCCTTCCATCGGAGCGCTGGCGATCGGGATGTTCGCATACTCGCGGAGCTCGAATTTCCCGTCCTTCTTGAGGCTCTTGAACGGAGGCTCTTCGATGGCATGGGAGAGCATGGGGATGGCGACAGCGGCCACCACGATGGCAGGGACCAGGATGTGACGGATTTTCATGGCTGGGAGTGTGATCCAGTCGGTGGTGATTTCAATAGGAGATGTTTGCTATCCTTGATGTCCGAATTTGCCTAAGGCTTGCTTCTGCCGCTGCCTTGACAGGGCAGACGCCGGAAAACAGGGTGATGTCGCCCGCAATGGGCTCAATCAGAATGACAAAGGACTTCGGATTTTTCGCAGGCTTGGACATTGGTGGCACCACGGTGAAGTCGGTGTTGGTGGACTCAAACGCCGAACAGGTGGGTGGCCTCGTCGAGGTGCGCAGCCTCGTGAAGGACGGCTACGAGGCGACCTTCAAGCAGCTTGAGAACGCCCTCGAGCAACTCGCCAGCGGGGCTGGGATCGATCTCAGTGCGATCAAAGGCATTGGCCTCGACGTGCCGGCTCCGAGCAGCGACGGCGTCATCTGGGGTCGTGCCAATCTGGGCGAGGACTGGGTCGGCACCGACATCCGGGGCAAGCTTTCGGAGCGTCTTGGGCTTCCGGTTTACATGACCAACGATGGCAACGCGGCCGCTCTCGGAGAATACGCGCTGCGTCGCAAGTATCACGGCAGTCTTCTGCTGGTGGCTCCGGGCACTGGACTCGGCGGCGGGCTCGTGCTTTCCGGTGGGGCTGGCTATGAGGGCGCGAACGGTCTGGCGCTGGAAGTCGGCCACATCAGCGTGCCGTTCCGCGAGGACGATGGCTCGCTACCGACCTGTTCCTGCGGTCTGAAAGGTTGCGTCGAGGCCTGGGTCTCGCTGGTCGCGCTGCGTCGCCGCCTGCGTCTCGAGCTGGCCAAGCCGGAATGGGCCTCCCATCCGCTCAACGAAGGTGATGCCCCGGTCGAGGAAAAGGCCTTCCGTCTCCGTGAGTTCGCGGAAAAGGGCGACGCCCTCGCGGTCCAGATTTTCAAGCAGCAGGGCTTCATTCTCGGCTACGCGGTGGCTGACCTCGTGCGGGTCTTCGATCCCGGTCTGGTGGTCGTCGGTGGTGGTCTGGCCGAAACCTCGTTCCGCGATCAATACATGGGCTGGATCAGTGAAGGCTTCGTCGATAGGGCATGGCCAGCGTATCGCCACAGCCCGCTGGATGAGACGAAGGAAACCACCCGCTTCGAATGGGCGATTGGTGGGGATGCTTCCGCCGCGATCGGCATGGCCTATGCGGCGCGGGAGATGTTCCAGTGATCTCAAGGAGTGTGGGCATCCTGCCCACAAGGGATGAAAAAAACTCGTGGGCAAGATGCCCACGCTCCTTGGTGGGCATGGCGCTTGGAAAGCGCCGCCACGGGTCGGTTAGTTGCCGTCGGGCTTGGCGGCATCGCTGGCCGGGCTGAGGGCGAGGTGGAAGTCGGCGGGCTTGTCGGGGTGCGAGGGATCGAATTTCTTCGCGTCCACGGCGAGATGGGCGGC
>JANOBS010000117.1:0-5640 GCA_031411755.1 Luteolibacter sp. | reverse complement strand
CGTGAAGGATTTCCTCGCCGTCCGCGCGCTCGGCCTGCTCGGTCTGATGGTGGCCTCACCGCTGCTTTCCGCCGCGTTTTTGAAGGACCCGACTTCGCGCCTGCTGATTCCGCTCTACACCTACGTGCTGATCACTGCCTCGCTGTTCTGGGTCGGCATGCCTTACCTCTTCCGTGACATGATCGGCTGGGTGACCGCTTCGCAAGGCCGCTGGAAAGCCCTCTGCGCCGGCGGCCTGGCCTACGGCATCGCCATCGTGGTCTGCGCCTTCGCGTTCTGGCGCGGATTCTGATCAGGCCGCTGGTTATTTGACCGGCGCGTAAATCACCAGGCTCTGGGCGGGGACGCTAAGCTTAGCGGAGGCGATGCCTTTGATGCTGCCGAGTGTCGTGGTCACCGGGGTCGTGTCAACCGGTCCGACTGCGACGAGGCGACGGAGTTGCGAGGCTTCCGCCGCAAGAGGTTTTCCCCCGCCATCGACCAGCAGCATGCTGAAGTCCCCGGCTCCGGTGACGCGCTCGGCATCGGAGGCATTGATCACGACGATGGCGAAGTCTCCCGGCTGGCTGCCGACGCGTGCGAAGGCGAAAACGCCGTCGTCGTCTGAACCGTCGGGGCTGTCGCTCCAGAGTGGCACGGTCGCGCCGGAGTGCAGCACCGGGATGAGCGAGCGGGCTTTGGTCAAACGCGCCACGCTCACGAACGACTCGCTTTTCCGCAACGGTCCGCCTTTCACCGCGCCGGAAAGATCGAGGCTCAGGCGGCCGGTTTCGCCATCCTGTCCGATGCGGCCCTTTTCATCGGTCAGGCCGAGTTCGGTGCCGTAGTAAAGGCAGGGAATGCCCGCCATGGTCATCACCAGCCCTTGGGCGAGTGCGTTGCGACGCTCGGTCACGCCCGCGACGCGAAAGCGGTTCAGGCCGTCGTGGTTTTCGAGGAAGGTGATCGACTTCTGGAGGGCGTTTAGACCATCCGGACCGGGATTCGGGTTGTATAGTGGCCGGCCGTTTGCGCCCTTCTCCGTCTTGCTGCGGATCGCGGCCTCCAATTTACGGGAACTACCGTAGTTGCCGCCATCGGCCCGGAGATACTCGCGGGCGGCGGCGCAGAAGGTGAAGTCGAGCACCGAGTCGAGCGATGGCTCCTTCCGCGTTTCCCAGTCAGTCCGCCAGGTGTAGCTGCCGAGAACGTCCGGGTGCTGGTCGTCATAGACCTCGCCGAAGAGCAGCTTGTCCTTCGCCTGATCTCCGAGCTTCTTGCGCAGCCGTTCCGTGAAGGCATCCCAGAACTCGCGGTGGACGTGCTTCACGGTATCGATCCGCAGGCCGTCGACACCGATGGTGGTGAGGTAAAAGGCGTAGATTTCGACGAACTCATCGACCAGGGCATCGAAGTGCTCGCTGCCCGGTGCGGTCCAGAGATCGCGCAGGGAAAAGAAATCGCAGGTGACTTCCTCGCCATCGCTCGCCCCGAGGCTGCTGCCGGAGAAGCCCTTGCGGCTGTAGGTTTCGAGTTTCGAAAGGATACCGTTGGTCGGGATTTTCACGCTCAACAACTCCACCGGACCTTCCGGCGCGGTGCGATGCAGGTTCCACTCCGGGATGTCCGCCCACGCGGCGTTTTCGTGGAAACCGTCGCGCTTGTAGGGCTGGATCCATTCGTTCTCAGAGTCGCGATCAAAGCCCGCGTTGCCGTTCGCATCGTAGTAGAACACCGGTCCGGCGTGGTTCATCACCACATCCTGAAAGACCTTCAGGCCCTTCGAATGCGCCAGCGCGACGAGGTCCTTGTAGTGCTTCATCCGTCCATCCGGGCCGTTCACGTATGAGGTGCCATCGAACGCCTTCGCGCTCGTCAGGTGCGGATCGATGTCGAGGAAATCCTGGGCCCAGTAGCCATGGTAACCGGTCTTCGGCCCACCGAGATCGAAGCCGGAGCGCCACACATTCCTCACCGGCGGCGTGATCCAGATCGCCGTGACGCCGAGATCGTTGAAATAGCCGGACGCGATCGCATTTTCCAATCCACGGAAGTCCCCGCCATGATAGCGGCTGATGTCCTGATGGCTGGCATCGTAAAGCGCTGGGTCGCTGCCGGACGGGACGTTGTTCGAGGCATCGCCATCGGCAAAACGATCCGTCATCGCGAAGTAGATCACGTCCTCCGACCAAGGTCGGGCAAGAGCGGAGCTGGTGAGGCCGAGGATCAGGGCGAAACAGGCGCGATTCATGGACCGCCAGACTCCGACAAGGCTCCGCCGCCGTCAAATCCGCCTTGGTCGACCCGTTGAATGCACAGGTTGAGTCCTTCGCCTTGCTGTGCTAGGACTCCGCCATGCGTGCCCTTACCCTGCTTGCCGCCTCGCTGCTCAGCGCCTCCGCCGCCGATGAACCGAAGCCCATCGTCGCGATCTACGACCTCGAAGGCGTGATCTCCGAGTCCGGCCAGACCGAGCCCTCGCTGATGGACATTTCCATGGACACCAGCCGGCCGCTGACGACCTTCGATGTCACGCGCAGTTTGGAAAAGGCGGCCGTAGATCCGAACGTGAAGGCGGTGGTGATCGATGCCGATGGTGCGGACCTCGAGCTGCCGCAGATCCAGGAAATCCGCCGCCGTCTGCTGGCGATCCGCGCTTCGGGGAAGGACGTCTGGCTCTACAGTGAAGGGCTTTCCAGCGGCACCGCCCTGCTCGGCAGCGCGGCGAATCACTTCGCCCTGATGCCGGAGGCCGATTGCGCCTTCGACGGCATCCACGCGGAGTCGATGTATTACAAGGGCCTGCTCGACAAGGTCGGCGTGCAGGCGGATGTCATCCACATCGGCGACTTCAAGAGCTACGGCGAAAACTACTACCGCACCGGTCCTAGCGAGCCTGCGAGACTTCAGGAGGAGCAGCTCATCGACTCGATCTACTCCGCCATTGTCAGCGATGTGGCGGGTGGGCGGAAACTTTCCGAAGCGAAGGTCCGCGAGCTGGTGGATCGCGGCACGATGACCGCCGCCGAGGCGAAGGACGCCGGGCTGGCGGACGAGTTGCTCTACCGCACCGGCTTCAATGCGAAGGTCCGAGAAACCTATGGCGCGGAAGCCGACTATGACTTCGGCTACCAGCTTCCCGATCTCGATGGCCCGCAGATCGAAGGCATGATGGACATCGTCGAGTTGATGTTCAGCTCGGGGAAAAAAACCAAATCCCGCAAGGACTACGTGGCAGTCGTCGCGCTGGAGGGCGACATCACCGACGAGTCGATCGCCCCGGTCCGCGAGGAGATCCTGCGTTTAAGGAAGGACGAGAAAGCGAAGGCACTCGTCCTCCGCGTCAACTCGCCCGGCGGTTCCGCACTGGCCAGCGAGGTGCTGTGGGAGGCGACCTCGCAATGGAAGTCCACCGGACGTCCCTTCATCGTCTCGATGGGCGGCGTGGCGGCCAGTGGTGGCTACTACGTCTCCAGTAGTGCCGACCGGATTTTCGCGGAAAGCGGCACCATCACCGGCTCGATCGGAGTCGTCGGCATGAAGTTCGTGCTCGGCGGAGCGATGGAAAAACTCGGCATCACCACCCACACCATCCAGCGCGGCAAGAACGCCGGAACGGACAGCATGGCCCGCGCGTTTTCCCCTGAGGAAGGCGAGCTGATCCGCAAGTCGATGACGCAGGTCTACGGCACCTTCAAGAAGCGCGTCGAGGACGGCCGCAAGGGAAAGCTCAAGGGCGAGTTGGAATCGCTGGCCGGGGGTCGCGTTTACAGCGGCACGAAGGCACTGGAAATCGGGCTCGTCGATGAACTCGGCGGGCTTGGCGAGGCGATCGCATTCGCCGCGAAGGAGGCGAAGCTGGGAGCGGTCGAGGCGAAACTCGTGCCTGAGCCGAAGAGCGCCTTCGAGGGCATCTTTTCCAGCGAGAAGCCCGGCGACCTCAACAACGATGAACTCATCCGCGCCAAAGGCCTGCCCGGTCCGGCGGCCCAGCTCCGCCAGAGCCTCCTGCAAAATGCCGCCTTTTCCGCCCTGCCAGCCTCTGCCCGTGAGGGGATCGAGCGCCTGGCCTCGCGCATGAACGCCTTCCGTCACACGGAAATCCTGTTGCTCGGGCCGGAACTGAAGATCGGCCTGTGAGGCGGGCCAAGAGTTGGTCAGGAAATCGTCGCGACGTGCGGGTAATCGAGAATTTTCCGATCCGTTGTGACAAGGGTCAGCCGTTCGAGCCTGGCTGTCGCAATGAGTGACAGGTCCGCAGGATCGCGATGGATGGGAGGCGGCAGACTGTAAGCCTCGGCCATGACCTGATCGGTGATCGGCAGGCAGATCCAGCCAGTGATTGTCAGAAGCTCATCCCACCAGGTCCGCCAATGCTTGGTGAGGGTGATCCGGCCTCGATCCTGAAGGCAGGCCAGTTCACCCAGCGAGATCGCTGAAACGAAAACCTGCCCTGGAGGAGCGGCATCAATCTGACGCAGGGTCTCGGGAGAAAGTTCGGTCGCGCCTTCGGCAGTGAAAAGAATCGCGCAGGTATCCAGGAGGAAGGGCATGGCAGGGTCAGCGAAGCATTTCCCAGTCGGATTCAGGAATGGCGGGTTCGGTCAGGTCGCCGTGGATCTGCACGCTGCCCTTCATGCAGCCGATGGCACTTGCTGACTTTCTGACGAGGATTGGCTTGCGGACGGACTCGAGTTTCACCAGCGGCACGTTCCTGCGGCAAACGATCACTTCACCGCCCTTTTCGGCGAGATCCAGGAACTCCGAAAGCCGGTCCTTGAACTCCGCAATGTTCACCGTCGTGCTCATAGCCGGGAAGATGGCCAAGTTTCCGGCCAAAGTCAACTTGCCCGCTCCACGCTTGCCGAAGTGGCCGTCTTCGCCCATGTCGCGCGCATGACTTTCAAGGCGGTGTTGTTTGATTTCGACGGCGTGCTCGTGGACACCGAGTGGGCGATCTACGACGCCTGGCACCGGACGTTCCGGGAAAACGGCCACCCCTTGCCACTGGAGGTCTACAACCAGTGCATCGGCTCGGATTTCAACACCTGGTCGCCGAAGACCCACCTGGAAGAACTCACCGGCGCGGCCTTCGATTGGCACGATCTCGATTCAAAACGGCAGGAGAAAATCGAAAGCGATCTCGCCGGAGAAGGCCCGATGCCTGGGGCGGTCGAGCTGCTGGAAACGCTGAGCTCGCTCGGCATTCCGCGCGCCGTGGTGTCCAGTTCGTCGCCGCACTGGGTCGATGGCTGGCTGGAGCGGCTCGATCTCCGGAAACACTTCGACCAGGTCGTCCGTCGCGGCGATGCCCCACGGATCAAGCCCGCGCCGGATCTTTATCTGGAGGCGGCGAAACGCTTCGCCCTCGATCCCGCCGAATGCCTCGTCATCGAGGACTCGCTCAACGGCGTGAAAGCCGCCATCGCCGCCGGAATGCCAGTCTGGGCCGTGCCGAACCGCGTCACCGCCTGCCTGGATTTCTCCCTGGCGGATGCGGTGCTGAGTGATTTGTCCGCTGTGCGGGATCGGTTTTGACTTTGGAGTCCAATAGTCAGCCGAGGTTGGGACACCCGCTGTTGATAGCCAGCCTCCCGTATATTGAAGCTACCCTCTTGGAACTACAAGCCAGTGAAAGCTAGCAGTTGGATGGCAGACAAC
>JANOBS010000116.1:0-1279 GCA_031411755.1 Luteolibacter sp. | reverse complement strand
TGCGGGTCCGCCTTCACTTGGGCGGACGCGCCTTCAATGAGGATTTTGCCTGTTTCAAGGACATAGGCGTAACTGGAAATATCGAGTGCGAGGTTGGCGTTCTGTTCGACTAACAAAATAGTGAGGCCCTGCTCGCGGTTGATCTCGACGATGCGTTCGAAGATCGTCTTCACCAGCAGCGGCGCGATGCCCAGCGACGGCTCATCGAGCATGAGGAACTTCGGCTTGCTTAGGAGGGCGCGACCGATGGCCAGCATCTGCTGCTCGCCACCGGAAAGCGTGCCGGCGGATTGGTTCTCACGTTCCTTCAGTCGCGGAAAGAGCCCGAAGACATACTCGGTCTGCTGGGCGATCCACTTGCGGTCATTCTGGAGGTAAGCCCCCATTTTCAAATTCTCGCGGACGGTCAGGTTCGCGAAGACCATGCGACCTTCCGGCACGTGGCAGAGTCCTTCGGCGACGATCTTGTTCGGGGCGAGGCGGGTGATGTCCTTGCCCTCATACATCACGGTTCCGGCGGTCGGTTTCACCAGGCCTGAAAGCGCTCGAAGCGTGGTCGATTTCCCCGCGCCGTTCGCGCCGATCAGGGTGACGATGCTGCCCTGCGGCACCGTCAATGAAATGCCGTGCAGCGCCCGGATGGAGCCGTAGGAGACCTGGAGATTTTCGACCGTCAGCATGAAGAATGTTGAAATCAGGGTTCGCCGCGCAGCGAACGTCGCAGCTCACGAAGCATCTGGCGCTGCTCTTCCGCCGTCGCGCAGAGGCCCTGGAACTCCGGCAGGCTGAGGAAACCCTGTTTCAGGCTCACGGTCGCCAGTTGGACCACCTCGTCGAGCGAGGCTGCGGCGATGCCGATGAAGTGGAGGAAGCTGCGGCTGGATTTCCGCAGGCTGCCTTCCGCGATGCTGGAGGAGATCGAGACCGAAGCGCGGCGCATCTTGAGGGTGAGATCAAAGCGCTCGTCGGCCGGAAAGCGTCCGGTCACCGAATAGACGATGTCGGCGAACTCGATCGCCCGTTCCCAAACTTCAATTTTCTCAAATCCGAACATGATGATAATTGGTTGGTTGCTGTTCACCCCACCGCGGCGGCGCCGAGGTAGGCTTCGATGACCTTGGGGTGGCACTGGATTTCCTTGGGAGTGCCCTCCGCGATCTTCCTTCCATATTCGAGCACGGCGATCCTTTCGCAAAGGCCCATGACACTTTCATGTCGTGCTCCACCAGGAGGACGGCGAGATTGTAACGTTCCTTGATGAACCGGATCAGCTTCATGA
>JANOBS010000115.1:0-17058 GCA_031411755.1 Luteolibacter sp. | reverse complement strand
TGCCAATCTCCGCAGTGATTTGACGGCAGGCGCTGCGACTGTTCGCCAGTAATGATGGAAAGGGTCGAACGCGTAGAGACCAGAGTCATAAGGCGCTGCAACCTCAGTCCTGATCTGGCGCGGAATAACAAGGTCTGGCGCGCCAAAACTTGAATAACGGACCAACGACAGGAGATCGGCATCGACCAAACCATACTGGACATCCAGCGAGGCCAGAGGACGGAAAAACTCGCGCATTTCGAACTGCGGCGGCTGGTCGTAGATCATCATGAAAAGCCCGCGCTTCCGATCTTCCATCGAGAGGTCAAACACCGAAAACGCTTCTGCTGGAGTATCCGCATCGTCGATCCGCCCACCCCCGTAAAATTCGTTCAGCTTTTCCGCCGCATGGTTTCCACCCAGGATGAAGGGAGCCTTTTCTTCGGCTGTGGTGCCACTGACATAGGAGCGCAGAAGCGTGCTGGCCTCCCTTCGCCAGCCGTTGCGGAGATAGTCGTCGTCCCCGGTCTTGATCGGGCCGGGCAGATTGCTGAGGTTCAGGCTGCCAGCATTTCTCCCCATGTTGTTGAAAAGGTAGATGATTCCGGCCCCTGCACCCAAGATCAGGAGCATCATGACGATCAGGGCCGGCATCAGGCTGCGACGGCTTCTCGAAGGAGCGGAAACCGATGCTACCTTCGTGGCCGGAACTTCCTCCGACACAACGGTTTCTGTTGTTTCAACCGATGCTGAGGCCGCTTCCGGTTGCTCGGGCACTTGGGATTCGGCCACCACGACAGGCGGTGGGGCTGGGGCTGGAGGCGGAGAAACCGGTGCCGGAATCGCGCCGAACGAGGCTGCCGGGCTGCTGAGCTCCTTCAGGAAATCCGGGGAAACGATGGTGCCGCTGCAATGCGGACAGGGTCCGGTGGTAGGTGGCAGGCTGATGGGCACCAAAATGCGCCCGCTGCAGTGGTTGCAGCGGAACTCGCGCTGTTGGTTTGGATCAAATGAGCCGCTCATGCATTCCTTTCGGAAACTGAATTATCATTAGATCCGAGGAAATCCAATGTCAATTTCTCCGCCACTCAAAAGCCTTCCAACAAAAAAGAGCCAGGGTTCCCCCTGGCTCTTTTAGGTGAATGAACTCTCGCCCGGTTCAGCGGCCCTGCTGTCGCTCCTTGAGTTTATCCTGAAGCTCCTGCTGGCGCTGGCGCATTTCCTCTTGGGCCTTGGCCCGTTCGGCTGCCTGCTGCTGGGCTTGTTGCTGGGCTCGTTCCTGCATCTGTTGACGTGCCTGCTCCTGCTGGGCGGCGCGTTCCTGGGCCTGTTGCCGGGCTTGCTCCATTTGCGCGGCGCGGGCTTCTTGCTGCTGTCTGGCCCGCTCCTGCATCTCTTGCTGCTGCTCTTGCTGGGCGCGGCGTGCGGTTTCGAGCTGGGCCTCACGGGCGGCTTCCGCCTGGCGCTGGCGTTCCGCCATCTGGGCTTGCTGCTGGGAGGCCTCGACCTGCTTCTGACGCTCTTCCTGAGCCTGGCGGAGCTTTTCCTGCTGGGCCTGACGGGCGGCTTCCATCTGGGCGGCACGATCCTGTTGGGCCTGCTGGGCTTCCTGATTACGGCGGGCGGCGTCCTCCTTCATTTTGGTGGCCGCTTCCTGGGCCTGGCGCTGTTGCTCCTGCATTTGGGCATTGCCCTGCTGCTCACGCGTCTGACGGAGCCGCTCGGCGGCATCAGCCTTGGCCTTTTCCTGTTGCTCGGCCAATGCCCTTTGGCGCTCAGCCGCCGCTTCGCGGGCCTTCTGCTGAAGCTCTTCGGCCATCGACGGGCCGCGCGGGTCTGGGCCACCCGTCGGGTCATTGCGATTGGCTCCGTTGCGGGCCGCCGCTTCACGGGCTTTCTTCTGAAGCTCCTCTTCCATCGACGGACCGCGTGGGTCGGGTCCACCCGTCGGGTCGGCTCCCTTGTTGCGCTGGCGATCCAGCAAATCCTGGCGGCGCTTGTCCGCCTCGACCTTGGCTTGTTCCTGCTTGTCTTGAAGATCCTTCTGGCGTTCCTCCGCTGCCAGCTTGGCCTGCTCCTGCTGCTGGCGCAGACGCTCGGCCATGGTGCCGCCGGGCTTGTCGGTGCCTGGATCGCTGGTGCCATCGGGCTTGCGATCCGTGAGTTCCTTGCGACGTGCCTCGGCGTCGAGTTTTGCCTGCTCCTGCTTGTCGCGTAGTTCCTTCTGACGTTGTTCGAGGGCAAGACGGTTCTGTTCCTGCTTTTCTCGGATCTGCTGCTGGGCACTTCCGGAAGGCTGGGTTTCCTTCGCGGCACGGAGCTTTTCAAGGGTCTCCTGTTGGCGCTCCTTGATCGTAACCTGACGCTCGGCCAAGACGACCTGCGCCTTTTGTTTCGCTTCCTGGCGATTCTGTTCGAGCACGGCGACGCGTTGCTTTTGAAGCTCCTGCTGGCCACCAAATTTCTCGACGGCCTGGGCCGCAAGAGTCTTGCGCTCGGCCTGGGCAGCGCGGAACCGCTCAAGATAGGTGGTCTGCACACCTCCCTCGGCGCGCTCCACCTGGAGGTCCCGCCACGTTTCCCGGACCGACGCCGGGCGCAGCGCACCGTTCCAGGCGGCGTTGACCGTGGGGGCGAAAATGTTGAGCTGGTTGCCAACAATCGTGTTCCGTATGCCGGGGCGACCGTTGTCGAAGCGGTTCACGTTGAGCTGATAGAACGGCATCGGCCGGCCGAGGCGGTGATTGATATCGCGATAGCTCGGACCGCCGCAGTTGAACTGGTTGTTCTGGTAGGTGATGTTGGTGATGTTCTGGGTAAGGCTACACCATTCGCGGTTCCGGTTGAAGGGCAGACAGTTCCCACGGATGTCTCCACCAAAGAGATTGATGGACACGAAGTTGAAACAACTGGCACTGATGCCGAGATCAAGCTCCACCGATACGCCCCAGCCACGACGCGGTTGGCACATGCTTTCCGGCGGAAGCGGCGCCCAGCCGACATGACTGTCGCCGGAACGCCAGCAAACCCAGGCGGGTGCCCATTCCTCACCGGGAATCCAGACCCAGCCGCGACCGTTGCAAAGCGCCCAGCGACCGTAGTGGTAGGTGGCCCAGCCGAAACGCTCGTCGGACATCCAGGTCCAGCCGCGATTGCTGCACGCCCAGCGACCGGCGGTGTAAGGACGCCATGAGGTATCGCGAACCACCACGGTGGGCTGCCAGACATAACCGTAGTCGGGAGTTTCGAACCATGAGCCGTCGTTGGAAAGCTGGTCGTAGAAGACATTGTAATCGCTTACTGGCTGGGCGTCGGGAATCTCCGGAGTCGGGTCGAGATCCGGAATGTATTCGCGACCGGCAAGATCCAGCTCGCGGTCATTGAGCATCTGCTCGCGGCCGCCTAAACCTGACTCGCGATCAGAAACCTGTGCTTCGCGATTGGCGAGTGCCTCTTCACGCAGGCGGAGCTTTTCCAGATCGGCCTCGGCGTTTTCCTGGTTGCGGCGCTCCAGCTCCGCGCGCGCATCATCGATCTTCTGCCGCTCCAGCGCGATGGCGTCGCGTTCGGCATTCAGCTTCTGGAGTTCCAGTTCGGTGCGCAGGGCCGCTTCACTTTCGCGCGCCTCCCGGACCTGTTTCTCCAGTTCCACCTTGGCAGCGTCGACCTGTGGGTTGGATTTATTGCAACCAGTCGCGGCGAGCACTGCAAGAGTGGCGAATGAGATCAATCGGGAGGGTTTCATGGTATCGGCGATGTGTTTCTATGACGAATGACACGCGGGGGCGTATTCATCAAACTTTTCACAAAGTTCAGCGCCACATTTTCAAATCTCGCGAACCATGGCTGCAATCGGGGTCGTGAATCGTGCCCATCTCCCATCACGTTCCATTCACCATCAGCCCCTCACCCTCTCGAAAAGCCACGCGCTTCCCATCAGGATCACGACCACGGACATCACCGGCACCGCGTATTTTTCGAAGCTCGGGCGCTTCCGGAGCTTGATCAGGATCGGCAGCACGATCGCCACCAATGCGAGCTGACCGGTTTCCACGCCGAGGTTGAAACTGATCAGCGGGCCGAAGATCGAGCGACCATTCGAGCCCAGGCCAATGTCCCGCAGCACGTTGGCAAAACCCAGCCCATGCACCAGCCCGAAGGCGAACGTCAGAACCGCCCGACGCTTCGGCTCGACCTTGAGAAACACATTCTCCACGCCCACGAAGATGATCGACAGGGCGATGAACGACTCCACCCACTTCGAGGGCAATGCCACCAAGTTCATGGCCGCCAGCGCCAGCGTGATCGAGTGCGCCAGGGTGAAGGCCGTCACGATGATCAGCATCGGCTTCACCCCACGACAGGCCAGCACCAGCGCGAACAGGAACAACAGGTGATCATACCCCGTCAGGATGTGCTCGATCCCCAGCAGGAAATAACGGCCAAGCCCAGGCGGCGGCGGGATATTGCCACCACAAACTCCTGATACCACATCCCCCGGCAGGTGGAAATCCAGCGACGGATCCACTGTCACGATCACCTTCCCCTCCATCGGATCCTCACCCTCGGAGGTCGGTCGCGTTGATTCATCGAAGACCGACATCGTCCCGCTGTCCAGCGGACCCATGACCTTGAAAAATAGCGCCTCCACCCTCACCGGCCCCTTCGCAGGACGATCATAGTCCAGCGTGAACTCCGCCTCACCCTCTTTGGTGAATCCCGCTTCTGCGTTCCGAATCGGCAGCACCTCACCCACCGCCGTCACCTTCAGCAGCTTGGGGCATTCCTCCAGAAGCAACTGCAGCATCTGCTGGCGAGCTTCCTCGTCGTCGAACTTCGGTGCTCGCTCCCCCATCAGCTTCCACGTCAGCGCCACCGCCATCTTCACCACCACCCGCATCCGCTCCGGCTGAACGCGGATCTCCGTCGAGTTCTCAAACCCCACATGCCCCTTCGCCACTCCGAGGCAGCAGAGCATGACAAGGCCGTGGATCAGGTTCCGGAGCAGGCGGCGCACGCGTGACATGCTTTCCGCTGCCCTGCGGCCCTACAACAAAATACACACCCCCAATTCCGCTCGGGAATTAGAGGGACCTGAGCGTTTCCGCCCCTTACATTTCCAGCAACAGGCGCGTCGGAGTCTCCAAGCAGTCCTTGATGCGGATCAGGAAGGTGACCGCTTCCTTGCCGTCAACGAGGCGGTGGTCGTAGCTGAGGGCCAGATACATCATCGGGCGAATCACGACCTGGCCATTCAGCGCAACCGGACGCTGCTGGATGGTGTGCATGCCGAGGATGCCGCTTTGTGGCGGGTTCAGGAT
Organism: Luteolibacter sp.; assembly: GCA_031411755.1. Classification (GTDB taxonomy): domain Bacteria; phylum Verrucomicrobiota; class Verrucomicrobiia; order Verrucomicrobiales; family Akkermansiaceae; genus Luteolibacter. The sequence continues at coordinate 11,758 of JANOBS010000115.1, read as the reverse complement.
CGGCGTGCTGAGAAGTGAGCCGTAGGTGCCGCCGTTGGAAATGGTGAAGACGCCGCCTTGCAGGTCCTCGATCGCGATCTTCCCGTCCTTGCCCTTCTTGGCGTAGGCGAGGATGTCCTGTTCGATCTGGGCGAAGCTCTTCTTGTCGGTGTCGCGCAGCACCGGAACGATGAGTCCCTTCTCGGTGCCAATGGCCACGCCGATGTCGTAGAAATGGTTTTCAATGACGTCGGTGCCCTCGATGCGGCCGTTGATCGTCGGCACGTCCTTGAGTGCCTGGGTGACGGCTTTCACGAAGAAGGACATGAAGCCGAGCTTCACGCCGTGCTTCTTCATGAAGTCCTCCTGGACCGCCTTGCGAAGGTCCATGACTGCAGTCATATCGACTTCATTGAACGTCGTGAGAATCGCCGCAGTCTGTTGGGCATTAACGAGATGCGTGGCGATCTTGCGGCGCAGCATGCTCATCTTCTTGCGGGTCGTCCGGCCATCGCTGGAGGCCTCCGGTGCGGAGGGCTTTTCGACGGGAGTCGGGGCCACGGAAAGGTCGGGCTTCAAACGCGGCGCAGTCACACCCGTGGCGGCACCCGGTGCAGGAGCGACCGGAGCTGGAGCCGCAGCGGCCGCGATCTTGACCGGAGCTGGAGCGGAAGCCGGAGCTGCAGGAGCGGACGAACCGGCACCGACTTCGATGCTGGCGATGATGGCCCCGATGGCGACTTCCTCGCCTTCAGGGATGAGGATCTTGAGACGACCGGTGGCCTCGGCTTCGAGCTCATTGGAAACTTTGTCGGTCTCGAGCGTCACAAGCACCTCGCCCTTCGTCACCTGATCGCCGTCCTTCTTGCGCCACGCGGCGACGTTGGCGGAGGTGATGGACTCACCGGCAGCCGGAACCTTGATGAAGACCACCTCACCCGGAGTCGCAGCAGCCGGGGCGGCCACGGCAGCAGGTGCCGCAGCAGGCGCGGGAGCGGCGGCTGGAGCGGAAGCCGCACTTTCCTCGATGCGTGCGATCACGGTGCCGATGGAGACTTCCTCGCCTTCTCCGACAATGATCTGAAGTGTGCCGTCGGCGTCGGCTTCGAGCTCATTGGAGACCTTGTCGGTTTCCAGGGTCACGAGCACCTCGCCCTTGCGGACGGAGTCTCCGTTGGCCTTGTGCCAGCGGGCGACATTGGCGGAGGTGATGGATTCGCCGGCGGCGGGAACTTTGACGTCGAGTGACATGATGGAGAAAAAAGAGTTAAATCGGTAAGGCGAAGGGTTCAGAGCGTGAAGGCGTCGCTGAGAAGCGCCTTCTGTTCGCGGTAGTGCATGGCCTTGGAACCCGCAGCCGGGCTGGAAGCACGATCACGGCCAGCGTAGAGGGCCTTCTTGCCAAGCAGCTCTTCAAGACGCGGCGCGATGTAGGTCCAAGCCCCCATGTTGGCGGGCTCTTCCTGGCACCAGACGAAGGTCGAGGCGTTCGGATACTGGCTGAGCAGCGCGACCACCATTTCGTTGTTGAACGGATAGAGCTGCTCGACGCGGAGGATCGCGGTGTTTTCGACACCCTTCTCCTCGCGGGCCACGGCGAGATCGTAATAGACCTTGCCTGAGCAGAAGACCACGCGGGTGACATTGTTGGTGTCGCCGAAGGTCTTCGGGTCCGGAAGGATTTCCTGGAAGCAGGTACCGGGAAGGAAATCGGACTCCTGGGAAATGGCCTCGGCGCGGGTGAGCAGGCTCTTCGGGGTCATCACGATCAGCGGCTTGCGGAAATCGCGGCGCTTCTGGCGACGAAGCGCGTGGAAGTACTGGGCCGGGGTGCTGAAGTTTCCGACGATCATGTTGTCTTCCGCACAGAGTTGCAGGAAGCGTTCCAGACGGGCGCTGGAGTGCTCCGGTCCCTGGCCTTCGTAGGCGTGTGGAAGAAGCATCACGAGGTCGCTCGGGGTCTGCCATTTCGACTCGGCGGAGGAAATGAACTGGTCGATGATGACCTGCGCGCCGTTCGAGAAATCGCCGAACTGGGCTTCCCACATCGTGAGCATCTGCGGATAGCCGAGCGAGTAGCCGTAGTCGAACCCGAGCACGGCGAACTCCGAGAGCAGCGAGTTGTAAACGCAGAACTTTGCCTGATCCGGAGACAGGTGCTCCAGCGCGATGTGGCGGGCACGCGTTTCGTAATCATAGAACACCGCATGGCGATGTGAGAAGGTGCCGCGGCGGCAGTCCTGGCCGGAAAGGCGGACCGGATTTCCCTCCATCAACAGCGCCCCGAAGGCCAGCGACTCGGCGAAGGCCCAGTCGATCGGGCCTCCGTTGTGCAGGGCCTCGATGCGGCGCGGAACGAACCGTTTCGCCAGCGTGGGGTTCAGGTTGAAGCCATCGGGGATCGTCGTGAGCGTGGCCCCGATATGCTGCAGGCGATCACGCTCGATGCCGGTCGGAACCGGAGCGTGCGAATAAGGGGGTTGTTCGATCGCAGTGGAACCGCTGAAGACCGTGCGGTCGCCGGACTCGGTGAGCTGGATCATCTTCTGATGTCCGGCTTCCAGTTTATCCCAGATTGCCTTTTCGAGTTCGTCGGCATCGGCCTGGGAAAGCACGCCCTTCGCGACGAGCTGCGCCTTGTAGATCTGACCGATCGTTTGGCGGCCTTCGATCTTCTTCGCGATGTGCGGCTGGGTGAAGGCGGCCTGGTCGTTCTCGTTGTGGCCCTGACGACGGTAGCAATACATGTCGATCACGATGTCGCGACCGAACTTCTGGCGGAACTCGAGGGCGAACTGCGCGGCCCAGTAGAGTTCCATCGGTTCCTCGCCGTTCACGTGAAGGATCGGGGCCTCGATCATTTTCGCAACGTCCGTGGCATAGGCCGAAGAACGCGCGTCCGCCGGCATCGTGGTGAAGCCGATCTGGTTGTTGACGATGAGATGGATCGTGCCGCCGGTGCGATAGCCCGGGAGCTGGGAAAGGTTCAGCACTTCCGCGACGGAGCCTTGTCCGGCGAAGGCAGCATCACCATGGAGGAGGACGGGCAGGACGCGCTTGCGATCAGTCGCAGCGCCGTCGTCGCCGAGGATGCGCTGGCGGGCACGGGCCTTGCCCTCGACGACCGGATTGACGGCTTCCAGGTGCGACGGATTCGCCGCGAGGCTGACGCGGACCTTGCCATCGGGCACTTCACGAATGCTCTCGTAGCCGAGGTGGTATTTCACATCGCCATCGCCCGCGACGAGGTCGGGGACGTAGTTCGGCGTGAACTCATAGAGGATCGTCGCGAGCGACTTGCGGACGAAGTTCGCCAGCACGTTGAGGCGGCCGCGGTGGGACATGCCCATTTCAATTTCCAGCACGCCGAGCGAGGGCGATTTTTCAAGGATGGCGTTGAGCAGGACCATCGTGCCCTCGCCACCTTCGAGGGAGAAGCGCTTCTCCCCGAGGAATTTCTTGCCGAGGAAGCTTTCAAAGGCCTCCGCCTCCAGCAGCCACATCAGCGAGTGAATCTGGCGCTCCGGCGGATCCGATTCGCGGCGGGAGTGTGCCTCGATCCGTTCACGCACCCAGTGGCGGACGGTCGTGTTGTGGATGTGCATGAACTCGAAGCCGATCAGGCCCGAGTAAATGTTTTCCAGCGCCGCGATCGTGTCGCGCAGCTTCATGCGCTCGCCGTGAAGCAGGAAAGGATTCGCCACCTCGCGGTCGAGGTCGGCCTCGGTCAGTCCGAATTGCTCGAGACGCAGGCGCGGATTGCGCTCCGGTTCATCCTCCAGCGGGTTGATGCGGGCCTGCGTGTGGCCCAGAGTGCGGTAGTTGTAGATCAGGCTGACAACCTTCCCGTAGAGCGCGAGATCGGTGGTTGGCTCCGAAACACCACCGGCAGCGGCAGGCGCCGGGGCGGAGGCAGCGGGAGTTCCAGCCTGACGCACCTGCGCGGCTCCAAGTTCAAATCCCTCGAAAAACGCCGACCACGTAGGCTCCACCGAACGGGGGTCCTGGGTCCACTGGGCATACTGTTCTTCGAGCAAATCCGCGTTGAGGCGGGCGGAAACCGATGAGTTCATGAGGCTTTAATGGGAAAGCCGGAGGGTTGAGCATGATTTTCTCGCTTGGCCCCCCGCGCGCAGCGCTTAGTTAAGGGGCCGCCCGGGTCGCGTCAACCGCTCAGGGCGCTTTTTCACACTGCCCGCCGGGTTCCGCCCTCCCATGATCGAAGTCGTCAATCTCACGAAGCGTTTCCCCCGCCACGAGGCCGTGCGCGGAATCTCCTTTTCCGTCGCGAAGGGCGAAATCATCGGTTTCCTCGGGCCGAACGGCGCGGGCAAGACCACCACGCTCCGCATGCTCACCGGCTACCTGCCCCCCACCTCCGGCACCGCCAGCGTGGCCGGGCACGACGTTTACCGCGAGTCCATCGAGGCCCGTCGGAAGATCGGCTACATGCCTGAGAACGTCCCGCTCTACGACGACATGCGCGTCCGTGAGTATCTCCGCTTCCGCGCCAACCTGAAGGGCCTGAACAACCGCGACGCCAAACGCCGCGTCGAAGAGGTCGTCGAAACCTGCGGGCTGGACTCCGTGAAGCGGAAGATGATCCGCGTGCTTTCCAAGGGCTACCGCCAGCGCGTCGGACTCGCCGATGCCCTCGTCCATGATCCGGACCTGCTGATCCTCGACGAGCCCACCAACGGCCTCGACCCGAACCAGATCCGTCAGATTCGCGAGCTCATCCGCCAGCTTGCGGAAAAGCATACCGTACTCCTTTCCACCCACATCCTCAGCGAGGTCGAGGCCACCTGCAGCCGCGTCATCATCATCGACGGCGGAAAGATCAAGGCCCAGGACACGCCGCGCAACCTCGTCGAAGGCATGCGTGCCGCCGGAAAGGTCCAACTCGAGGTCCAGGGAGATTTTCAAACGGTCTCCGGCGCGATCTCGCGCATGGAGAACGTCAAGCGCGTCACCGGTGAGGACCAAGGCGAGGGCTGGACGAAGTTCGAGATCCTCGTCGACTCCGGGGCCGATGTCCGGGAGCGCCTTCACGAGCTTGTCGCCCAGTATGCCTGGCCGCTCCGTTCGCTTTCCCGCAAGGAAGCCACGCTGGAAGACGTTTTTGTGGAACTGACCCGCAAGGACTGACCCGGCGCGGGATCCCATTTCCCATGACCTATAAAACCCTCCTCCTCCTCGCGCCCCTCGCCGCACTCGCCGCGCCTGAAACCCATCCGGAGTCCGGCGGCCTCGTGCGCAGCCTTTTCGCGAAGGAGCCGATGTTCATCAATCCGGTGGCCGTCAGCGTCGATGTGGACGGATCGGTCTATGTGACCGAGACCACCCGGCGGAAGACCCAGGACCTCGACATCCGCGAGGTCACCTGGTGGATCCCCGACGACCTCTCCCACACCTCGGTTCAGGAAAAGTCCGACTTCTTCAAAAAGAACGTCACCTCCGAGCGCTTCAAGAAGCATCCCTCGCTCAAGGACTTCAACAAGGACGGCAAGATCGACTGGAAGGATCTGACCGTCACCAGCGAGAAGATTCACAAGCTCGTCGACACCGATGGCGATGGCGTCGCAGACAAGGTCACGCTCTTCGCCGATGGCTTCAACACCGAGGTCACCGGCATCGCCGCCGGCGTGCTGGCTTACCGCGGCGATGTTTACTCCACCATCGCTCCGGATCTCTGGAAACTCCGCGACACCGATGGCGACGGCAAGGCCGACATCCGGAAGTCCCTCGTCACCGGCTTCGGCCTCCATATCAACTACGCCGGCCACGACATGCACGGCCTCACGCTTGGTCCGGATGGGAAGGTCTATTGGACCATCGGCGACAAGGCCACCAACGTGGTTTCGGAAGGCACCCGCTGGTTCTATCCTTACGAAGGCGCATTGCTCCGCTGCAATCCGGACGGCACTGGCTTCGAAGTCTTTGCCCGCGGCCTGCGCAACGTCCAGCAGATCGCCTTCGATGATTACGGGAACATCTTCGCCGTCGACAATGACTCGGATGCTCCCGGCGAGAAAGAACGCTTCATTTACATCACCGAAGGCTCGGACTCCGGTTGGCGCGGCTACTACCAATACCGTGGCACGGCGTACAATCCCTGGATGGCCGAGCGCATCTCCTTCCCCGATGGCCCGGACCAACCCGCCTACCTCACGCCACCGCTTTCGAACTACGTCGACGGCCCCTCCGGATTCGCCTACAATCCCGGCACCGCGCTGAACGAGCGCTTCAAGGGCCACTTCTTCGTCACCCCGTTCCCCTCCGGGAAAATCAACGCCTTCAAGGCCGAGGAAAACGGCGCGGCCTACAAGATGGCCGACGACCAACGTGTCGCCACCGGCACCGCCTACGTCGGCTGCAACTTCGGCCCCGATGGTGCCCTCTACGTCGCCGACTGGCAGGGCGGCTACCCGCTCAAGCCGAAGGGCGCCGTCTGGAAACTCGATGACCCGAAGGAAGCCGGCAGCGCGATCCGCAAGGAAGTCGCCGCGTTTCTCAAAGCAGGCCCAACGAAAGTCTCCGACACCGATCTCGCCAAGCGCCTCGGCCACGCCGACCAGCGCGTCCGTCTCGATGCCCAGTGGGAACTCGCCGCGCGGAAGAAGTGGGAGCTTCTCCAGACCATCGCGAAAAACTCCGCCGCACCCCAACTCGCCCGCATTCATGCCTTGTGGGGGCTTTCACAGGGAAAGCAATTTGATGAGGCCCTCTTCACCTCCCTCACCGCCGATAAGGACGCCGAGATCCGCGCCCAGGCCGCGAAGTGGGTCGGTGAATGCGGAAAGCCTGCGCCTCTCCTGAAGCTCCTAACAGACTCCTCGATGCGCGTCCGTTTCCACGCCGCCATGGCTGTTGGAAAGAACCGTGACGTCGCCCACCTTCCCGCCGTCGTCAAGATGCTGGAGGAAAATGGAAACAAGGATGCTTACCTCCGACATGCGGGTGCATTTGCTCTCCGTCGGGCAAACAGCCCCAACTTATTCGCGCAATTTGCAGGGCCGAATTTTTCCCCAGCCGTCCGTCTTGCCGCCGTCGTCGCCCTGCGTGACCTCATTCAGGATTCCTTGCGGATTCAGAAAGGCGCGGATGCCGCGATGTTGCAGGAGGCCATGGGCAAAGCCCTCGCCCTTTTCCTTTCCGACTCCGACCCAGTCGTCGTGGCCGAGGCCGCGCGTGCGCTTTACGAAGATCCCTTCACCAACCTCCCCGCCCTCGCTGCGCTGTTGGAAACAAAGCCAGCCGCCCTTGAGTCCGCCATTCGCCGCTCCATCTCCGCCAACCGCCGCGTCGGCGATGACGCCTCGCTTGTTAGACTCGCGAAGTATGCCACCTCGAAGGCCCCCGCCCGGCTGCGGCAGGTCGCCCTCGATGCCCTGGCCAGCCTGAAATCCACCGAGCCGCTCGACAGCGTCGATGGCCGCTACGCCCCGCTCAAGCCTCTGACCGTCGCGCCCGCCACCGCCTCCCAGATCGCCCTCTTGCTCAAGCCGCTGGAGATCGACGCCACCCTGTCGAAATCCGTTTCCGCCGTCCTCGATGCCCTTGGCGCGAAGCAGGACCCCGCCGCCCTCACCAAGCAGGCCCTCGATCCGAAACTCGACCCCGCCCAGCGCCTCGCCGCCCTCCAGCATCTCAGCCATGCTAGCGATCCGAAATGGACCGACACCGCCGTCGAAATGCTGAAGCAGAACCTCCCCGCCCTGCGCCCCGGAGTCGCCGCCCTGCTCGCCGCGTCCAAGGCCGATCTCGCCCTCAGCTACGCCACCAACATCGGCTTGAAGTCCTCCGACGTCGCCGAACGCCAATCCGCCGTCCGCCTTCTCGGCACCCTCGCCGCCAAGGCTCCCCTCACCGCCCTCCTCGCCGATCTCTCCTCCGGAAAACTCGACCCCGCCCTCCAGCTCGAAGTCATTGAAAGCGCTGGCAGTCTCCAGCTCGACGAACTCCACGAGGTCACGGCCAAGCTCGCCGCCGCCAGCCCCCTCGGCAAGTGGTCCCACCTTCTCGCCGGTGGCGATGCCGAAACCGGGAAAAAGATCTTTGAAGGCAACCTCGCCGCCAACTGCACCGCCTGCCACCGCATGGGCGAGGAAGGCAGCAACGTCGGCCCCGCCCTCACCCACGTCGGGAAGCAGGATCGCGGCTACCTCCTCGAATCCCTCGTCGACCCGCAGGCAAAAATCGCCCCCGGCTTCGGCGTCATGACCGTCACGAAAAAGGACGGCACCACCCTCGCCGGTGCGCCCAAGTCCGACACCCCGGATGCCCTCACCCTCCTCCTGCCCGACGGCAAGGAAACCGTCGTCAAAAAGGCCGACATCGCCTCGCAGACCAAAGCCATCTCCGTCATGCCCCCCATGGGCGACATCCTCAAGCCCGCCGAGCTGCGGGATCTCATCGAGTATCTCGCCTCGAAGAAGTGAGTGGTGAGTTGTGAATGGTGAATGGTGAATCGTCTCAGACTCCAAGGCAGGGACCCGACCTCCGTGGCGGTCCGGTTGGGAAAAGCCACCTTCACCTTCCGACGCCCCATTCCTCCCTCCAAGCCGCCCCCCACCGGACTGTCCGGAGGCCAAGTCCCTGCCTTCGGTCTTCCTCTTCTCTTCGACGTTCAATGTTCGATCTTCTTGACTCATCGTCCATGGACCGAATCGCTTCGGGCGGATGGACTATGAGTCATGGTGAAACATGATTCCGTCCTCAATTTATTGGGGCGAAACGTGCGGCAAGCGCGTGAAAGCAAATCCTTGACCCAAGAAAAACTGGCCGAACTGGCGGAGCTTGATCCGATCTACATCAGCGGAATCGAGCAGGGAATGCGGAATTCCGGGATCAAGTGGTCAAAGCATGGAGCCTAACGACTTCTGAGCTTTGCGAGGTGGAGAACACCTGAAAGGCTACTTGCCTTCAGAGCGATTACACCGAGTAAATTCAATTCACGTTGTCAGACAAATCCCTATGCCATTCGCGAAATTATGAACTTCCCTGCATGGTATTTCGGATCGAGAGAGGAATTTTTAGCGGCGTCGAACATTACCATCGCGAATCAGCTTGCCGGTAGAGCCGCAGAAGAAAGCTTGGATATCGAATCCTATCAGAACGAGGAATGGAAAACGAGCATCGATCTTCTTCAGCGCACCTTGGATCGGCGAATCCCAATTCTCAGGGAGGCTTTGCTCTCGGAATTCGGGCAGTTGGTTAAGCACGTAGTTCTTGAGTTCGATTTCAGGCGCCGTGGTTTGCGAATGGACTGCTTGCTCTTTGGGGAAGGCGTTTTGTTCGTCCTCGAATTCAAACGATCAAAGATTCAAGCGTCCGACCGAGACCAAGTGATGACGTATGCCGTAAATCTTCTCGAATTTCATTCAATGACCCGGCAGGTGACCCAGGGGGAGGAAGGAATGATTGTCGTTCCGATTATCGCACTGACGTCTGGTCGCGTCTCAAAGGATGTGGAATGGCCGGGACTCGGGCAATACAACTGGGACGCGGCAGCAGCACGACCATTGGAATGCGACGCTCATGGCTTGGGTAAGGCAATCAAACTTGGATTCGAAAATCGCCGTTCGGAGATCGTGGTTCCTATCATCGAATGGCTCCAATCTCCATTTAGTCCTTCCTCGTCCATTCTGGACGCCACGCTTTCGCTTTACGGAAATCACGATGTCTCGGCCATTCAGGAGCACGCAGCGCCCAAAGAGGAAATCGATAATAGCACGCGTGAAATACGCGAGGTCATTGATCAGGCGATGAGCAAGGAGGAGTATCACGTCATCTTTCTTTCGGGAGCTCCAGGAGCTGGAAAGACTCTTGTCGGGTTGGATCTGGTCATGCGTGGATCGAGGTCTGGTGATTCGGTTTTTGTAACCGGAAACGCGCCTCTAGTAGAGGTGCTGACAAAGGCGCTGCAGAAATCATACATTTCCCAAGGACGGAATGCGGAAGTGTGGGCTCAGACCGGTTACCGTCGTGAGGCATCGGGAATTGTTTCATCGGCTGCAGGTTTCAAAATTGTAAAAGCACACAGCTTCCTCGGAAGGCGGACAGAGGCACATCGACAAGGGGACGGTCGAATTTTGGTTTTTGATGAGGCGCAAAGAACCTACGAAAAAGGCCGCATCGTGCTGCGTGAGAAGCTTCCGGATCACGAAGCTGACCTAATTTTGGATACTCAAAAGGATTCTTATCCCGTGGGTGGCGCGATCATTGTCGCGCTAGTAGGCCACAATCAGGCGATCAATAGCGGAGAGATGGGAATCACTGCATGGCTGGAAGCGATCGATCGCAAGGGGTGGACGTTTTCAATCGCGGACGAAACTCTTGAACTGTCTGAAATCGCCGACACTTCGCGGTGGAGAACCCATCCTGCACGCAGGCGTCTTGCCAATGGCCATCTCAGGCAGTCGATGCGGTTCTATCGTAATTCAAAAGTGGAAGAATGGGTAGGGTTTGTTCTTTCAGGCCACGCCAAAGAAGCCGAAGCCTTGTCCGCAGAATTGGACATGAATGGTAGTTCAGTATTGATCACGCGGAGCCTAGCAGACGCACGGTCATGGACACGCAGGCACACTGTTGGGAATCAGCGTTCCGGAATTATCGCCTCTAGCCAAGCAAGGAGACTCGCTGCTGAGGGTGTTTTCGTAGACTACAAGCCCGACATAGCAAATTGGATGCTGTCTCCGTCTGCTGACGTCCGGTCCTCGAACGCATTGGAGACTGCGCAAAATCAATTCCAAGTGCAAGGGATGGAACTGGATCATTGCATCGTCTGCTGGGATGCTGATCTCAGATGGGAATTAAACGGTTGGGTCGCGTATAAACTGAACGGCACAAAATGGAATGCTGACAGCCAAACCTCGGTGGCTAAGAACTGCTACAGGGTCCTCTTGACTCGAGCGAGGAAAGGCATGGTTGTGTTTGTTCCAAGGGGTGATTCAAGTGGGATGGATGAAACACGGAAACCGGCTTTTTACGATGGCGTCTGGAACTTTCTCCTGAAATGCGGAGCAAAAGAGCTCAAGGACTTTCAACCAGTTGGCTAGAAACTTGATCTTGCCGATACTGAGATACCTGGCCAGGTATTATTGCCAGCAATGGCTCGAACTTTCCGCATAGAACTGGACGAACTCGATCTGGGCCAACTTCTTGACGGTCTCGAAGTGCGTGCGGATGGGTGGGAAAAGACGGCTTGTTACCACAAGACCGGTTCTGCACCTCCTGATTTCCTCATAGAGGAATGCAGCAGCGCGGAAGAAGCAGAGGAGATCGCCAACCACTACCGCTCAATCATTTCAAAGATCGTGAAGCAAATGAGCGCTCAAAGATGAATCATAAAGCTCCAGACCGTCTCGGATCGGGCTTCTGCATCTACTTGGACACGGTTTTTCAAGGACCTGTTCCTGTGGTGAGCGATGGAGAACGTTACGTGATCTTTTCGACGGAATTGGAAGCGCAGCGTGAAATCGTGGATCACCAGATGACTTCCAGACTCATGCTTCAGACCCAGCGTTCTGGCGGATGCGATCCATGACCGAGGAATCGTAGGGTCGATGCGGAGAGCGGACTCCTTCAAGGATCGCTGCCTCAAGGGCAGGCGACTCATCGAACTCCTGCCGTTCCAGGATGCGGAGCGCCTCCCGGACGACCTCGCTTTCGTCCGCGTAACGCCCGGTGTGGACGAGTCGGTCCACAAGCTGGTTCAACGCAGGAGGAAGAGTGATGGTCATGGTAGGAGGATAGCCGTCAGAGGGGTTCTGTCCAG
>JANOBS010000114.1:0-3663 GCA_031411755.1 Luteolibacter sp. | reverse complement strand
CTTGGGATCGAGTGGCGGACACCCTGGGCGACGAGGCTGCTGGCTACTGGAAGAACGCTGGAGGGAATATTTACGAAGCAGGTGACGACGCGGTGTTAGGAATCAAGTTGTTGATCCAACATGACCGGGCGCACTCCGCGGTTCGAGGTCTTCAGAGCCTACAACACAAGACGAAGGACCTGGATCCCGAATTAGCATTCTTGGCTCTGGAATCAGCGCTTAAAACCCACGAAGATCTGAACCGATTGGATGCTCATGCAACGGTGGAAATCATCACCGCGCTCCAAAAACATCAAGGTGTCGACCAAGAAAGGCTCTCGATAGTCGAATGGGGCTATTTGCCTCTGCTAGGTCGCTACTGTAGGGGCTCACCAAGAACTCTGGAAAAGAAGCTTGCCCTAGATCCAGAGTTTTACTGCGAGGTTATACGAATGGTGTTTAGAGCACGCGGAGAAGCCCCCCCTGAAGAGGAACCAACGGAGAGAGCTAAAAACATGGCTCAGAATGCCTACAAACTGCTCCACGATTGGCACGTCCCACCTGGTTCTCTCCCCGATGGCACTTTCGACAGTGACCATCTCGTAACGTGGATCGATAAAGTGAAAGAGATTGCTGGTGCCAGCGGGCATCTCAAAGTTGCTCTTCAACGAATTGGCCATGTTCTTTTCTACAGTCAGAAGTTTGCCGACAAACTTTGGCTGCCTGATTCGGTGGCGCGTGTTCTTAACCAGCCCGACAGCGAGGAAATGCGGCGAGGACTTACTCTGGAGTGCTACAACTCTCGAGGAGTTCATGGCTTTACACACGGGAAAGAAGAGCTGGAGATCGCAGCGGGATATCGGAGCAAAGCCGAAGAGTTTGAGTTGGCTGGCTTTCCTAGGCTCGCAGTTGCGCTGCGAGGCATAGCGGAGTCCTATGAGCGTGACGCGGAGCGCGAGGCGAAAAGAAATCCATACGAGGACTAAAATTACCAATGGCTAACGACAACTCAGCATCCATCGTCTCCAAAGTCTGGAACTACGCCCACGTCCTCAAGAACGCGGGGGGCGGTTACGGCGACTACGTCGAGCAGATCACCTACCTGCTGTTCCTCAAGCTGGCCGACGAGATGACCGAGCTGGGTCTCCATCCGGCTTCGCATGGCACCGCCGGAACAAGCAACCGAATTTACGATGACGTCTGAGTCGACTCCCGTGTCGCCCGTGATCAGTCACCGCTTCCTCGATGAGGCGGGCGACACCACGTTTTTTGGCAAAGGGAGAATTCCGATTGTCGGACAGCAGGGCGTTTCCCTTTCGTTTTCGATCGGAATGGTGAAATTCAACGGAGAGCTCAATGAACTCCGGGAACAAGTGCGGACATTGCAGCGGGAGGTTCTGGAAGATCGTTACTTGAACGTGATTCCGAGTATCCGGAAGAAGTGTCAGGGCAAGGGATTCTATTTCCACGCCACCGATGATCCGCCCGAAGTGAGGGAGCGGTTTTTCCGTTTCATCGAGGGCTTGGACTGCTCGGTGGAGGTCATGGTGGCGAGAAAGATTCCTGCGCTCTTCACCTCCAAGCACAATGGCAAGGACGCCGAGTTTTATGCCGATCTCCTGTCGCATCTGCTCAAGAACAAGCTGAGTATGGATCAAAAGCTGGTGCTCAACATCGCCGAAAGAGGCAACAGCACGAAGAATGCGAACCTGGAGCGCGCGCTCGCGAAAGCCATCGAGCGACACGCGAGGAAGTACGACCCAAGCGGGATCGCCTGCAAGGTCGCCTTCAACGTGCAGAACCACCACACGGAGCCCCTTCTCAATGTGGCGGACTACCTGTGTTGGGCCGTTCAGCGGGTGTTCGAACGTGGTGAAACCCGCTATTACGATTTCCTTGGCGAGAAGATCAGCCTGGTGGTGGATCTCTATGACTCGCCATCCTACACGGGCAATCGCCACTACCACACCCGCAAAAATCCGCTCACTGCGGACAAAAAATTAAGCCCGCCATCACCCTGAGAAGGTTACCCTTCGACGACATGGAGTCGGAATTCAGGTGCGGCAGGCCTAGAAGAAGTTTCCACGAGACCCATCAGCAAGCAAGTTCAAATTCCCTGCCGCGTTCAACCTGAGCCACTTTCCAGCCTTTCCAATCATGTCCGCCGACAACTCCGCCTCCATCGTCTCCAAAGTCTGGAACTACGCCCACGTCCTCAAGAATGCGGGCGTCGGTTACGGCGACTACGTCGAGCAGATCACCTACCTGCTCTTCCTCAAGCTCGCCGACGAGATGGCCGAGCTGGGCTACGACAATCCGATCCCCGGCTCGTATTCCTGGTCGGTGTTGAGCAGCAAGAGCGGCGACGATCTGGAAGTCCATTACCGCCACACCCTCGAGAACCTCGGCAAGCAGCCCGGCCTCGTCGGCATCATCTTCCGCAAGGCCCAGAACAAGATCTCCAACCCCTCCGACCTCCAACGCGTGATCAAGATGATCGGCGACGAGGATTGGTCCGGCATGGACGTGGACATCAAGGGTGCCATCTACGAAGGACTGCTCGAAAAGACTGCCAGCTCCTCCGACAAGGGAGCCGGACAATACTTCACGCCCCGCCCGCTCATCCGCGCCATCGTCGATGTCATGGCACCCAAGCCCGGACAGGTGATCGGCGACCCCGCCTGCGGCACCGGCGGCTTCCTGCTCGCCGCGCACGACTACATTTCCCAACACAACAAGCTCAGCAAGCCGGAGATGAAGCACCTCCGCACCCAGGCCCTGCGCGGCACCGACATCGTCCCCGGCGTCGTCAGCCTCTGCGCGATGAACCTCTACCTGCACGGCATCGGCTCCACCGCCGACGCCAACGACCCGCCCGTCGACCGCGCCGACGCCCTCGCCCAGCCCAGCGGCCGGAAGTTCGACATGATCCTCGCCAACCCGCCCTTCGGCAAAAAGGGCGGCTACACCATCGTCGGCGATGACGGGAAGATGGCCACCGAAATCCAGAGCTACGAGCGCGACGAATTCTGGGCCACCACCAGCAACAAGCAGCTCAACTTCCTCCAGCACATCGTCAGCGAACTCAAGGTCGGCGGAACCGCCGCCGTTGTCCTTCCCGACAACGTCCTCTTCGAAGGAGGGGCCGGCGAAACCATCCGCCGCGAACTCCTCAAGCGCTGCAACGTCCACACCCTCCTGCGCCTGCCCACCGGCATCTTCTACGCCCAAGGCGTGAAGGCGAACGTCCTCTTCTTCGAACGCAAGGAAGCCAGCGAAAAGCCCTGGACCCAAGACCTCTGGATCTACGACCTTCGCACCAACCAGCACTTCACCCTCAAAACGAATCCGCTCGCTAACAAGGACTTGGAGGATTTCAAGGAGTGTTACGGGGTGAAGAACGCGGGTTGCAAACCCGCGCTCCCTACGCGTCAGGAAACCGAGTGCTTCAAGAAATTCACCTACGCCGAGATCGTCGCCAGAGACAAAGCCAACCTCGATATCCTCTGGCTCAAGGACGACAGCCTCGAAGACAGCGAGAACCTCCCAGCTCCCGCCCTGCTAGCCGCCGAGATCGTGGAAAGCCTGGAAGCCGCGCTCGCGGAGTTCCGTGCGGTGGAAGAGGCGCTGGCAACCAACGATGAATCATGAAATCCGCAAGCCATTACCCCTACAGCCGTCTGG
>JANOBS010000113.1:0-3887 GCA_031411755.1 Luteolibacter sp. | reverse complement strand
TCACCGACGGCGCGACGCGCAAGACCGCCGTCCGGGTCAGCAATCAAAACACCAATGGCAAGATCACCGAAAATGCCGCGAACACTTACTCCGGTGGCCTGATCCTCGCTCACAACGCGACCTCTGGCACACGCCTCGCGATCGGCACGATCACCGGCACACCCTGGGGCACCGGACCGATCATCCTCGGTGAGGCGGCCACCGACAAGGCGGGGATCTATTTCAGCACAACCGGCCAGACCCTCACCAATGACATCGTCTTCAACACCGCGCTCGGCACGGATCGCGTCGGCATCCGGATCGACGGAGCAGAGACACTGTCCGGAAAAATCACCGCCAATCTGGCCCCCGCGACGTTCACCTCCAACAATGCTTTGGGCAACGCCACGTTGACGGGGCAACTCACCGGCGCATTCGGTCTGGTCCTGGACATCACGTCCAGTTCCGCCGCTTCGACCAGCTTCAACCTGACGCTGAACAATTCGGGCTTTTCCAACAATTACGCGGGCGACACGGTCATCAACCTCAACGCCGCCACCACCAAGAGCGCGACGCTGACCCTCGGAGCCGCAAACCAGATCCCCAATGGCAGCGACGCAGGAAACGTCATCATCAACACCACCGGCACGGGCGTCGGCACACTCAATCTCGCAGGATTCAGCGAAACGATCAACGGCCTGAGCGGCAGCGGCACGGTGGAAGGTGGCAGCGGAACACCTGTCCTGACGATCGGAGACAACAATGCCACAAGCAGCTTCAGCGGGGTGATCAAGAACACGGCGGGCACCCTCTCACTGAACAAGATCGGCACCGGCATACTCACTCTAACAGGTAATCATTCCTACACCGGCAACACCACCATCTCGGCAGGAACCCTGACGATGGCTTCGAACCTGATCGCAGGATCGCCCCTCATTTCCATCGGCAACGGAGCGACTCTTCAGTGCACTGGAGGTTTCACGCTGGCGGCGAACCAGTCGGTCACCGGCAGCGGCACCTCCGGGTTTGTCAACACCTCCACCAGCACCGGCCTGATCACAAACGCGCTCGGCGGCAACACCATCAGTTCCACCGGCACGCTGACCCTGACACGTCTCGATGTCAGGGGGTCGAACAATCAGATCGCCGGCGGCGACATCCAGTCCGGCGGTGCCGGCTCCTCCCAGCGCGGTCTTCTGGCGGGCAATACCGTTGCTGGCACCTTGACGATCACCGGAGGATCGCTCACCACCAACGGAACGGTAGCAGCCAACGCCGACATCCTGGGCAATGGCGCTTCTGGAAACGGCACGCTGGTCCTCAATGGCGGCAGTTACCTCGCGACCGGTGGCATCGGGCAGCTCAGCTTGGGTAATACCGTCGCGAACGGAGGCGGTGGCACGCTGACCCTCACGTCGGGCATCGCCAGCATCAAAACACTGGTCTATCAGGCAGGCAGCAGTCAGAGCGGCATCATCAATCTCGATGGCGGCACACTGACACTCAACGCCATCACCGTCACCTCCGGCCTCACAAAGGAATTCAACTTCAACGGCGGCCAATTCGTCGCAGGCGCCAATCTTCCCGCGTTTTCCGGCCTGACGATTAATGTGAAAAATGGCGGCGCGAAGATCGACACCAACGGCTTTTCCTTCGCCATCAGCGACCCACTCGTGAACTTCGGTGGAATCAGCAGCGGCGGCCTGAGCAAGAGCGGCGCAGGCACGCTCACCCTCTCAGGAGCCAGCACCTTCACCGGCGTAACTCAAGTTTCCGCAGGTGTCATCTCACTCGGAAACGCCACAGCCCTGGGAACCGCAGCGGGGAACACGATCGTCACTTCCGGAGCGGAAATCTTTGTGGGTACCGCCTTCGCCAACACGGCTCTTGCGGAGCCGTTCAACATTGCCGGCACCGGAGTCACCGGTGCGATCCACATCGGTGGCGGTGCAGGTGCCACCGGGATTGTTTTCAGCGGAGCGATCGCACTTAGTGCCGACGCCAGAATCCAGGCCGACGGCAGCACGTCCTCCTCGTTCACCGGCGCGATCAACACCAATGGCTTTGCCCTGACCTTCAACGGCTCAGGCACCGTCGCAGTCAGCAACACCGGCATCAGCGGAAGCGGTTCCGTGATCAAGAACACCGGTGGCGTCACCCATTTGAATGTCGCCAACACCTTCACCGGTGCGACATCGCTCAACGCCGGAACGCTCAACCTGAACGCGGTAAACGCCCTCGGAAGCACCAGCAGCATCACCATCGCCAGCGGTGCCACCCTCCAGGAACAGGAAATCACCGGCAGCCTGATCGGCGACACCATCGCAGTGACGGTCAACGGTGCTTGCGAACTCGACAAAAACGAAACCATCGGCGGCCTCGCGGGTTCCGGCGCTGTCATCGCGAAGGACCTGAACAATGACAACGCCTCGGCAGAGTCCTGGGCACTGACCGTGGGTGGTGGTGACGCGACCAGCACTTTCTCCGGAACACTTCAGGACAATGGCACAGACGCGAAATTGCTCCTGACCAAAATCGGCACCGGCAACCAGACTCTCGCCGGCGTGAACACCTACAGTGGCAACACCACCGTCAGCGCTGGCACGTTGACCCTGGCCAACGCTTCCAGCCCGCTCAATGCCAACACCGCCAACGACGCCTCCACGGTCACCGTTTCCGCCACCGGCGCGACCTTGAATCTCACTTACACCGGTACCGACAAGGTGGATAAACTCTTCATCGGCACGGCCCAGATGCCGCCCGGAGTTTATGGGAAATCCGGCTCCGCATCCCCCACCATCGGCATCGCCCAGATCACTGGCGACGGCACGCTGACCGTCGCCAACGGCCCCTCCGGATTCGCCACCTGGGCCACCAGCACCTTCGCCAATGGCCAACTGCCGGTGAACCAACAGGGGCCCAACGACGACTACGACAAGGACGGCATCCGCAACCTCGTCGAATACGCCATCGCCGGCCACGATCCCACCGTTGCCAATCCCGTCCTCGGCACCTTCAACGGCACCACCCTCAGCTTCACCAAGCGTCCCGGCACCAGCGGCCTCACCTACGCCATCCAGAAATCCAACGATCTCGGCCTAACTGATCCGTGGCTGGAGGTCCCGACGGGCAGCTCCTACACCAACAACGCCACCACCATTTCCCACACCCTCACTCCGGGCACCCCGGCGAAGAGCTTCCTCCGCCTCCGCGTCTTGTCGAACTGATCCGGTTCATCGTGCGGATGATGCTAGCCCGCCGTGATTCGCAACCACTCCTCCAGAATCGGTCCATCCGCTTCGGCCCAGTCGAGCTCGTGAAGTGCGGCAGGCTTGATCCACCGGACCTCGGCGTGGTCGAGGGCCTTGGGTTCGCCATTCGTGATCCGGCAGACGTAGGGGATCAGCCGGATCGGTCCGCGACCGTAGTCCCAGGGGACCGGGGTCAGCGGACGGAGGATTTCCACGTCAATGTCGAGCTCCTCCCGCAACTCGCGGATCAGGGCGGCTTCTGGAGGCTCACCGGGCTCGACCTTGCCACCGGGAAATTCCCATTTGTCCGCGAGATGTTTCCCCGGTGGTCTCAGGCAGGCAAGGGCACAGCCGGATTCATCGACGATGATGCCGCAGACGACGTTTATTGGGGGAGTAAGCACGAAATTCTAAATCTGAAATTCGAAATGGAGAGGAAGAGAGCAACCACAGATGGCGTGAACCTCTTCCCTTAGTCATTAGGATTTAGTCATTATACCAAAGATTTCTAGCTTTTTGACTTTAATATCAGGGTGGATTACTGGAGTCTTCGTGCATGGCCCGCACACTGCCCAAACTGGGAGACGACCTTGTTCTGCAAATCGAGCACGCCTGGATCCAGACTCATCCCGACTGGATTCGCAAACGCCTGCTGGT
>JANOBS010000112.1:0-3814 GCA_031411755.1 Luteolibacter sp. | reverse complement strand
CGGGCTGACCCTCCTGCCTGCACTTAATCCAGATACCGCTCGTCGTAGTCGATCCCGGACTTCTGGAGAAAGGCAACCAGTTCCTCCCTGAAGGTTTTGTGCCGATGGTGGACTTCCTGATTGGCGATGTAGTCCCGAACCGAATCGCGCGAGGAGGCGCTGACGGAAAAGGCTGCATAACCTTCCTGCCATTGAAAATGCGGTTGATTGAACGTCTCCCTCACCCAGGAAGTGGAGGCCTTCTTGAGTTCACGCATGAAATCGGAAAGGCAATGCGTTGGTTTCAGGCTGACCAACAGGTGGATATGATCCGCCACGCCTCCGACACCGAGAGGAACGCCTCCCAGACCGTGCACCGCTCCGCCGAGGTATTCGTGGAGGCGGTCTTTCCATTCGGACAAAATCATCGGCTCACGATTCTTGGTAGCAAACACCAAATGGAAGAGGAGGCAGGTGTGGGTCGAGGGCATGATCGGGCTCTACTGGCACCCCGCCGGGGTGCATTTCATCGGTTGATCAGTTCCGGTGGTGTCGCTGCGCTCAACCACCGGCTACTGGCTGTGATGCCGCTGGCATCGGGGACTAGGCACGAAATGATGAGTTCTTCATCCCAAAGAGCTGCTTGATCTATCGATGAACGAAATCAGCGTGGCGGCTGGGGATCGAGTTGCTGGAGGATTGCCTTGGCGACCTGTTGGGCCAGCAGCCCATAGCCCGCGCCGCTGAAGTGAACGTTGTCAGGTCCGTTCTGATGCTTTTTCAAATCCGGCAACATCAGCGCATAAAGATCATTCACAGTGACCTTGTGTTTCGTCATCACCCGCAGGGCGGCATCCTGATACTGCTTCTGAATTTCCGGTGTGATCAGGACCTCCTTCTTGAACTTGTCGCGCATGGTCTTTTCCGCCTCGATGCAAGCGGGTGTTGTCGTGGCCCAGATCAATTTCGCCCCGGTCTTCTCCATGCGGGTCACGAGCACTTCCAGCCGCTCCTCATACTTGGCCGGTGAGCGGTCTTCCCTGTCATACTGCCAGCCATACATGTCCCAGAGTCCCCAGTTGAAATGGATGACGTCCCACTTTCCTTCGCCCAGCCACTCATCGATTTTCTTCACTCCGGTTCCGGTGTATTCGGCGTTGCCGGAATTCATCAGGACCTCGGCCTTGCCGGCCAGCAGTTGCTGGACGCCTTTTCCGTAGCCGCCGCGGATCGAGTCGCCGATGAGCAGCACGCGGGGCAGCGGTTTGGTTGGAGCGGTGTTTGCCTCCTGCGCTGTCAAGTGGTGGGTGAATCCAACTGCCAGCAGCGCGAGCAGTCCGAGAGTGTGGAGGAATTTCAACTTGGTCATGGCGATGTTCATTTGGCGGCCGGAGTTTCCGGCTTCCTGCTCCAGAAAAGCCGCTCGGCATTTCCCCGACAGATCTTGTCCTCGACTTCCTTGGGGAGCTTCAACTCGTCGATCAGGGAAAACTCCGGCGCAGGCTTTTTGCCCTCTCCCAGCGACCACCAGCCGCTGTCGGTGCCGAACAGCAGCTTGTCGGCATTCCGGATGACAAAGGCTCGGGCGAATTCCTTGTCGCGACCGATCACGCTGCGTCCCACGGTGCAGGAAAGATCGGCGTAGAGATTCGGATACTTTTGAAGAAGTCGGTCGCAGGTGCCGTCGCCGAGGTTCTTCCACCAGTCGGAGTGGGCGATGAGGATGCAGTTCGGATAGGTCTTCAGGACATTCTCAAGACGCGGCAGCCCTTTTTCATCGAGGTTCTTGTTCCGGTCCATGTGGAACATCACGGGCAGGCCGACCTTCTCGCAGGCCTCGTACAGGCGCATGAGCGAGGGATCATCGAAATTGAGATTCACGCCATAATGCTCGCCGAACCCGATGGCTCCATCCTGCTTCTCGCGGGTGAGCAGCTTGACTGCCTCCTCCACGCTGTTCACTTCCTCGGGGAAGAGGATGCAGAAGCGATCCATCCGTCCACGATACTTCGCATAGTTGGCGATCTGCTGCCTGCGCTCCTCTTCGTTTTTCGGGCGGGACTGGGCCAGCGGGTGGTTGATGACGCGCTGCACGTGGTTGGCCTTCATCCATTCGGCGACCTTTTCGAGATCGCCGTCCTTGCAATCCTGGAAGTGAACGTGCGCGTCGGTGAACCTGCCATGATCGGGTTCTTCGGCTACAACGCTCACTCCCATGAGGGCGATCATGCAACCGGTTAGAAGCCATTTGGGGCTAATGATGGTGTTCATGGCCTGATTGATTTTCCCTTCCTTCAACCCTTGGAAGAGTCGGAACCTTTCACTCACCGAAGCGATACCCGTGCATCGTGATCTCACGTTGGAAGATCTTCGTGATGCGATCGGCCTGTTCGGGGGTGAGGACCTCGGTGTAGGGGCGGCGGTCGGAGCGGTATTCGCCCTTGGCGTTGACGCCGAGTGAACCTTCCCAGGGGATGCCGAGGCGACGACAAAGCGACCCGAAGTTCTCGTTCATATTTTCATACTTGATGATCTGATCGACCATCACCTCGCCTTTTTGATCGGTGTAGAACGGGTAGTTGAGGCAGTAGTCGCCGCGGTCCAGATACTCGTCGATCGTCATGGTGCCGCCACGGACCTTGCTCTGCATGTGGTAGTGCGAGAGGGTCTTTTCCCAAGGATTCCGCTCGAAGCTGAACTTGTGGTAGGTCTTCCAGATTTTAGGATTCACGCGCTGTTTCAGTACGCGGGCCGGGATGTGCTCGTGGTAGCGGCGGCGCTTGTAGCAGTCCTTGAAGGTTCGGACGGGCGTGAAGAAGCGTCGCTCGCAGAAGATCGAGTTGTCGCGGGGGTAGTTGAAGCTGAAGAGCTCGGGAATGGGCCAGAACGAGCGCTCGTAGTTGCGCGGGCGGTGGCCTTCGACGAGCGGGTAAGTGGGGGTGATGATGTCGTCATCGCCGCAATGTTTCCCGAGGAAGACTTCCAGGCTGGTGCCGGCCGTCTTGGCCGTTTTGACGAAGATGAAGCGGTATTTGTGCGAGATGATCATCAGAGGAAGAGGAAATCCGAAATTCTAAGCTCTAAATTCTAAACGAAGAGAGCCAGTCGTTCAGGATGGTTTGGGCGCGTTGGGAGAAGGTGTGGTCGCGGAGGGTGCGGTCGCGACCGGCCTCGATCATGGCGGTGGCGCGGGCGGGGTCGAGGAGAAGAGCGTCGAACTGCCTGGCGAGGTCGGCGGCGTTTTTGTAAACGAGGATCTCTTTTCCGGGCTCGAAGCATTTCGGGAGATCGGCGACGTCCGGGTAGGTGCCAATGCCCCCGGCGGCTGGGATTTCGAAGGCGCGGAGGTTGAGGCCGTTTTCGGTGTTGCCGGGCTGGGGGAGGTTGAAGACGGCGAGATGGGAGCGGTAGAGGCTGGCGATGGTTTCGGAGGAGAGCCGGAAATTCCGCCAGAAGCGCAGGAGGTGGCCGGAGCCCGGGCCGTAGAGGTCAAGCGGCAGGCCGGCGGCGCGCATTTCCGCGAAGATCCGATGACGGTGGGGGCTGCATTTCCCGGCGAAGACGAGTCGGGGGCTGAGAGGATCGACACGCTGGAACGGGTAGCGGGCGGGATTGACGGCCAGCGGCAGGTAGCGCAGCCAGGGCTCGCGACGATGCTCGGCATGGAATTTCTCCAGGGCGGTCAGACAGTGGCTGTCGAAATAGTAGACGCCCTCGAAGGCCGGGATTTGGTCCCGGGGGACCTTGTTGAGGCAGTCGCAGAGCCAGCCGACGATCGGAACGCCGGGCCGGATCGCGTTTCTCCAAGCCTCGGCGGCCGGAGCGGGCAGGCCGG
>JANOBS010000111.1:0-4774 GCA_031411755.1 Luteolibacter sp. | reverse complement strand
CAGCCCGCCGACCATCGCCAGCGGGATGTCGCACAGCACCTGGATCGCGAAAAACGGCGTGCGGAAATACCCATAAAGCAGGAAGCCGATCACCAGCAGGATCACGCCGGTGAAAATCGCGATGCGCCGCGTGGCATCCTGCTGCGCCTGAAACTCGCCCTCATACTTCAAGAAATAGCCTTCGGGCAGCTTCACCTTTTCCGAGACCTCCGCCTTGAGACGGCCGACGAGCGTGGAGACGTCTCTAACAGTTGGCTTGATCGCGAGGGCAAAACGTCGCTGGCTGTCTTCGCGGAAGATCACGTTCGGCCCCTTCGCCTCGCGCACATCGGCCACGACCGAAAGCGGCACGCGCTGGCCATTCCCCATCTCGATCGGGATCTGCGAAATCTTTTCCGGCGAGCCGCGCCATTCGAGTGGCAGGCGCGTGACAAGGTTCACGGTGCGCTGGCCATCGCGGAGCTGGGCGATCTCCTTGCCTCCGATGAGGGAGGAGAGCTGCTCGTTGAGGTGACCGGGCGCGATGCCATAGGCGCGGGCGCGATCGCGATCCGCCTCGATCCGGAGCTGGGGAATCGTCGAGGACTGGTCGAGCTTGCAGTCCTCGAATCCGGGGATGGTTTTGCAAATACCCTGAATCTCAATCCCCAAACGACGCAACTCCGCCAGGTCCGGCCCGAAGATTTTCACCGCCACCGGAGCCGAAACGCCGCTGAGCATGTGGCCGATGCGGTCGGCGAGAGGACCTCCGACGACCGCGAAGACACCGGGCACCGTCTTGAGGCGCTTCGAAATATCATCGAGGATCACGTTGCGATCGCGTCCCACGATTCCGCCTTCCGGAGCACGGAAATCGACATCGAACTCGGCCGTTGAAACCGGCACCACGTGGTCGCCGCGTTCGGCACGACCGAGTCTTCGTCCGACCTTCCGAACCTCGGGCACGGAGAGAATCTGCTGCTCGATGACATCGGAGATCCGGTTCATTTCCTCCAGCGAAGTTCCGGGCGCGGAAGTGACCGCCACGAGAGCGGTCTCCTCCTTGAACTTCGGCAGGAAATCCTTACCCATTTGCGGATAGAGCGAAAATGCGGAAATCACGATGACGATCGCCAGAGCGAACAGCAGGTAGGGCTGGTTCAGGCCGAAGCGCAGCCAGACGTGCTCCAACAGCCACTTCATACCACGCGTAAGGAAGCCGTCCTTGTGTTCGTGACCCGCCTTCGGATTGAGCAGGAACGAGCACAGCACAGGGATCGCCGTCAGCGAAACAATAAAGGACGCGATCATCGAAATGATCGTCGCGATGGCAATGGGAGCGAACAGCTTGCCTTCGACGCCGGTCAGTCCGAGCAGTGGCAGGAAGACCAGGATGATGAGGACAGTCGCGTAAAGGATCGAGTTCCGAACTTCGCCGGAAGCTCGTGCGATGACTGCCAACCGTGGATGTGGATGCTCGAGCGCAGCATTCTCACGCAGTCGCCGGAAGACATTCTCCACGTCGACGATCGCGTCATCGACAACCATGCCGATCGCGACCGCGAGGCCGCCGAGGGTCATCGAGTTCACGCTGATGCCGGACCATTTGAAGATCAGCAACGTGATGCCAAACGACAGCGGCATCGCCATCAAGGTGATGAAGGTGGTGCGGAAGTTCAGCAAAAAGATGAAAATGACGATCGTCACCATGATCGCACCGTCGCGAATGGCTTCGGCGAGGTTGCCGATGGCGTGGTCGATGAAGTCCTTCTGCTGGAATAGCAGCGTGGTCTCGATGCCTTTCGGAAACGAGGCCTTGAGTTCATCGAGCGCTTTATTGACCTCGCCAGTAAGCGCCCGGGTATCGAAACCAGGAGCCTTGGTAATCGACATGATCACGCCGTAGGTCGGCGTCTTCTCCGGGCTCTGGCTGACGGTGGCATCGCCACGCATCGGCTCAATGCCCCACACGACATTCGCGACATCACCGATGGAGATCGGCCGATCATTCACCTTCTTCACGATGGTGCTGGCGATGTCCCTGAGTTCCACGGTCATCGCCAGGTTCCGCACCATGATCTCGGTGGTCCCGGTGTTGATGAAGCCGCCTGTCGTGGTGCTCGCGGCTTCGGCGGCGGCCTTTTCAAGCTCCTCATAACTGACGCCGTTCGCCTGCATCCGATAGGGATCCGGCTGAACTTCGATCTGTTTCACACCGCCGCCCATGTTGAGGATTTCGGCGATGCCGGAAACGCTCTGGAGGCGGCGCTTGATCGTCCAGTCGGCGATGGAGCGCACCTCGCTCGGTGGCAGGTAGCCGGGTTCGCCTTCCTTGACTGTCGAACGCACTCCGACGAGCAGGATCTCTCCCATCAAAGACGCCACCGGCGTCATGAACGGCTGCACGCCCTCAGGCAATTGCTCACGGACTCCCTGAAGGCGCTCCTGCACCAGCGTGCGCGCCTTGTAGATGTCAGTGTCCCAGCCGAACTCGGCATAGACGAGCGAAAGCGAGACGTCGCTGTTGGTCCGCAGTCGCGTGAGTCCGGCCACGCCCATGAGCGCGCTTTCGATCGGCTGCGTGACGCGGGTTTCCACCTCCTCAGGCGAGAGACCGGCGGACTCGGTGAGGATGATGACCGTCGGCTTCGAAAGGTCAGGCAGCACCTCGACCGGCAGCTCCGTGGCGGTCCGCAGGCCCATGACCATCAGGATGACGGCGAGGCCGATGATGATCGCGCGGTTGGCGAGCGACCAATGAATCAATTTGTTGAGCATCGGTCAGAGGGCCTCGGGTTGGTGGCTGGCCTTGCGCTTGATCAAGGAAACGAGAAGCAGGAGGAACAGGACGCCGCTGGTGTATTTCCACAGTGGGCTGGACACCTCGTGATCGTGATGGTCACCACCTTTCTCCTTTGCCATCGCGGCTTTCTTTTTCGGCGTCAGCTCGGAGCCGTCCGCCGCATGTTCGTGACCGTGGGCGGCATCGAGCGCTTCCTTGAGGGAAACACTGCCACCGCCGGCGAAGGAAAGTGAATAGGCACCACGAGTGACGACTTCATCCGCCGGGAAGAGTCCGCCGGTGATTTCAACGAAGCGGTCGTTCATTTCCCCGACCTGCACCGCTGTCTTGACGAAGGCGTTCGGAATGTCGAAGTGCTTCACGTAGACGAATCGCTTGCTGGCATCGCCCTGCAAGGCGGCACGCGGCACGCTGACGACTTTCGTGCGGCTGCTCATCACGATGGAAAACTCGGCGCGCATGTCGGGTCGCAGGCGGAGTCCAGGATTGGCGACCTTGAACACCGCATCGATGGTCCCGCTCTCGCGGTCCGCCGAGGTGCCAAAGCGGATCATCTCTCCATCGAGCGGCAGATCTCCAAGAGCGGGAACGTGGATGTGGGCCTTGCTGCCAGGCGAGAGCTTCGCGGCCTGGCTTTCCGGCACGCGTGCGATCGCTAGAACCTCACTGAGGTCAGAAATGTCGAGCAGCTCCTTGTCCGGCTCCACCGGTTCCCCAATGCGGACGTGAGACTGCACCAACAGCCCACCGATTGGCGACGTCAGTTCGATCACAGGCGGAGGATTTCCCGGCTGGCGGCTCTCGACGCGGACCAGTACCTGATCAGCCTTCACCGCATCGCCTTCCTGGGCATCCAGCCCGATCACGCGACCGGAAATACGGCTGCTCACCACGGCATGCCGCTGGGGGATTTCCTCGATGCGGCCGAGGGCGAAGACGGTTTCCTCAAAGTCGGTCTCCTCGGCTTCGACGGTCTCGATGCGGAGGTTTTTCACGCCGGTTTCATCAAGCACGATCGTGTCGGAACTGACAGCCGCCCGGACAAGGGCTGTTAGGGATAGAAGCAGAACAAAAATTGGTTTCATGGAGGAAAAGTGTTTCAAGGTTTCGCGAGTGCGGTTTCGTGGCGCACGCGGGCAAGGTGGAACTCGCGCAGGGCATCGAGTCGGGCGACCGCGAGCTGCAGGCGCTTCTCGCGGGTGCGGAGGACGGACTGGATTTCTCCCTGGCCGTTGCGGTAGGTCGTTTCAGCCAACGTACGCTGCTCCTCGGCCAGCGGCATCAAGGTGGTGTTGATCTCCTGGATCAGCTTCGCCCATTCCGCCATCTCGCTGCGCGCGGCCTCGGCTTCCAGACGAATGCCGCGACCAAGCGCCACGGCCTCCAGTTCCTTGCGTTTTTGTTTCGCCTGCGCCTCCTGGATCGCGCCCTCGTTCTTGTTCCAGAACGGCAGCGCGATTTTGAAACGCAGGCCGATGAGCGCGTCCGTGCTGTATCCATCCGGAGCATCCTCGGTGCGCTCGACCGCCGTGAAGAATCCGCCTTCGACGTCGTCGTACCGGCGGGATTGTTCGAGCGTGACGCCTTGCGCGGCGGCCTGGGCTTCGAGCTTCGCCACCTGGAAATCCGGACGTTGGGAGGGATCGGTCGAGACCGCAGGCAACGTTGGCTCCGGCAGCGTTCCTCCGACATTGAGCGACTCCCCGGTGCGCATGCCCAGCAGCGGCTTCAGCTCGCCGATCAACGCGGTCTCCGAGGCGTCGAGTTGCCGGATCTCGGTGGAAAGACTGGCCGCTTCCAACTTCGCCTGCCCGGCATCGAGCGCCGAGCCTTCGCCCTTCGCGACGACGTCCGAGAGAAAGCTAGCGAACTCCTTCGAGACCGCAAACTGCTCTTTCAGCAGTCCACGACGCTGACGGGTCACCAGCACTTTCACGATCGCCTCACGGGCTTTGCCGATGAGTTGCCGCTCCACCTCGCGCACCTCGGCCT
>JANOBS010000110.1:0-5582 GCA_031411755.1 Luteolibacter sp. | reverse complement strand
GTCCCTGCCAAACAAAAGAGGCGGGCTTTTCAGCCCGCCTCTTGAAGTTTGTTGATCTCTCAACCGCTACCGATTAGCGGCGGCGGCGGAGAAATCCAAGCGCACCAGTCGCAATAGGCAGGGACTCGGCCTCCGGACGGTCCGGCTGGGGCAGGCTCGGGAATCACGGGAGCTTGAAATTTGGAACGAGCCGATGATTGCGGTGGTGTCGATAGGCTCGGAAGGGCTTGGTCTCCATATCCGCCGTCCCCCACCGGACCTTTTCGGAGAAAGGTCCCTGCCTTGGGCAGTCCCTGCCAAACAAAAGAGGCGGGCTTTTCAGCCCGCCTCTTGAAGTTTGTTGATCTCTCAACCGCTACCGATTAACGGCGGCGACGAAGGAGTCCAAGGGCACCCAGCATGCCAAGAAGGGCAGCGGAGGGTTCTGGGACGGGTGCGAAAGAAACCAGCTGGAAGGAAGGCTCGGTAGTAGTATCGACACCAGCAACGGTGAGACTCGGACCAGTTCTGGTTCCCAACAACAAGGACCCGTCAGTTGTCACTGCCGTATCGATGACAAATGAAAGAGTTCCGCCAGTGTCAGCTGCGGAGCCGATGTAGGTAGCATTGAACTTGTAGACCAAATATTCCGTTCCTGCGGCAACACTTGCGGCGTTGCTGAGAACCAAGTAAACATTTTTCCCTGCGAAAGCATCAAGGGCGGAAAGAGTCAAAGTGCCACTCCTGGAGAACAGCCCCAGGTAATTGGTCGGAGTAGTTGGGTTGTTGAAAAGACCCTCGTTAGTGCTAAACGGCGTGAAGGTGGAAAGAAGCTGGGTGCCAGAAGTCGAAGCCGAAATCGCAGAGTCTGTTGCAGTGAAATAACCGAACGAAGCCGAGCCGATAACTGAAGTGTTAACTCCACTTGATGCACCGTTGCCACTCAAGCGAACGCCAGCCGAATTAACAACTGCAGAAGAATTATTCCCAGCAACGTTGGTAAGGGTATAAGTAACTGCACTTGACACACTTGCACTTGCAGCGAGCAAGCTGATAACCAATAATTGTTTTTTCATTTCAGGTATATTTTAATTAAGAAATTTCAGAGTGTTGAATATCCAGAGGGAGCGCTAATCGTTGCATTAACAGACACACCTCTACGAAGGACACTGATTCCACTGGTCAGAGCAACAGGGTTACCGTCGGAAAAATCTGATGCATCAAACCAACCTTCAGCCCCCACAGCATTCGAGTAGAAAAAGACTCGATAGCCACCTGCCGAGAGGGGGATATAAATATTGTCGGCCAAAGAGGGGTCAAATGAGTCAGTGCCCGTAAGTGACGCACTCAAATTGCTTGAGGCAAGTGTCGACCCAACCGGATAAATCGCGCCGAGACTATTGAAGTTCCCACCCAAAAGCGCATAAGTTGTACTAGTCTTTTTGATCTCTCCGGAAATCACTAGAGGCAGGTTAGCACCCTTGCGGAGGACCGTAACCCCATCGGTGTAAACAAGAGGGATGTTGCCACCATCAGAAAAATCGCCTGCATTGAACCAGCCCGTGGCACCAACGGCGGAAGAATAGAAGAATTGGTCCGAACCACCTGTGCCATTGGGGACAAAAACGATATCAGCTTGTCCTGGATCGAATTCTGCAGTGGACTGAAGGCCGGCCGAATTGGATGCACCGAAAGTATCAGAAATTGTCCTAGCCTTCCGAAGAACGTAGGTCGTGGTTCCTGTCGTCACAAAGCTGGAAATATTCTGTGGAGTTGTGAGCACGCTGCCAGACCAAGAGGTGATCTCTTGAATTGTGCCGTTGCTAAGCTCCAGAACGTAGGTCGCACCGGCTGTGAGCAGGGTGGTGAAATTGACATCGTTGTCGGTCACAGATGTCGAAGACTTTGCGTCGAGAATCCCAGCGGTGGAAGGCGTTTGATGAAGCGTCAATCCAATCAAATTGAACTGACCGGAACGCAAGGTTTCAGTCACATACCCAACCGGCGTGGTGACGGCTTCGACGGCGGAGGCTTGGCCGACTGCGGCGAAAGCAGCGAGCAGAGCGTAGGAGTAAATTGGTTTCATGACGGGGTTGTTTTGGGAGCTTTTCGGAGGGATGTCGATTTTTTTTGGTTGGTGCATCGTGACGTGTTCGTCACCCATGCATGCACGCAGATCACTAGGTTTCGCTGGTAGAGAACACTCGCCGGGTGGGGAGCGCAAGGAAATTTTGCCGTTCCATAAAATTGTGTAGCTGAAATGAATCCTCTGTCCGGCGGTAAGGATTTCAAGTCGTTGATTACCAATGGGTTAGTTTCTTAAAAATTTCCAAACGGTTACCAATTTCGGCCGCTTCTAGGCCCTCGATCCGGCGGGTGGAGAAGGCTTCACAGGTGAATGAGGCGACCACGGCCCCCTGGACGATGGCGGCACGGATGTCCTGGAAATCGAAGGTGGGCTTGCCGGTGGCCGCGAGGTGGCCGGCGAGGGCTCCGAGGAAGGAATCGCCCGCGCCAGTGGGATCCGCCACTTCGGTTAGAGGGAAAGCGGCGCAGCGGAAGAAGGTGTCCTCGCTGAGGGTCCAGGGGCCGTTAGAGGGAGTGGAGAAGAGCATGGCCCCGAACTCGCCGAGCTTGATGACGACGTGGCGCGGGCCTTTTTCCAGCAGGCGCTGGCCGGCGAGGATGAGATTGGAGGTGCCGACGAACTCGCGGGCCTCGCCTTCATTGATCACGAAGAGGTCGACGCGCTTGAGGACGTCGTGGAGCCGCTCGTTGGCGATGTTGATCCAGAGGTCCATGGTGTCGGCGATGAAGAACTGAGGAAGAATTGCGGATTGCGGATTGTGGATTGTGGATTGGGAAGAATTAGACGGATCTCCTACGGAATCGCCCAATCTGCCATTTTCTTCCTCTCCGCTCTTACAATCCGCAATCCGCAATCCGCAATCCGCAATCACTTGAAGCTGGTTCTCCGGGGACATGTTGGCGAGGACGACGAGGGGCGCGTCGCGGAGAGCAGCGGGGATCTTGACCTGCCAGTTCTCTAGGACGTTTATGGCCACCTGGTGGGTGGTGCGGTCGTTCATGTTTTCGTGGTATTCGCCGGACCAGGAGAATGAAGCCCCTTCAGAGCGCTCGATGCCGTCGAGGGTGATTCCATGATTCTCAAGCATGGCCAGATGCTGTGAGGGGAAATCATGACCGATGATGCCAACGAGGTGCACCGGGCAGCCAGAGTAGGAGGCGGCGAGGGCGGCGTAGGAAGCGGAGCCGCCGAGGAGGTTCACCTCACTGGCTTGTGGGGTTTTGACGTTGTCGATGGCGATGGTGCCGACGACGAGGATTGCGGACCTGTCCTTCGAAGCTTCAGCGGAGAAGGATTGCGGATTGTGGATGGGGCTGGACATGAATGTTGGCTGGTCATTGCAGACTGAGCCTCACTGAACAAGCGCCAACCGCTGAGGGCAGAAGGGTTTCACGCAACGACGCGGAGACGCAACGGTTGGAGAAAACTAGATTCAGGTCTTCATTCGTTGCGTTGTTGCGCCGTTGCGTGAGAAAGAAATCCTGCCTCCGATCCTGCTGAGCGGGCTGTCCCCGCGAGGGATGGGTGAAGAAGGGTTTCACGCAACGACGCGGCGGCGCAACGGTGGGAGAAAACTAGATCCAGGTCTTCATTCGTTGCGTCGTTGCGTCGTTGCGTGAGAAAGAAATCCCCCTTCCGATCCTGCTGAGCGGGCCCTTCCCGGGACGAATGCATGAAGAGGGTTTCACGCAACGACGCGGCGACGCAACGGTTGGAGACGACTAAAATCAGGCCTTCATTCGTTGCGTCGTTGCGTGACATCAACTTTGAGTCGCGTCTGAGCTGGAGGCTGCTTATTCCGGATCTTCCAAGCCATTTACGACACGGCGAAAGCCGTCCTTGAGATAGGCCTCGCCGAAATTGATCAAGAGCCCGAGGCGCATGTTGCTCAACCGCAGGTAAGTCATCAGTTGCTTGGCGTGCACGGGCTGGAGCCGCTCAACGGACTTGAGTTCAAGGATTACTTTCTCTTCGATCACCAAGTCGGCCTTGAAGCCCTCGTTGAAGACAATCCCTTCGAATTCAATTTTGACCGGCATCTGGCGTTCCACTTGAAGACCGGCATCTGCCAGCTTTCGGGCCAGGATGACCTCGTAAACCGATTCCAGGAGTCCCGGACCGAGCTGGCGATGGATTTGAAACGAGAATTCCATCACAATGCTGGCGATCTCGTTCTCAGTCATGGTGCTGTGGGCTTATCGGGGAAGAGGGTTTCACGCAACGACGCGACGGCGCAACGAGAGGAGGAAATGAAAACCCTCTTAATCCGTGGCGTCGTTGCGTCGTTGCGTGCGAAACTTCTTTATGCTGCAAACCACCTCATGGGTGGCGATCTGGATATCCGGCGCGCCGAGCAGATCGCTGACGATGACGACGCGGCGGGCTCCTGCGGCGAGGACTTCGGTTAGATTCGAGCGCTTGATGCCGCCGATGCAGAAGGCGGGAATGTGGGAGCCTACGCGGCGTTCCATTTCAGCGACGTCGGCGAGGCCGATGCCGGGACGGCCGGCCTTGGTGGGAGTCGGGAAAAGCGGGCCGAAGCCGATGTAGTCGAAGCCTTCCGCAAGCGCGGCCTCCGCCTGGGCGAGTGAATGCGTGGAGCGGCCGAAAAGAATTGGGGATTGCGGATTGCGGATTGCGGATTGGGAAGACGAATTGAAGAGGGCTCGGGCGTCTTCCAGGGAGCCGTCGTCCTGACCGATGTGGACGCCATCAGCATCGAGTTCGGCGGCGAGGGCTGGAAAATCGTTCAGGATGAAGGGCACTCCAGCGGCGCGACAGAGCGGCAGGATGCGTCGGGCGACGGAGGCGATGAGCTCCAGCGGCTGGCCTTTGGCGCGGAGCTGGAGAAGGTCGGCCCCACCGGCGAGGAGGGCGGCGGTGACGGTTTCCGCGTCCTCGGGGCGGGTGTAGCCGAGATCGAGGAGGCAGTAGAGGCGGGGAAAATTGTCCAAGGTCTTAAAGTCGAAGGTCGAAGGTCGGAAGAAAAGAGCGCAGTCCGAGGACTTTCGGACCTTCGACTTTCAGACTTTCGACGCCTTTTTAAATCTTCCGCTCCTCAAGGAAGCGGGCGACCCAGCCAATGTCGTAGTGGCCGCTGGCGAAGTCCGGATGATCGAGGATTTCCATCTGGAAGGGGATGGTGGTCTTGATGCCCTTGATCATGAACTCGGAGAGGGCGCGCTTCATGCGGGCAATGGCGATCTCGCGGGTGGCTCCGGTGACGATGAGCTTGGCGATCATCGAGTCGTAGTAAGGCGGGACCGAGTAGCCGGAATAAACGTGGGTGTCGACGCGGACGCCTTTTCCGCCGGGGGCGTACCACATGTCGATCTTGCCGGGGCTGGGGCAGAAGTTGTTGTAGGGGTCCTCGGCGTTGATGCGACACTCTATCGAGTGGCCGCGCGGGGTGGCCTTGAGGACGTGGTCGGAGAGGCATTCGCCGGCGGCGACGCGGATCTGCTCCTTGATGAGCTCGCAGCCCATCACTTCCTCGGTCACGGGATGCTCCACC
>JANOBS010000109.1:0-21718 GCA_031411755.1 Luteolibacter sp. | reverse complement strand
CACAGTCGCAGGCCACCCCCGCGCTGCGCGGTGAAGCCGCCCTCAAGGCAGCCCTCACCGCCACCAAGCTCGGCCAGAACGACCTCGCGGAGAAGTATCTGAAAATGATCGCCATCACCCCCGGCATGGAATCGTTCCGCTTCGATGCCGTGGTCGCGCTGATGGCGAATGCGTTTTCGAAAAAGGACTATCGCGGCGTCATGGATGCCTATCACAAAAGCGGCGTCGACGTGGCCGATCTCGCCGAACTCCCTCCCGGCGTGCAAGCCCCTGCCCGCGATGACAGGCAGGCGGAGCGCCTGATGCTCGCCGGACGTTCCAGTTTCCAGCTCAAGCAGCCGTCCGAGGCCCTGCGCATGTTCCGCCAGATCGAGCGCATCCTGCCTGCCCAGAGCGACCTCGCCTACCAGGCCGCCTATTACCGGCTGCTCTGCTTCTTCGAAATCGATGGTGCCCACCTCCCCGATCAGGTCGACGCCTTCCTCCAGATCTACAAGAAAAGCCGCGCCACCGACTCCCGGATCCACACCGCTCTGCTGATGAAGGCCGAGAGCCTTTTCGGCCGCAAGGAATACGCCCTGGCGGCCCCCGCCTACGCCGAAATCGATGCCACCCTGATCAGTGAATCCACCCGCTCCGGCATGCTCTTCAATCGTGGCTGGTGCCTCGCGGAAGCCGGTGACCCTCAGGGCGCGATCCGCTCCCTCTCGAAGTTCATCAGCGACTATCCGAAGGACCCGCAGATCGCCAGGGCCATCGCCAAACGCGCCAAGTGTTATCGCGACGCAGGTGAAGCCGCGAAGGCTGTCGAGGACTATGACCGCTTGATCGCCCAGAATGAAAGCGCCGAACTCACCACCATCGGCTGGCTGGAATCCGCCCGCATGCGGCGTGATGAGGGCAACATCGCCGACATGATCCTCCGCTATCGTGGCCTCCTCGCCAAGGGCAAGG
This sequence comes from Luteolibacter sp., assembly GCA_031411755.1. Classification (GTDB taxonomy): domain Bacteria; phylum Verrucomicrobiota; class Verrucomicrobiia; order Verrucomicrobiales; family Akkermansiaceae; genus Luteolibacter. The sequence continues at coordinate 20,764 of JANOBS010000109.1, read as the reverse complement.
ACCTCCCCGTCAAGATCGAAGCAGAGGCGAACTACTTCATCGGCTGGGGTCAGGCGAAAACCAATGCCACCGCCGACTCCGTCGCCTTTCTGGAAAAAGCCCGCAAGCTCCATCCGGAGACCTACAAGAAACACGCCGGGCTGCTTCTCGCGCTCGGCTATTTCACCACGAAGAACCTCGACAAGCTCACCGAGGAAATCGACCTCGCGATCAAGGAAGGCTACGCCGATGACCTGCCCGACCAGTCCCTGCAATGGGCCGGACGTGAGGCCTATTTCGCCGGAAAATATGCCGCCGCCGCCCGTTTTCTGGAGCGCATCTCCAATCCCGACGAGCCCCGCGAAACGCCGAAGGAAGTCTGGCGCTATCTGACCAAGGCCTTGGTCGAAACCAGCAAGTTCGAAGAAGCCCTGAAGACCGTTGAGAACCTCATCCCCATGGAGGACAATCAAACCCAGAAGGCCGACGCCCTGCTGGACAAGGGCCGGGCCCTGCTCGGTCTGAAGCGCGATCCCGAAGCGCGCAAGGCGGTCGACGCCGCGCTCGAACTCCGTCCAGAAGGCCGCATCGGCGGTGGTGTGCGCATGCTCTCCGGCGAACTGAAACTCCGCGGCGGCGAAGCCGAGGCGGCAGGTGCGGATTTCCTCTACGTGGTTAGTTTCATCGATGACCGCGACCTGAAGCCGAGCGCGCTCTGGAAGCTCAGCCAGGCCCTCACCAAGAAGGGAGACACCGCCGGAGCGGCCAAGTATCAGGAGCAGCTCGAAAAGGAATTCCCGGCCTGGAAACCGGCCGCCGAGTGAGCAGCGCGGGCTCAGCTTGAGCTCCGGAAATTCCTGACTTGTCAACATTTCAGGAATCCGGGACATTTTGCGATCCTTTGCCCCCCATGAGCAGTCGATCCCGCGATTCCTCCCACTCCCACGCCAAAATGCGTGGCAGTGAGCCCCGTGCGAGATCGCTGCCATTCAAAGGCCCCTTCGTCCTCGCCGGGTTTCTGAGTGCCATCCACTACCTCTCGATCATCGCCTGGCTCACCTGCTTGGTGATGTTTGCCTTCCAGCAGAATGGAACGGCCTCTAAAATGGTAATCTTGACCTTGTGCCTGGTCATCTGCACCTGGCTCCTCGCCTTCATCAAACGCCGCAGTGCCCGCTGCCCGCTCTGCAAGGGCACCCCCCTGCTGAACAGCGGGGCGCTACCCCACGGCAAGGCCTTCCGGATCCCGCCGCTGAACCACGGCACCACCGCCACCCTCAGCCTCATCTGCACCCAGGAATACCGCTGCATGTACTGCGGGAATCTTTACGACCTGCTGAAGCCAGTGCCCCCAGAAAAGCGGGTCGGGGGGAATTGATCCCGCCAACTTGTGCGCGGAGTCGACTGTGATCTTTCGGCAGATCTGCGCTCATGGAAACGAGCGTGAATTCAGACATTTGGGGTCAATGGTCTGCTTGATCGAGCGACCCAGCCGATCCTCATTCTCAAGCATCCAACTTGGTCCCTCATCCGGCGATGCCCTCGGATGACGCAGGATGCCCGGATTGTCCGATTATCCTCATGCAGAATGCCTGTTGTCCGGAGAAATGCCGTGTGATTTGCAAGCAATTCATTATCAATTAGTTGTTTTGATGTTTCTCGGTATTTTAGAGGCTGTCTCCATCCCTCTGATGATTCTGTCGCGGTGATGTTTGGCAAGAACACAAGCACTATGAAACCAAGACTCCATCGCTTCTTCAAAGCGGCCATCCCCTCGCTCATCGTCCTGCCAGCCATGGCGCAATTAGCCAGCGCGGCGACCCTTTTCCCTAACCCGGCGGGAGATGTCTTCATCACCCTCGCACAAAGCGGACCCAACAACGTCCAGACCGGATTCGGCGGACCACCCCCTGCCGGTAACCATCAGGTCCTCGTGGATGCCGGTGTCACGCTGAATCCCGCTGCAACGGATGTCATCGAAATCCAGGTTTCAAATGCCTCTGGAGCCTTCTACACGATCAATAACAACGGCACCTTGGTCTCCAACGGAGCAGTTGGGAACCACGGCATCGACACGATTGACCTCGTCGGCTTCACCCCTTCGATCACCGTCAACAACACCGGTTCGATCACCGGAGCCAGCGCGATCCGTGCGAACAACAGCCTGACGCTGACCAACAGCGGAGTCCTCTCCGGCATCGGCCTTTCCGATGCAGCTGTCTACACAAGGAACGGCGGCACCATCACCAACAACGTCGGGGGCCTCATCACTGGCCTCGTCAACGGCATCGTCTCGGACTCCTTGACCAGCAACCTGCTCGTAAACAACTTCGGCACCATCCGGGGAATCAATGGCACCGCGATCCTCGTCGGTTCCGGCGTCGGCGTGACGATCAATAACAGCGGTCTCATCACCAGCCCCACGAATGCCTTCTCCGGCGGCATCGGAAGCGATGTGCTCAACCTCAACGCCGGCTCAGCCCTCGTAGGCAGCGTCCTCGGCGGCGGCGGAGTCGATACCATCAATTTCAACGGTGGCCTCACCACACCGGGCGGAATCAACAACTCGATCCGTGGCAATGTCACAGCCATCACCACGATCAACAAGACCGGCACCGGCGTCGCCTTCATCGGACTGCCGGGAGACCCTACCTACTCCATCGACGCCGACACCATCGCCATCACCGGCGGCGGCCTCTACCTGAACGGCAACGTCACCGGAAACCTTGCCCTGCAGACAACGATCAACGCCAACGGAGCCGCACTCGGTGGCACCGGAATCTGGGATGCCAACGTCAACGTCCTTTCCGGTGGCATCAGCGCCGGTGAGATCCCGATCAATCTCGATTCAAATCCGGTCAACGCCGTCGGCGCGGTGACGATCACAGGCGATGTCGTTCACACCGCAGGTTCGTTCATCCGCTTCGATGTCGTCCCGAACGCCCCGGTCGTCAATGGCGTCAACAGCGACCTCATCACCCAGACCGGCGTGCTGAACAGCTACAATGTCGCCGGCGCGAACCTCCGCATTTCCTCCACGAACAACAACCAGGTCATTCGCGATGGCACCTACACCGTGGTGGCCAGTGATTCGGCCATCCTCGGCTATCCGGCCCTCGGCACACTCGGCGTCCAGTACAACGCCAACGTCAATGCCACCGACACCGGCTTCGTCGGCACCCAGGTGGGAAATGTCGGCATCTCCGATACCAACAACGTCCTCAGCCAGTACTTCATGACCACCGCCCTGGCGGACGCGAACACCAACCTGGTCCTCAACGTCCAGCACAACTTCGCCGCCCTTCCAGGACTCACCACCAATCAGGTGGCCCTCGCCGGCGCGATCGATGCCTCGGTCAGCAGCGGAAATCCCCTCACCCAGGACTTCATCGCCGCGCTCGACAACTCCGATCTCGGCACCGTCCAGGCCAGCCTCGCGGCCCTGGATCCCAGCAACTACCTCGGCTTCTCCACCGTGGTGACGAACAGCAACTACCGCCTGCACCGCATGGTCCAGGACCACCTCGCCGTCGTGCGTGATGGCGGCGAAACCATCACCGAAACCTCGGCTCCCACCCAGGACTCCAAGGGTGGCATGATCCCCGGCGAATCGGTCAGCCGCTCCGCTGGAAAGGGCAATGTCTGGGGCGCCGCCTCTTATGACAGCCAGGACTACGATGCCGCTGGGAATCTCGCCGACTTCAGTGGCGATACCTGGTCGTTCACCGCAGGCTTCGACTGGCGGCTCTCCCCCGAGTTCGTTCTCGGCATCGTGCTCGATGGATCACGCGGCAGCTTTGATGGCCAGGGCGGCTCCACCGATGTCGATAGCTACCGCGGCGCCATCTACGGCACCTGGGGCACGGCGATGGGTCTCTACTCTGACTTCCTCGTCGGATACGGCGATCACAGCTTCGATTCCACCCGCACGCTCGGAGGCGTCCTCGGCGGACTCGCCTCAGGAGAACAGGATGCCAACAGCCTCCAGGCCCTGTGGACCATCGGATACACCATGGGGAATCAGCAGGTGAAACACGGACCCTTCATCGGTCTGGAGTATCAGAACGTGGAAGCGGATGGATTCACCGAGACCGGCGCACTGCCGCTTTCCATCAGTGGCTATGAGGACGATTCGCTTCGCGGTCTCATCGGCTATCGCGTGAACGCCAACTACGGCACCTTCCGCCCCTACGCCTCGGTGGCCTATGCGCATGAATTCGAGGATGGTGAAAACCGCCGTTCCGCCTCCTTCGGCGGTGTGCCCTTCAGCGTCGTCGGAGCCACTCAAAGCTCCGCCGTCCTCATCACCGCCGGCACCGGAATCGGCCTCACCAACTACCTCACGCTGGATATCGGCTATCGCGGGGAAATAGCCATCGACGACGGCCTCACCAGCCACGGTGGCTCCATCGGTCTGAACTACTCGTTCTGATCCCGGATTGAAATCAAACGACTGATCCCAGCCGCCGTCCTCTCCAGGGCGGCGGCTTTTTTCATCTCCTCCTGTCCCTGCCGGGGCAACCGATATTCCTCGGAATCGGCCTGAACGCCGCGCCAATCGCTCCCCCTCACACCACCGCTCCACGCCGGGCGGCGATCTCTTGTGCTTCCGCGGGGACGAAGTCCCGCCACTTGGGATCGCCCTCGGCGATGAGGTGCTGCACATCGCGGCTGGTGCAGGCCAGCAGTTCCGGATGGGGACAGGGCACGCTGCGGATCATGCCGTTTTCGAGGAAATGTTGGTAGAGATGGCGCTGCTCGGCCGGAGCGATGAAGGATTCAGCCGTAACGATTTCTCCGTTGCGGCGATTCGCCCAAGGGAAGACGTAAAGCGAAAGTCCGTTCTTGAAGAGGCGACCGAAGGATTCCAGCAGGCCACCAGCGAGATTCTCGGACCACTTGGCTTTGAAGAGCTCGTTGAGCAGGCCGATGCTGAGGACGATTCCCACCGGCTTGCTGGTGCAGCGGTTCAGGAACGCGGCGAGGCGATGGAACTCGGCGAAGCGTGAGACGAGCACGGTTTTTCCAAGCGCCTGAAGGGCATCCGCGCGATCGAGGAAATCCACGGGATCCAGCTCGGTGCCGCGCAGGAGGTTCTGCATGGTGATCTCGCACAACTCCAATTCCTTGCCATGATCTTCCGGAAGCAGGGCCTCTTGAAACACCTTTGAGGATTGATCGAGCATCTCGAGATGCAGCTTCATGACTGGGTCAAAGCTGCCGCGCAGGAGCAGGATCGGACGCTTGTAAAGGGTCTCCGCCGGCTGGACCACCTGGCCATCGGGCAGGAACAGCGTGGCATCGGTCAAGCCGCTTTCGACGAGCTGGAGCGCGCAGAGGCGGTTGTCGAAATAGTCGTAGCCATGCCCGCCGAAGCAGAGGAGGTCGACCTCGATGCGACCCGGTCCGATGTTGTCGGTCAGGGCCTCGACGAAATGCCGGAGGTGCCCTCGTGAACGGAAGGTGGCATGGATGAGGTTCACGCCGATGACGCCAAGCGCCTCCATCTGATCGGAGTTCCGCGTGTCGAGAAGCCGGACATGGAGGATGATGTCGGAAGGTGGATCACCGGGCTTCCGTTGGAAGCGGATGCCGAGCCAGCCGTGGCACTCGGCGGTGTCCTTCCAGCCACGGGCACGGACGGTGTTGCAGAAGGAGAAGAAGTTCGTGCTGTCTCCCCGCTTCGGACCCAGGCGCTCGACGAGAATGCCGAACTCATGATCGAGCATGGCGGTGAGCCGCTGGCTGGAGACGTAGCGATCAGTGTGCCCGTAGATGGCATCACTCATCGTCATGTCATAGGCGGAGATCGACTTCGCCACCATGCCTGCGGATCCGGAGGCACGGAAAAACCAGTTGGCCGTTTCCTGACCAGCGCCGATCTCCGCGAAGGTGCCGTAGACGGCGGGATCGAGATTGAGTTCCTGGACCTTGTCGATGGTGCCGGCGGGCGGGGCGGGTTTCATGGGGAATCCGTGGGTTCCGGCTCCACCCATCCTTCAGCGATCCGGTCCTCGATCAGGACTTGGTTGCTGCCGGGATTGTCGGCGGGGAAACACAGATCTAGGACGTAGTCGCCTCCATTGGGATTATCGACGAAATTGATCAGGTTATCAACTCGGGAGCCGCGCTCGACGTAGGCAAAGAGCCGGTGGTTTCCATCCGGTGACTCGGCGAGGTAGGAGCGCCATTTCCGGTCATCGGAGAAACCAAAGTTGTAGTAAATGATCGGCTTCAGGCGGACCCGGAAGCGGGTAGGCGTCTTCGGCTGCTTTTCCATGAACTCATCCCAAGGCATGTCCGACCAGCCGACCCAGCTTTCCCAATCGACCTTCCAGCCATCGGCGGATCGGAAAAAGGAAACCTCACGCTCCTCGAAGGTCCCAGTGCGAACCTTCACCATGGCGGTGTTTTTTTCCAGAATGACCTGCCCGCCCTCGGCAAAGGCCTCCATGCCCGGCGGCTTCAGCAAGCCATCGGGATGGCGCTCCCGCAGACGTGGGCCGGTGATCTTCGGATGCCGCACCACGGCGAGCAGATCGGCCACGGATTTCCCTTCCAGAAAGGATTTCGCAAGCGGCTCCGCCACACGAAGAAAGGTTCCCACATCCGGAGTCTCGTCGGGCAGCGGTGGCGCGATGGGCGGCAAGACGACCGGGGTCGTCGTCAAGAGGGGAGGTGGTGGTGCCGGAACGGCGGGCTTTGATTTCAGGAACACAAGCAGCGCCGCAACGACGAGCAGCACCGCTCCGCCGATCATGGAGGCCATCAGGATTTTTTCGGAACGGGCTGAACGCAGACCACGCTTTTGCTCCCAGTCAGGCGCGGCTGCCTCCTTGTCCTTCGAAAGACGGCGGCGGCGTTTCCGCAGTTCACCCTGGGGTGGCGCAGGCTCTCCTTGCGCCGCCACGATCACCGGCTCTGGAGTGTCCTGCTGGGAAATGACAAGCGGCGGCGGCAGATCGCCAGGGAATGGCAGCTTCAGCAAACGCCGGCACGAGGGGCAGACCAGCCCCATGCCGTCATGATCCTTCGGAACGCGAAAAACGAAACGGCAATCCGGACAAATATATCCGCTCCAACGCCTTGTGATTTCCGTCGTTCCGGGCACGGGCGAACGATGCCGGGGCGAATCCAAAGGTGCAAGCACGCCGCTGCTCAATCGTCCCCGATCTTCAGCCGATTCGGAGCAGGCAGTCGGATCTGCTCCTCACCGTCGCCGAGGTCGAGGCTGTCGAGGACATTGGTCCGCCGGCGGAAAAATCCGCCGTCGCCGCTGACCTGGATCACTTCCGGCTGCTCGGAGTGGTAGGGGTCATCCCCGAGCAGCACCGGAGCTTTGGGCCGCACCGGAATGGCGTCCATGGTCGGGACGTTGGCCACGCTGCTGCCTCCCACCCCATCGGCACCGGAGTGCAGCGGGCAGAATGGCAGGCTCTCGGTGCCCTTGCGGAAATACTCCTGGATCGCCGCCGAGCGGGAACGCATCTGACCGGTGGCCGGATCCTCGACGACTTCGTAGCAGAACTGAGTAGCCCGCTGGCCGGAGACCCGGCACACCGGAACGTCGACAATCTCCGCCGGCGGCTTGATTTCCTCCCCACCGAACGAGGGCGCGGTGGCATTCATCACTGCCTGCCAGACCGGCATCGAGAGATCACGGCTGAAGGCTCCGGGATAGATCGGCCGACCGCTGTTCTGGAGGAATCCTGTCCACACCCCGCAGGCGATGCGGGTATTGTAACCGAGGAACCAGGTATCGGCGAAATCCGAGCTGGTGCCGCCCTTCCCTCCTCCGAGAAACGGCTTCTCGATCAGTCCTTCCAGCGCGCCCTTCGAGCTGCCACGGGCCAGTGAACCGGCGAGCATGGAATGAATCTGGAACGACGTGGCGGGATCGATCGCCGGAGCAAATGACCGCTCCGTCCGGAGCCGGCTCCAGACTGGCGAGCCGTTGGAGTTTTCGATCCAGTCGATGTAGTGGAACTCGCCCGGAGCCGGACCTGGATCGCCATTGCGCCCGAAGGTGGAAATCGCCCGCACTGCCTCCTTCATGGAGACGCTTTCCCATCCCAGGCACATCCGCGGAAGCAGCTCGGCATTCTTCATCGGCAGTCCCATCGCCCCCGCCGTTTCAGCGACACGGCCGAGCCCGGCCTGCTGGCCGAAGCGGACCGAGGCAGCGATCTTCGAAGTCTCCAAGGCGCGCCTGACGGGTATCTGGCCCTCGTATTTCGGGGAAGCAACCTCCATGCCCCACTCGCCGAGAACGCCTTCACGACCACCGATCATCACCGCGCGGTTGTCCATCTGCTCATCGGCCACCAGCGAGGCGGGGGTCATGCCACCGGACAGACCCGCCGCATAGAGGAAGGGAAAAAATGCGGTCCCGAGAGGGCGGCGGCCCATTTCAATGAAATCGAACGGCACCTGAGCGTAATCGCGCCCCCCGACATGGGCCAGCACCTCGCCGTTCTGGTGATCAATCAGCAGGACCGCGCCCTGGAGATACTCGGCGGGCTTGCCGGAGGATTTACGGTAGTCGGCGTACTTTGGATTGGCGTAATCGGGGCGGGACTCGGCAGCCGCGAGGGATTTCTGAAGCGCTTCCTGGGCGGCGGTCTGGGCCTCGGCAAGGATGGTGGTGTGGATGCGGTAGCCCCCGGCAGCCAGGGCCTCATCGCCGAGCATTGTGCGGATCTCATCGGCCACACGTTCGTAAAGATGCGAGGTGCCGCGCTGCAAGGGCTTCGGATCGAGCTTCACCGGCTGGGACTTGCAATGCACCAGCTCCTCAACGGTGATCGAACCCTCCTCCCTCATGCGGTCGAGGACGTGGTCACGGGACTTCTTGTTGCCCTCCACATTGTTGAGTGGTGAGAGCCCGGTCGGGTTCTTGATCAGGCCGACGAGCGAGGCGCATTCCTCGAGGCTCAGGTCCGCTGGTTCCTTTCCGAAATAGCCAAGCGAGGCCGAACGGATGCCGTGGAAGCCGCTGCCGAAGTAGATGCGGTTGAGATAAAACTCGAGGATCTGGGGCTTGGAATACCGGTCCTCGATGCGGCGGGCGAGGAAGGCCTCCACCAGCTTGCGCTTGTAGTCGTTTTCCCCGAGACGCTTCGTTTCCTCCTTCAGCGGGTACGCGTTTCTTGCGAGCTGCTGGGTCACGGTGCTCGCGCCCTGGTTCCGCTCACCGGCTTGGGCATTCAGAAGGACCGCCCGGATCACCCCGATGTAGTCGACGCCGTGATGGGTCTGAAAACGTGAGTCCTCACCGGCCTCCAGCGTTTTGATCAACCGCTGCGGGATTTTTTCGTAAGGAATGATGCTGCGGTTCTGGACGAAAATCCGGGCGATCTCCTTGTTGTTGCGGTCGACGATCACGCTTGGAACCTCAAGGTCGTTGATCCGCTCCAGATCATAGGCCTCGGCACGGGCGCGGTACGCCTTGCAGTATTCCATGAAGCCGAACCACCCGACTGCGGTCGCGATCGCCCCGAAAAGGAACAACCCGAACCAGAATCCCTTGCGCCGATAGAAGCGACGCTTCCGGCTTCTGTTGCGGACGATCTTGTCTCGTGTTGCCATGCCGGTGAAGGAATTAGAGAGTCTCTGTCAGGTGACAGTCCCCCACTCATACCCATCCGAATCCGACTCGGCAACTCCCACGTTGACCGCCACCCTGGCGGCACGGATTGCCGCCAGCGGACCGATTCCGTTTCCGGAGTTCATGGCCACCGCGCTCTATGATCCCGCACGCGGCTACTACGCCCGCGAAACCCGCCAAGTCGGGCGGGCGGGTGATTTTTTTACCAGTGTCAGCGTCGGCCCGGTCTTCGGGGCCCTTCTCGCCCGACGCTTCCTGCAATGGTGGGCCGCTGCTGGAAAACCCACCGAATGGCGGATCCTCGAGCTGGGAGCGCACGACGGCACGCTGGCGGAGGATGTCCTCACGGCCCTGCGGTCGATCGACACCGAGGCGTTTCAAGGTCTGGAATATGTGGTCGTCGAACCGCTGCCAAAGCTCGCCGCCGCCCAGCGCGAACCACTTTCCGGATTCGGGAAAACGATGACCTTCGTGGACAGCTTGGACGCGTTGGACGTTCGCCCGGGCATCGCCTTCGGAAACGAACTGCTCGATGCCTTGCCCTTCCATGTCATCGAGTGGCGAAACGGTGCCTGGACCGAGTGTCACATCGGCTGGGCGGACGGGAGTTTCCACTGGCTCACGGGTGCCTCGCTTTCTGCTGAGCTGAAGGACGCCACGAAATCCCTGACCGGTCCCTTTCCTGAAGGCTACCGCACGGAGGTCCGCACCGGCTATTCCGAGCTGCTCTCCTCGCTGGCCGCCGTCCTCGGAAAAGGCCTGCTGCTCTGGCCCGACTACGGCTTCGCGCGGGCCGACTATTACTCGCCGTCCCGCACCACCGGCACCCTGCGGACCTTTTCCAAGCACCAGGCCGGAGAAGACCCGCTGGCCGATCCCGGTGAACGCGACATCACCGCGCATGTCGATTTCACCCACGTCGCGGAGGCAGCGCTGGCGCTCGGCATGGTGCCCGCTGAATTCAGCGATCAGGGCTCCTGGCTCACCCGTCTCGCCGCGCCGTGGTTGCAGGCGATGGAAAACCGTCCCGATCCCTCGGCCATCCGGCAGTTCCAGACCCTGATCCACCCCTCCCACCTCGGTGCGCGCTTTCACGTGCTGGAGCTGGCCTTGAACGAACCCGTCGATCCCGCCGCCGCCGTCCGGACACTCCGGCGTCTCGATCCAAACATCCGGCCTTGATCCGGAGCGGTGGGCCGCTAGCGTCCGGACTGAAAGCCGGAGTGGCGAAATTGGTAGACGCGCCTGACTTAGGATCAGGAGCCGAAAGGTGTGCAGGTTCGAGTCCTGTCTCCGGCACTTTTCAATCCCTCATATCCATGAACGAACTCGAACAAAAACTCGCCAGCTTGGGCCTCAGCCAGGAACAGTCCCACCAAGCGATTCAAGCCGTGGTGGACTTCATCAAGGGCAAGGTCCCGGCCGAATACCAGGGCATGGTCGATCAGGTCATGGCGGGCAACATGCCGGACCTCGGTTCCCTCGGCGGCCTGATGGGCGGCCTCAAGGGCATGTTCGGCGGCGACGACAAGTCCTGAGCCCGATTGATTTCCCGATCCCAGCGGTCATGGCCTCACGGCGATGGCCGCTTTTTTTGTTGGAGGATTGGAGCCGGAAGATCACCAGGCGGCCGTCTTGCCAGGCAACGCTTAGATTTAGCACAATCAAGCATTCGACGTCCCATTGCTGGAGGTCTCGACCTTGGTGAGGAACTGCACCGACACGCCATTCATCGCCAGGGAAATGTCGTTGTGACCAAAGCCCTTCAGGGGATTGTGCCAGAGGATCCGGCCGCTGGCGGCCTCCAGGCAGAACAAATGTCCGGACCCGCCGGCAAAGATCACGTCGCCCTGAACGAGCACCGAGACGTCGGAATGACTCGTGGAGGAGAGAAACTCACCGGTGGTGAGCACCGTTTTCCAAAGCACGTTCCCGGATTTCGGATCGATTGCCGAGACCGCTCCGTTGGTGCCGATGATGAGGGGATTCATGGTTTGATGGTTCATGAATGTATAGGCCCATCCAAGGCGGGGAGGAAAGTCCGAACTCAATTCGAGACGATACAATTCGAGACGATACCCGAGTCGGATGGGTCAGCTTCGGATTCTTGGTTAACCACGGAACGGCATGATTGTCTTAGAGCGGTGCAAATAGAAATCCAACAGCCCAATTCAGCAGCAACCCAAGGAACCCCCACAAAATCCAATTCCATCGATTCACTGCGGTATCCTTCAGAAGGCAGGAAGCCACCACAATGCCAAGGAATATGGCCAAGGAGTACGCGGACAAAATCAAGAATCCTCCATGTGGCATCGACACTTCGAAGAGCAAAAGCATGCCCATCGAGCAAATTAGTCCCGTTAAAAACAACCGAGCAACCTGGAGCTTGGGGATTGCAGACGACTTCTTCATTTTTCAAGGCTTAGGCATCAACAGGACCAATTGCTTGGTCTTTGCTTTGTGGATCGAGTGCCAGCCCTCGTGGTAAGATTGCATCCCCGATCTCTATCGCTGCATCCGGTGTCAGAGGCTCGCGCCACCACCGATTCTCAAGCGAGAATTGTGCAGCGTCCTTTTCTTCGGAAGGACCACGCGTCTTGATTTTCCAAGCCTCATCCAAACTCAGCTTCCGAACCCCGCAAAACAGAAGACTGCAGGATCGAGGGTAGCTCCCATCGATCAACGATACTCCCCAGATATTATCGTCCTGGTAATCGACTCCTAGGCAAAGCACTGGGTGGAACGCACAATCTTCGAAAATATCCCCGACTCTGATTCCCAAGGTCTTGAATGCAGTGAGGAGTTCGTCGTCATTTTCTTGCATCTCGTTCTCGGGCCAATGGTGTAACTCGTTCTCGAACATACTGAGCGAACACCTGGTTTCTGGCGAGTGAATTTCGGCCGAAGCAATGTGGCGTTCTGGCTCAAAAATGCTTGTCCACTGGACCGCCCGGAGGTGGAGGCCTACCTGGTCGGCCTTGCTGTGGACGGAGACGTCCACGCTCCTGAACCCATAAAAAAGCCTCCCGGGGGGAGGCTGGTGGCGGACGTTTCCGGAAAAAATGGTGGAGGATAGCGGATTCGAACCGCTGACCCCTTGCATGCCATGCAAGTGCTCTACCAACTGAGCTAATCCCCCTTTAGCCGTTAGGCGTGGCGGGTTGTATGCGGCCCCGGCCGACCCGCGCAAGCGGTTTTTGCGCGAAATCTCACTTTCCCACCATCAGCCGCCGGATCAGTTCGACGAATCGACCGGTGGACGTGGCCAGGAGTTCTGAGTCCGTCGCGTCCGTGGCCACAGGCTCCGCTGGATCGGCGGTGAGGGAAACGGCGGGAAGTCCGTTTGAGAAAAGCCGTGCCGCGAGGGTGCCGCTGGCCTTTTCGACCGGCAGCACGGTGCCGAGGGCAGACAGCGCGGCCAGTGCCGGATTCGAGGAGTCGGCACTCGCCAGCGCGAGCCCGCCTTTGCCACGCAGGCTGCCAAGGCAGAGGATGGAGCGGGCCTTCCCCTCGTCGGAGATCATTTTCATCAAACGCGTCTCGGTGGTGCTAACCACCTGCGAGGCCTCGTGACCGTGCGGCAGGAACACGAAGCGCACCGGGCGGACCGGCTTGTCTCCCGCCAGGGCCTGCGCCGCCGCCACCATCGCGACGACGGAGCTGGAAGCATCGGCGATGCCGGCCTCATCGGTCGGGCTGTCATAGGCGCTCACAATCCACAGCGGCGGGGCCTTTTCCTCGGAGCCCTGGAGGTCGATGCGCAGGATCGGCAGGCCTCCGGTCTCGGGGCCGGTGAATTTCTGGACCGCGTAGCCGGTATTCGAAGGTCCGAGGATACCCTCGATCCAGGACGCCGCACGGGTCAGGCCCTTGCCTCCGTCGACTGCGGAATTCCGCGCCCCAATGACAACAGCGAGCTTTTGAAAATCATCCGCCATTGAGGGCGCGGACACCACGATAGCGAAGCGCGCGGCCTCCTTTTTCTGCTCCTCCTTCTGTGCCCGGAAATAGCCCCAGATGCCCAGCCCGCCGGACACCAGCAGCCACAGCGGGATCGTGCAAAGCAGGATGACCACCCACCGGCGGCGCTTCAGGTTCTTTTCCTCCATGGCCTGACCATTTGCACGGTCCTCCGCTCCCGCAAGTCCGGAACTCAAGGCGTCGGGTGGTCGGTGGAAACCGGGGGCTCATCGTCCTCCACATCATCCACGGCGGACTCGAGGTCGCGGCGCAGGCGCTTCGAGATCAGGGGACGAATGAGGCCGTAGGCGAGGTAGAGGCTGAAGAGGACCACCGGCATGACGTAGCGGTATTTCACTGTCACCACGGCGAGGACCGCCGCGACGATGATGGCCCAGAAGGTGCCCTTGGTTTTCAGGTCGACCTTCTTGAAGCTCGGGTAACGGACGTCGCTGATCATGAGCGCGGAAAGACCGAGCATGGCCGCCGCGAGGCCGTATTTCCAGAGGCCCAGATCACGGTCGGTGCGGTAGATGTCGATGATGAGGAAGGTGAGCGAGGCGATGAAACCGGCGGCCATCGGGATCGGAATGCCGCGGAAGTCGGAGCGGTCGCCGGGCTTTTTCGGCATCGCGGCGAGGCAGTTGAAGCGCGCCAGACGCATCGCGCCGCAGAGCAGGTAAACGAAGGCCAGGACCCAGCCGACATTTCCTTCGAGTGGAAAAAGGACCGCCTTGCTCACGAGCATCGCCGGAGCCATGCCGAAGGAGACGATGTCGGCCAGCGAGTCGAACTCGCGGCCGAAGGGCGATTCCTGCCCACCGAGCCGGGCGAGACGACCGTCGAGCAGGTCGAAGAGGCAGGAGCCGAAGATCAGCAGGATGGCGTATTCGTAGTATTTCCGTGTGATCTCGAAGGTCTCCTTGGCGGAAAGATGCGGGTCGCCGGAGAGTCGGCTGACCTCGGCGATCTTCGTCACCTCGATCATGCCGAAGAAGATCATCAGCACCGCGAAAAAGCCGCAGGCGAGGTTTCCGGCCGTCATCAGGTTCGGCAGGAAATAGATCTTTGGTTCGTCCGGGTCCCGTTCTTGAGGCATTGCGCGCTACTTTTCACACAGGATCGCTCCGGGAAACAGTGGAAAATCCGCGCCGTCCGCCTAGCATCCCGCCATGTCCGCTCCGCTGATCACCCCCGACTGGAAAATGGGGGCCGTCCTCGACGCCCTGCCGGGGGCGAAACGAGCCCTCTTCGCCCGCTACCACCTCGGCGGCTGCCAGAGCTGCGCGTTCTCGAATGACGAGACGCTGGCCGCGCTGTCCGCCCGCTCGGAGCTGGATGCGCAGGAAGTGGTGGCCCACCTGCTCGACAGCCACCGCCACGACCTGGAGATGCTCATTTCCCCGGCCGAGGCGAAACTGGCGCTCGATTCGGAAAATCCGCCGCGCTTCATCGACATCCGGACGCGCGAGGAATTCGAAGCCGTTGCCATTCCCGGCAGCGAGTTCTTCACCCAGGAACTCCAGCAAGCGCTCTTCGCCAGCGATCCCGCGACGCGGATTTTCCTGCTCGATCACAGCGGTCGGAACGTCCTCGACCTCGTCGCGTGGTTCCGTGGACATGGCTTGAAGGAAACCTTCGGCATCACCGGGGGCATCGACGCGTGGAGCCAGCAGATCGATACGAGTCTGCCACGCTACCGGATCGAACTCGACAGCGAGTGATCAGGCTCCACCGGCCAGCAGCAGCGCGCCCTTGATGCCGGCTTCCTGTCCGAGGGCCGGGGGCACGACGAGGGATTCCAACATCTCGGCTGCAAAGTAGCCGTTGGTGATTTCTGTTAGACGAGCGGTGATCTTCGCATGCAGGCCATCCGCTTGGGAAACACCACCGCCGACGATGACACAGGACGGGGAAATGATCGCGATCAAGGACAGGATGCCGTGGGCCAGATACCAGGCCTCCATTTCCCAAGCCGGATGATCGGGGGCAAGTTCGGCGGCGGCCTTCCCCCAACGGGCTTCGATGGCCGGTCCGCTGGCGAGGCCTTCGAGGCAGTTGCCGTGGAAGGGGCAGACGCCGGGAAAGGAGTCGCCGGGCGCGACGGGAACCTTGAGGTGACCGAACTCCGGATGCAGGGCACCGTGGACGAGCCTCCCGCCGGAAAGAATGCCAGCTCCGATGCCCGTGCCGAGAGTGATATAGGCGGCATCGGTAGCTCCCTGCGCTGCGCCAAGCGCGACTTCGGCCCAGAGCGCGGCGTTGACATCCGTATCCAGACGGATCGGCACACCGGGCAGGGCGGCGGAAAATTTACCGACGAGGGAAGAGCCTGACCAACCGGCTTTCGGGGTGGCGAGGAGGCATCCGAAATCCGCGCTTTCAGGGTCCACGCGGATCGGCCCGAAGGCCCCGATGCCGATGGCGGACGGCGTTCCTTTCCCGGCCAACCACTCGATGGCTCGGTCCAGGGTTTCGTCGGGCGTGGTGGTGGGAAAGCGGATCTCCTCCAGCACGGTGCCATCGGCGAGGCCGGTCGCGACGACAGTTTTGGTGCCGCCGAGTTCAAGCGCGGCGACGAAGGAAGAAGGATTCATTGTCATTTCAAGGAACGAGAGCCACCCAACCGCAAAACCGCCAGCAAGTCCACCTCCCCCGCCCGCTCCGAACGGAAATGAACATTTCCCTGTAAACCTCCTGCAATGGCCCCGTAAACTGCGACGTCATGCGGATCTCCACGTTTTCCCTCCTCGCCCTTCTCGGCTCCCTCCATGCGGCCCAGCCGGACGCCGAAGTCATCGCTTCCGGACTTCGCGATCCAATGGAAATCTCCGTCGCTCCAGATGGCGACATCTACGTGATCGAGCGCGAGGGCCGCGTGCTGCGCGTCCGTCCCTCGACCGGCGGCTTGTTTGAAATAGGCACCATCCCCGTCACCGCCCTGCGCGAGGCGGATGCGAAAAGCAATTGGGCGCGCGAGGATGGCTTGCTCGGAATCACGCTCGATCCCGCCTTCGCGAAAAACCGGCGGCTCTACCTCTACTACAGCGATCCGGTGAAACTGCTGAACCGCCTGTCGCGCTTCACCTTGAAGGAAGGCGTGATCGACATGGCCTCGGAGAAGATGCTGCTGGAAATCCCGACCGACCGCAGGGACAAGGTCTGCCATCAGGCCGGTTCGCTGAGCTTCGGCCCCGGCGGCCTGCTGTATCTGAGCACCGGCGATAATACCAACCCCTTCGAAAGCAGCGGCTGTGCCCCCATCGATGATCGCGAAGGCCGCGATCACACCAACGCGATGCGCAGTGCAGGCAACACCAACGACCTTCGCGGCAAGGTTCTCCGCATTCGTCCGACCGAGAGCGGCTACGAAATTCCTGCGGGCAACCTGTTTCCCAAAGGCACCCCGAAGACCCGCCCGGAGATCTACGTCATGGGCTGCCGCAACCCGTTCCGGCTTTCGATCGATCCGAAGAACAGCACCCTTTACTGGGGCGAGGTCGGCCCGGACGCCTCCAAGCCCACCGATCGCGGCCCGGCCGGACACGACGAGGTCAACCAGGCAAAGAAGGCTGGAAACTTTGGCTGGCCCTTTGTTGTCGCCGACAACAAGCCCTACCCGATCGTCGACTTCGCCACCGGCAAGCCCGGCGTCATGACCGATCCGGCTGCGCCGAAAAATCCGTCCACCCACAACACCGGGCTCGTCGACCTGCCACCCGCCAACAAGGCCTTCATCTGGTATCCCTACTCCGCGAGCGTGGAGTTTCCTGAAATGGGCAGCGGCGGCCGGAATGCGATGGCCGGTCCGGTATTCTACTACGATGCTGGTAGAAAGTGGAACCTGCTCGACAAGGAGGACGATCACACCCTGCTGACCTACGACTGGATGCGGTCCACGATCTGGAAAGCGAAGCTCGGCAAGAACGAAGAGTTCGTGAAGCTGGAACCGCTGATGAAGGGCCTGCGGCATCCGATGGACCTGGAAACCGATGCCGACGGCAACGTCTGGCTGCTCGAATACGGCACCGAGTGGTATTTCAACAAAACCGGCGCGATCAAACGACTGCGCCCGAAAGTCACCGGAGACGCGGCGCCACCGATGGTCACCGTCGCGGCCGTGGCAGGTGCGAAAGGCCAGTATGAAGCCAGTGTGCCGGAAGGTGCCTCGATCAAGTGGTGGCTCACCGAAGGCGCGACCGAGCGGATGATTGGCACCGACAAACGCATCACCCTGCCGGAGACCAAGGGCAGCGATCTGCGGGCAATCGTCTCCGACAAGGGTGGCCGCACCTCGATGGCGGGAATTTCACTAGTGGAGAAGAAGGCTGAGCCCCCACTACTGGTCACACTTACGGATGAGCCCAAATCTCTCGGCTTTGGAGAGTCGGTGAAATTCGCCATCATGAACACACCGGAGCCCAAGGCGGCGGACACCGTGATCCGCGCCCGCTACATCGCGCCGACTGGTCATGATGCCGGCGGTCCGCAGTTCAGCGCGGAGATTGAAAAGCTCATCACCTCGAAGCAATGCCTCGCCTGCCATCAGGTCGACAAGGCCTCGGTCGGGCCGAAGTATGTCGATGTCGCGATGAAGTATCGGGGTCGCGCGGATGCCGTTGCCATTCTAACAGCCAAGCTCAAGAACGGTGGCGCGGGCGTCTGGGGCCAGGTTCCAATGCCACCTCAGGCCGCAGTGAATCCCGAAGAGGCTGGAACCCTGATCAATGCCATTCTTGGACTCGGCGAAGGCATCAGCGAGAGTCGTGGCCAACTCAGGGGCAGCCTGCAACTCCCCCCCGCTCCAGCCTCGCCGCAGCCCGGCGGTGCTTGGGAGATCAGCGTGGAGGCCCCCGGCCATCAGCCTGCGAAATTCAGGATTCCCGCCAAGTGACAGAACCTTCAGGTGGCGGATCGGACTTGACGGCATGCGTTTCCGCGACTCCTTGACGGGAGCGCATGGCCTTTCCCCACGGATTTCTTTTCGGCACCGCCAACGCCGATCATCAAGTGGAGGCCCACGATCCGGCGAAGGAGGACGTGTGGGATCTTTGGGAACGCTGCCAAGGCCTCACGCCACGTGGCAGAGCCACGGATTTCTGGCACCGCTACGAGGAGGACGTCGACGCGGCGGCGGCGATGGGTTGCAAGCTGTTCCGCTTTTCCGTCGCTTGGGCGCGGGTGGAAACGGCGGACGGTGAGTTCGATGACGAGGCGCTGGCCCACTATCGGAACGTCGCCGCCTGCATCCGGGCGAAGGGCATGAAGGTCATGCTGACGCTGCATCACTTCGTCTGGCCTGTGTGGCTGGAGCGAGATTACGGCGGGATGGTCGGCGGACAGTTTCCCGATCTTTTCGCGCGCTATGCAGATCGCGTGGCGGCGGCGCTCGGCGACCTGGTCGATTACTGGATCACCTTCAACGAACCGAGCCAGCTCACCTTCGGCTTCATCAAGCCCTGGTGGCAGAACCGCTACTACATGCCGCCGGGCCTGCCGCGCGGATCGGATGTGGATGCCGAGGCCGAGGCAGTGGGAAAACTGGTCCCTTCCCTGTTCCTCGCGCATGCAAGGGCGCGGGTGGCGATCAAGCGGCATCATCCCGACGCGAAGGTCGGCGTGAACCCGTTGGTGACCGGCTTCCCGACCTGGCTGCAGATGCTGATGGATTTCGGGGCCTGCCATCGCGGCCTGGCGGAAGCGGTCTTCAAGTTCACCACCGCCGGGGCGCTAGTCAGCGAGAAGGGCGATGTCGACCTGGTCATCGGTGGTGTGACTGCAGCGGATCAGACCGGCTTCGAGCTCAGCGATCCCTACGTCCGCACCGGCAAGGCAGTGCTGGTGAATGCCAACTACAACCAATCAGACCTTGCCTCACTCGCAGGACTGAAGGTCGGCGTGATCGCCATCGGCAACCAACCGGAGTCCTGGAAACGCGATCTGCCCGGCTCGACGAAAAAGAAGATCTTCGCCAACTACGACGCAGCCCGTAGTTCGCTGGCGGCGGGTGAGATTGACGCCGTCTATGGCGATGCCTTTTTCCTGCTGCCCGAGGGCATGATCGGTGGCGAGTGCTTCCGCTTTCTGGTCACCGGTCTCAGCGATGAGTCCTATGTGGTGGTGGCTCCACATGGTCACGGCGACCTTCTCGTCCGCGTCAACCGCGCCGTGGCGGCCTTCCAGCGCGAGTCCGGCGAATCCTTTGCCGCAGCATGGCAATCGCACTCCGGCGCGGTGCCCTTGGAGGCACCGAGACCGCTTTCGCTTCAGGAGGTCTTGCAGGGAAATCCTGGCCAGGACGAAGCCGAGCCACACAGCCGTGAACTGCGTCGCGTGCGTCGCCGCGGCAGGATCCGCATCGGCATCCGAACCGATGCACCTGGCGTCTCCGAAGTTTCCATCAGTGATGGATTGGAGGTGAAGCTCGCTGGGTTGATCGCGCGCGAGGTGCTGGGCGATGAGACCTTGCTGGAAATCGTCCCGGTGGAGCCGATGCAGCGCTTCAAGGTGCTGAAATCCAAGGCTGGCTGGCTGAACTGGGCCTGGCGCTTCTGGGGCACCACCAGCCTGATCGCCAATGCGAACTGGTGGTATCTGGGAATCTCGGGACGCCTGCCGAAGGAACTCTGCCCGGAGGAGGCGGTGGGCGCTCAGGACTTCGTCGGGCTCGATTATTACTGGGGTCTGCCGACGCACCGGTTGCACAAGTTCCGATCCCTTGAGGCCGCCGCGCATGGACGATTTCTCCAGGCTCCGGTGTGGCCGCGGGGTCTGCTGCATGCCTTGCGGCGGTTCAGCCGATGGTTTCCGGATCAGGAGCTTTTCATTGTCGAAAACGGCAGCGTTCCCCTGGCGGATGGCGTGAACCGAACCGACTACCTCAAGGCCCATCTCGCGGAAGTGGAGCAGGCGCTCGAAGAAGGACTTCCGGTGAAAGGCTACAATTTCTGGTCAGTTACCTCGAACCGCGAGTGGGGTCACGCGTTTGATCCTAACACCGACTTCGGCTTGTACTTCGTCGACCTCGACAAGGACCCGGAGCTCAAGCGCATCGAGACCAGCGAGGTCGCCGTCTATCAGGAAATCATCCAGCGCGCTACTGGCGGGGCCATGAAGCCTTGATGAGTTCGCGGAGACGCTTGACCTCGTCCGGACGCTCCGCCGCGAAATCCTTTTTCTCCAGCGGGTCGGCCTTGAGATCGAAGAGCTCGTCGGATT
>JANOBS010000108.1:0-4109 GCA_031411755.1 Luteolibacter sp. | reverse complement strand
CCCTGGAAGAACTCGTCGCGGTTTCGCCACTGCGAGTCCTCCGTATAGGCGAGCGCAACCCGTTCCGGATCGCGGCTGTTCCAGGCGTCTTCAGCCGCCTGCACTTTCTGGCGGGCGGTCTCCTCGGTGAAAGGTGGGAGTGGTGGTCGCGGATTCATGGCTGGCGGGAGTTGAGTGCTGCTTCGAGTTCTGCGATGCGCGCCTTGAGAGGCGCGATTACCTCCTCCACTTCGGAGGCGGTGTAGCGTGGGGTGATGAATTTCGGGCAATTCCAATCGTAACTCAGGATGTCGATGATGAAGATCCTTTCAACCTTCGCTCCATGTCCGCCGGGTGGCGCGACCTTCAGGACGAGTTCGGGATGCTCGCGGGCATCGAGGACCTTGGCGTGCCCCAGGATCTTGACCCTCTCCCGCCGGGGATAGTCCATCATAAAGAGGGCCACCCGATCTTCCTTTGAAATACTCCCGACACTGATCATCTGACGATTGCCGCCATAGTCCGCGAATCCGATTTGATGCGGACCCAGAACACGCACGAAGCCGGGAGGCCCGCCGCGATGCTGCACATAGGGCCAGCCGTTCTCGGTGACGGTGGCGAGATAGAAGCTGTCACGACCTTCAATGAACGCCACCTCATCTTCGCGCAGCGCATCGACCGACGGCGCGTCGTTGAACGACGGGTACTGCCTGCCATAGTAGTGAAGCTCTGCGTCGAGGACGGCCGGCGTCAGGACGGTCTGCATGAATCGGTCTGCCATGATGTTCGGTTTGTAGCATTCCCAGCCAATCACGCCAGCCCACCGAAGCTGACGTGGTCATCGAGATCGAGACGATCAAAGACACTGCGGATATCGTCCCGGACCGGATTGAGCCTCCGAATTTCCCCGGTGAACCACTCCCGCATCTCCACGTCGTGAAACGCGAAGGTCTCGGTCCAGGCGGCCCACTGGCTGATCTCCCAAGGCGTGTGCCGGTGGACGGCATTTTCCTCGATCCACTTTAGGATCTCCCAGTCGCCGCCACCGCTTTCGACCCACGCGTAGAGCGCGTCGGCGTCGATCCCGGTGAACCGCAGGAAGTGCCAGTCGGTGGGGTTTCTGTATTTGTATTCGCCGTTGGTGCCGGCGATTTCGGCGCGGATCTTGTCGAGGATCCGCGGCAGGATGGTGTAGCCGCCGAGGCGGACGCGCGGGCTGCGTGGCGGGCGTTGGGTCAGGTTCATGATGATGGAGTCGATGTTGGAAATGATTCCATGCTCAGGCCGCCGCGAGGGCCGTGAGGATGCGGGACTTCGTTTGCACGCCGCCAAGACGCTCGATCACCTGACCGTCCTTGATGACCAAGAGGGTCGGGATGCTCTTGACCTCGAAGCGGCGGGCGAGATCCCGGGCATCATCGACGTTGACCTTGGCGACAAGGGCGCGATCGGCGGTTTCTGCGGCGATTTCATCGATCACCGGACCCAGCATCTGGCAGGGACCGCACCAAGGGGCCCAGAAGTCGACGAGGACGGGACCGGAAGTGGAGGCGAGGGTGGAGTCGAAATTGGTGGAGTCGAGTGAGGTGGCTTTCATGGTAAAGGAGGGTTGGTTGGTTGAAAGGGCCGGCACCCCTGAGCTTGCCGGCATGATGGGATCAGTGGCTGCAGGCGCATGATTCGCCTGTGCAAGCCGCCGACGCGGGCTGCCAGGAGTTCGCGGCGAAGGCCGCTTCCAACGGCGGGCCGGCGAGATGGACGATGTAGTTGCTGAGGATTTTCATCGCGACGCCGAGGACCACCTCGAGCGCCTGCGCCGGGGTGTAGCCCGCGCCGAGAAAGTCAGCCTGCTCGGCTTCGCCCACGTGTCCGTGCTGGTTGACAACGGCCTTGGTGAAGACCCGCAGGGCCTCAAGCTTCGGGTTGGAAATCGGCTGATCGCCCCGCAGCGATTCCAGAACAGCGGCGTCCACCTTCTGCATTTGACCGATGGTGGTGTGGGCGGCGACACAGTAGTGACAGTCGTTCTCCACGCTGGTGGCGATGGCGATGACCTGTTGTTCGGTCGCCGAGAATGCCGACTTGGCGAAGGCAGCGCTGAGACCGACGTAGCCTTGGAGCACAGCAGGGGAGTTAGCGAAGGTGGCGAACAGGTTCGGGATGAAGCCGAGGGATTTCGCCACTCCTTCAAGCAGTGGGCGGGAATTCTCGGGAGCGGATTCGATGGTTTGCAAGGTCAGTTTCATGGTGGTTGGTGGTGGTTTGGAGATTCAATAGACAGACAGGTATGTCTTTAGCTGGTCAAAAAAATTGCATTACGTCCCGGGAGCGACTTGGCAAAGCGACAGAGCGGTCACCTTCGCCGACTCAAGCGGCCAGGTGCTGCGGACGTTCTGAGCCTCGGTGATTGCCCCGGAATAGAGCAGGAAGAGCGAATCTCCCAGGGCTCGCGACGTCGCGGACCCCGGGCGGACCTGCCTGGCAAGCTCATGCCAGAAGTCACGGGCCGCGGTCTTGTACTGGCAGATCACGTCTCGGACCTCGGTGCCCGCACACAGCATCGAGGCCGTGATGGAAAAGGGGCAACCGCGGAAGTCGGTGGACTTCACATACTTCTTCAATCCGACGAACTTCTTTTCCACCTTGGCGATCGCCGGTTCATTCGAAGCGAGGAGAGCCTGGTTGCCGGACTCCGACGCCATCGCCTCGGCGCGGAGCCACTCCGTGCAGAGATTCTCCTTGCTCTTGAACTGGGCGTAGAAGGTGGCCTTGGCGACGCCGGACTTTTCAATGATCTCATTGATGCCCACAAGCTCGTAGCCACGCGCGCCAAAAAGCTGGCCGGCTGTTTCGAGGATTTGTTGGCGAACGCTGCTCACACCAGCAACCTAGACAGACCTGTCTGTTCCGCAAGAAAATTCTTCAAAAAATTTTCGTCCCGTATCGCGGTTCGCCCCCTCCTGTCTTGAACAGCCTCCAGATATCCGCCAGTATCTGGCATGAAATGGCGGAAGTGGATCGTCGGCACCTGGAACTGGAAGCGACCGCTGAAATCGCTGGCCTTCATCTATGGCTGCCTTTTGATCGTGGCGGTATTCTTCGCCGAGCGGCTGATCTTCATCCCGCCGGCTCCGGGGTATGTGGATGACTCGGAGTTGGTGAAATTCGTTTCGTCGACCGGTGACAGGATCGCGGCGATCGAGCGGCCTGCGAAACCGGACATGCCGACGATCCTTTACACGCATGGAAACGGCGAGGATCTCGGAACCGTCGTCGATCTTGTGAACTTCTGGGCAGACGAGGGCTTCGGTGTGCTGGCCTACGATTTTCCAGGATACGGTTGCTCCACGGGAAAGCCGCTCGAACAAAGTTGCGAGGCAGCGATCGATGCAGCCTGGCTGTATCTAACAGAGACGCGGAAGATCGATCCGAAGTCCATCGTGCTGATCTCACGCTCGGTCGGTGGCGGCCCAACGGTGTGGCTGGCTGAGCGGAACACGCCAGCGGGGATGATTCTGATGTCACCATTCACCTCGGCCTTTGCGGTGCGGATTCCTTTCCCGATTCTGCCCTGCGACCGCTTTCCGAACCTCAAGCGCATTCCCCAGGTGAAATGCCCACTGCTCGTCATCCATGGCGAGGCG
Source organism: Luteolibacter sp. (assembly GCA_031411755.1). GTDB lineage: Bacteria > Verrucomicrobiota > Verrucomicrobiia > Verrucomicrobiales > Akkermansiaceae > Luteolibacter. Next base: position 486 of record JANOBS010000108.1, on the reverse strand, counting down.
GACACGTTGATTCCTTCCTCGCACGGGCGGAAACTGATCGAGGCCTCGACGGTTTCCGACAAGCAGTTCCTCGGCATCCCCGGAGCCGGTCATGACGATCTGATGGACGTTGGGGGTGATGCGGTGGATGCCGCGATCCGGGAATTTCTGAAACGCACTGGCGGCAGACATTAACGAGCCGGGGCCGCTTGCTGGGCTTTCCTGAGCTCCTCGAGAAACTGCTGTTTCATCTGTGGATCACCGAGCGTCCCGGAAAGGACGAGCAGGATTCCCACCACTCCAAGGATCATCGCGATCATGCCCAGCCAGTAGAGGATCGCCAGGAAGATGCCCGCTCCATCGAGCTTCTTGTGGAAAGCATAGCCGCCGGGGCAGACGGTCATCCTGTAGAAAATCCAGAGGTCGAGAAATGGAATACAGATCCCGAGGTACCACCAGCGGCTCATGCCGACGTTGGCGAGGCGTTGCAGGCCGAGCCAGATCGAC